>JBDZVC010000204.1:0-7641 GCA_040255475.1 Phyllobacteriaceae bacterium | reverse complement strand
CGGCCGAGCTGGTCGGCCAGAACGATCAGCACCAGCGAGGGCGGGATGATCTGGGCGAGCGTGCCGGATGCGGTGATGACACCGCTGGCGATGCTGCGGTCGTAGCCGTAGCGCAGCATGATCGGCAGCGAGATCAGGCCCATGGCGATGACAGAGGCCGCGACCACGCCGGTCGTCGCGGCAAGCAGCGCACCGACGAAGATGACCGCATAGGCGAGGCCGCCGCGGATCGGGCCGAACAATTGCCCGATCGTATCGAGCAAATCCTCGGCCATGCCGGATCGTTCGAGGATGATGCCCATGAAGGTGAAGAACGGGACGGCGAGCAGCGTCTCGTTCGACATGACGCCCCAGAAACGTTCGGGAAGCGCATAAAGGAGCGGCCACGACAGGGAAATGCTGCCGCCCGAATAAGGCGCCAACTCCACGCCGATGAAGAAGAACAGAAGCCCGTTCGCGGCGAGCGCGAAGGCGGCCGGATACCCGATGATGAGAAAGACCACCAGGGCGGCGAACATGATTGGCGCCATGTTCTGCGCGATCAACTCGATCATCAGCGGATCTCCGAAGGATCGAGTTCCTCGATATCGTCGAGGGATTGATGGGTCGCTACGTGCTGGTGTTCGTCGGTGATGAGACCGCGCATGATCGCGATCTTCTTGACGATCTCGGATACGCCCTGCAGTGCGAGCAGACCGAAGCCGAGGAGCAGCATCAGCTTGCCCGGCCAGATGATGAGGCCGCCAGCGTTAGTGGAAACCTCGCCGGAATGATAGGAGAGCAGGACGTAAGGGAAGAAGTAGGAAAGCATCAGGAGAACGAAGGGCATCAGGAAGAAGATGTGCCCGAACAGATCGACGATGTTCTGCTTGCGGCGGGAATACATGTTGTAGAGGATGTCGATGCGGATATGCTCGTTCTGCTGGAGCGTATAGGCAGCGGCCAGGAGATAGGCAGCGCCGAACAGATACCATTGCAGTTCGAGCCAGGCGTTGGAGGCGACGTCAAACGCCTTTCTCGATATCGCATTGCCGGCGCTCACCAAGACGGCCAGAAGGATCAGCCAGGAAACCGCCTTGCCGACGAAGGCGGTTATGCGGTCGATGATGCGTGCCAGCGCGATCAGCACTGTCATCCGGCGATCGAACAGCAACGTCCACAGCACAGCCGCCGCGACGGCAAGCACGATCGCTCCGATGACCTCCGTCGCTGGCGACAGGTCAATGGCAAGATGGAACCCCACCTGCTTTTCTCCCCTCAACGAATACCCGACCGCCTGTTCCCAACCGGCGACCTTCCCAGAACGGGCAACTCTCCACGCCGTGCTTTTACACGTGTGCGGGAATCGTGCTTTTCCCCTAACAGCTTTGCCGTTTCGTGCAAACAAAATGGTGCGGCGAGCCGTTTCGGTGAGGGCAGGTCGGCCGGACCGGGAGCGTCGGCCGCGCTTTTCTATGGCGATCGACAAAAATTAACTTGATATAATAAGCTAGGTGATTATATCGCCGCTTATGGCATCGTCCAGAAACACCCTCAATGGCTTCGGCTATCTGCTCAACGACACGGCGCGGCTTCTGCGCCGGCGCTTCGAGCAGAAGGCGGGCGACTATAACATCACCTCCGCCCAATGGCGGGCGATGGCGCAACTATCGCGCAATGACGGGCTCACCCAGGTCGCGCTGGCGCATATCCTCGAGATCGAGCCGATGAGCGTCTGCCGCCTGGTGGACCGTATGGAGGCCGGCGGCTTCGTCGTGCGCCAGCCCGACCCGGCGGACAAGCGTGCGAAACTTGTTTACCTTACGGAGAAGTCCCGCGACCTGCTCGATGTCATGAAGGTTGTGGCGGCAGAAGTTTATGAGGATGCTTTTGCCGGCTTCGAGGAAGACGAACGTCTCCAGTTGGTTGGTGCGCTCAACAGGATCAACGCGAACCTTTCAGAGGTTATCGCGGTTCGCGAGGAAGAAATTGCATGAATGCGCGTGTCGAAGTGCCGGCGGACGTGAAGCCGGCCGTTCCGGAGACCTCTTTTCCGCCCAAGAGGCGCAAGCGGCGTATGTTGCGTCTTGTGCTGATGATTTGCGTGCCGCTGCTTCTCGCAATCGGCGGTGCCTATTTCTGGCTGACCGGCGGCCGCTACATCGAGACGGATAACGCCTACGTCAAGCAGACGATGGCCGCGGTCTCCTCGGATGTCGCCGGCAAGATCATCGAGGTCGATGTTCGGGAAAACCAGAAGGTGAAGGCAGGGGACGTACTCTTCAAGATCGATCCCGAGCCCTTCCGCATTGCGGTCGACCAGGCTAATGCGGCGCTGGCGAACGCCAGGCTTCAGGTCAAGCAGTTGCACGCCGCCTACGCGACGGCCGAGGCCAAGCTCAAGGCGGACCAGGCAACGGCCGAGATCAGGCACCGTGAACTGACGCGCTCGATAGAACTTAACGGCAAGGGCTTCGCCGCCGCCTCCGCCCTCGATGAGAGCCGCCTTGCGGCACAACAGGCTGACGCGCAGGTCGAGCTTTCGCAGAAGGGCGTGGACGCCGCGGCCGCCGCGCTCGACGGCAATCCCAGCGCGCCGATCGACGCCCACCCGACCGTACAGGCCGCACTGGCGGCGAAGGAGCAGGCCATGCTCGATCTGGCACGCACGACGGTCAAGGCGCCCAAGGACGGCATCGCCAGCCAGGTGGCCAAGGTCAATGTCGGCCAGTACGTCTCGGAAGGCACCGAAATGCTTTCCCTGGTCGAGACGAGCGACACCTGGATCGAGGCCAATTTCAAGGAAACGCAGCTTACCGACATGCACCCCGGTCAGCCGGTCGTGGTGACCGTCGACACCTATCCGGGGCTCAAGCTTGATGGAAAGGTCGAGTCGATCGGGGCGGGAACCGGATCGGAATTCTCGCTGATCCCGGCGCAGAATGCGACCGGCAACTGGGTCAAGATCGTTCAGCGCATTCCCGTCAGGGTGCGCGTGGACCAGAAGGGCGCCGACATACTGCGCGCCGGCATGAGCTCCGACGTGACGGTCGATACCGGCAAGACCAGGCTCGAGCGCGGGATATTCTGACATGAGCGGAGCGGCCGCTATAGGGCAGGCTGCGGAACCCGTCAGCAACCGCGGCGCCATCACCGTGGCGGTGATGCTGGCGACGATCATGCAGGTGCTCGACACCACGATCGCCAATGTCGCGCTGCCGCATATGCAGGGTAGCCTGAATGCGGCGCAGGATCAGATCACCTGGGTACTGACCTCCTATATCGTCGCGGCGGCGATCATGACGCCGGTGACAGGCTGGCTGTCGGACCGGTTGGGTCGCAAGAACCTCTTCCTCGTTTCCGTTGCCGGCTTCACGCTTGCTTCGGTCGCCTGCGGCATTGCGACAAGCCTGCCGGAAATGGTGATATATCGCCTCTTCCAGGGCGTGTGCGGCGCCGCGCTGGTGCCGCTTTCGCAGGCCGTTCTTCTCGACATCAATCCGCGCGAGCGTCATGGCCAGGCGATGGCGATGTGGGGCGCAGGCATCATGGTGGCGCCGATCATCGGGCCGACGCTCGGCGGCTGGCTGACGGAAAGCTATAACTGGCGCTGGGTGTTCCTGGTCAATCTGCCGGTCGGCATCCTCGCCTTTGCCGGTATCCTGATCTTCCTGCCCAAGGAGCCGACGCGCGCGCGCCGTTTCGACCTGTTCGGGTTCGCCATGCTGTCGCTCGCCATCGGCGCGCTGCAGATGATGCTCGACCGCGGCGAGCAACTCGACTGGTTCAATTCGGCGGAAATCTGGATCGAGTTTGCGCTGACGATCACGGGCGCATGGGTGTTCGTCGTTCATTCGCTGACGGCGGAGAAGCCTTTCATCGATATCGCCATGTTCCGGGACCGCAATTTCTCGATGGGGCTGATCTTCATCTTCATCATAGGCATCGTGCTTCTGGCAAGCTTGGCGCTCCTGCCGCCGCTGATGCAGAACCTGCTCGGCTACCCGGTCATCACCACCGGTATCGTCATGGCGCCGCGCGGTGTCGGCACGATGATATCCATGATCATCGTCGGTCGCCTGACGCGTATCGTCGACGCACGCATCCTCGTCTTCATCGGACTGACGCTGACGGCCTATTCCATGCACATGATGGCGGGCTTCTCCATCGACATGTCGGAATGGCCCTTCATCACCAGCGGCGTCGTCCAGGGGATCGGGATGGGTCTGGTCTTCGTGCCGCTTACCACGCTTGCCTTCGCCACCCTTCCGCCCCACTACCGGACAGATGGCACCGGCCTGTTCAGCCTGGTGCGCAACGTCGGCTCCAGCATCGGCATCTCGGTGGTTTCCACCGTGCTTGCGCAGATGACACAGGTCAATCACGCGGAGATCGGCAGCCTTTTGACGCCGTTCAACCGCAACGTCGTCAACCACGCTCCGGGGCTCCTGACCGGCGATCCCATGACGCTCGCCCAAATCGACGGGGAGGTGACGCGTCAGGCAGCCATGATCGGCTATCTCGACGATTTCAGGCTCATGATGGTGATCTGCCTGATCGCCATGCCGATCATTCTCCTCCTGCGCTCGCCGAACCACCAGCCGGGAGGCGGAGCAGCGACACACGCTGTGATGGAGTAGAAGCCGCTATCGTCGCTTGACGCAGCCGGCGGAATAGAGCCGGAAGGCTTCCAGCGTCGCCTCGCTGACGTGGTGCTCGATGCCCTCGGCGTCGCGTCGCGCAATCTCCGGGTCGACGCCGATGTCGGTCAGGAAGCGCTCGACAATGCCGTGGCGGATACGGCTCGCTTCGGCGAGCGCGCGGCCACGCTCCGTGAGAAAGACGCCGCGATAGGGCTTGCGCGAGACGAGCTCCTCCTCGATCAGCCGCTTCAGCATGCGCGCGACGGTGGGCTGGGCGACGCCGAGCCGCGCGGCGATATCCACCTGACGCGCTTCGCCGCCGTCACGAATGAGATCATCGATCAGTTCGACATAGTCTTCGAACAGTTCGACCTTGCGGGCTTCGCGCGCCTGCCGAAAGGCCTCGGCCTGTACGTCCGCGTCGGGAAGCGAAGGGTCGTCGGCATGCGTCGGTCGGCTCACCATGGTCGTTCCGGCGGTTCTCCCAGTCACCTCTATTTGCGTCAGCGGACGGGGAATTGGAACCCCTAACGGGGGAGGAGGCAGCGAAGGCGTCTTGACAAGCCGTCAATTAGCATTAACTTTCAATTATAGCATATGCTATATTCAGATTGCCGCCATGCTTCAGATCGCCCCCCGTTCCGCCGATGAAAGCCGTTCCCAGCCTGCAGAAGGAGGGGGAAGGGCGAGTCTTGCGGAAGTAAACGCGACGGTGGCGATACCGCAGGGCGCGTCGTGGCTGAGGCGGCTGTTCGCCTTCGCCGGACCGGGCTACATGGTGTCGGTCGGCTATATGGATCCGGGCAACTGGGCGACCGACCTCGCCGGCGGCTCGAAATTCGGCTACACGCTGTTATCGGTCATCCTGATTTCCAATCTGATGGCGATACTGCTCCAGGCGCTCGCCGCGCGGCTCGGCATCGCGACGGGGCGCGATCTGGCGCAAGCCTGCCGCGCGCATTATCCACGCCCGGTTAACCTGGCGCTGTGGTTCCTGTGCGAACTGGCCATCATCGCCTGCGATCTCGCTGAGGTGATCGGCACGGCAATCGCGCTCAACCTGCTTTTCGGCATCCCGCTGATCGCCGGCGCACTCATCACCGCGCTTGACGCCTTTCTTGTGCTTCTCCTTATGCACAAGGGCTTCCGTTACATCGAAGCCTTCGTGGTGGCGCTGCTTATCGTCATCACGATCTGCTTCGGCGTTCAGGTGGTCGCGGCGCAGCCGGTTGTCGGCGAACTGGTCCGCGGCTTCGTGCCGTCGCCCGAAATCGTCCGTCATCCGGAGATGCTCTATATCGCGATCGGCATCATCGGCGCGACGGTCATGCCACATAATCTCTATCTGCATTCCTCGATCGTGCAGACGCGCGCCTATGAGCGGAGCCCGAAGGGTCGGCGGGAGGCGGTCAAGTTCGCGACGATCGATTCCACCATCGCGCTGATGCTGGCGCTGTTCGTCAACGCGTCGATCCTGATTGTGGCGGCGGCCACGTTCCACACCCGCGGCCATGCGGTGGAGGAGATCGATCAGGCCTTCGAACTCCTGTCGCCGCTTCTGGGGCTCGGTATTGCCTCGACCCTGTTCGCAGTGGCGCTGCTTGCCTCCGGCCTGAATTCGACCGTGACGGCGACGCTTGCCGGGCAGATCGTCATGGAAGGGTTCTTGCAACTCAGGATGCCACCCTGGGCAAGGCGACTCGTCACGCGGGGCATCGCCATCATACCGGTGATCGTCGTGACCGCGCTCTATGGGGAAAGCGGGACGGCCAAACTACTCGTGCTCAGTCAGGTGATTCTGTCCATGCAATTACCCTTTGCCATCGTGCCCCTGATCCAGTTCGTCACTGATCGGGGCCAGATGGGAGAGTTCGCAGTATCAAGGAAGACTGCCTGGATTGCATGGATCGTTGCGGCGATAATCATAGTTTTGAATGTAAAGTTACTTTTCGATACTTTTATATATTTCTGAATTTAAATAGATTTTTTATCCTCTCCTGAGTCTGGTCTTCCTGCCTGCAATCACGCGACGTTTCGCTCCCGTGTAAGATTTGATGAACATTACCGAAACGTCACTTTTCTTCCGCGCTGCCTCACTTATGTGACAATCGGATGACAGCTATATGACGGCGTGCGATGGCCAGGGCACGCTGCGGAGAGATGCATTGACGGGTTCGCTTCGAAATCGCCCAATTCCGGAATCGTCGGGGACCCATGAGCATACCCCGGCCGCGCGGCGTTGGGCCTTTCTGCGGGCGGCCGGCTCGGTGCTGGTCACTGTTGTTCTAGCGTCCGTTCTTGTCTTCCTGGTTGAACTCATCGTGCGCGGCTCGTTTACCGAGACGGTGCAGTTCTTCTCGACCATCAGCATGCCAGGCTGGTCGACTGTTCTTCTTTTTGCGCTGCTTCTGATAGCGCTCGATGCGATCCTCGGACGCGCGCATCAGGCCTTGTTTATCGTCGGACCGATCGTGCTTGCCATGGCCTTCGTCAGCCATGAGAAGACCCGCTATCTCGGCGATCCGCTCTATCCGGTCGATATCCTCTATGCGCGGCAGATCGTTGATCTCCTGCCGCTGCTCGCGCGGGAGCGGCCGTGGACGATGGTGGCGGTGGTGGTTGGCGCGATCGGCGGCATCGCCCTTTTGGTCGCGGCGCTGATGCTGTGGCGCCGGAAGAGGCCACTCGCCCTGCGCGGGCGCATCGTGCGGCTTGTCGTAGCGCTGCCGGTCCTCGTCTCCTTCGCATCGATCATGGATTACTCGACCTTCTCCTGGTTGCGCGACCGGCTCAGCATCAGTCCCATCATGTGGGACCAGAAGGAGAACTATTCCCATAACGGCTTTGCGGCCGCCTTCATTCTCAACGTGCCGATGGCCGATGTAGCCAAGCCGAAGGGTTACTCGAAAAAGGCAATCCAGAGCATCGCGACGAACGACGCCATATCGGTGCCGCCGGACGCGCCCGACATCATCATCGTCATGAACGAATCCTTCTGGGACGCGACCCGGCTGCCGAA
>JBDZVC010000203.1:0-7665 GCA_040255475.1 Phyllobacteriaceae bacterium | reverse complement strand
CCGCGCTCGGCATCGCCGGCTGGAGCCGGTTGCGGCTGATCGACGGGCCGGTGCTCGGGCGTCCCCTCGGCACGGCCTTCGCCTTCGCCATGGCGCTGTCGCTCGGCGACCTCGGCGTCATCGCGCTCTTCGGCAGCGATAGCGTGCAGACGCTGCCTTACCTCCTGATGCAGCGCATGGGCAGCTACCGCACGGAGGATGCGGCGGGGATAGCGCTTCTGCTCGGTGCCCTCTGCCTCGGGCTGATGGCGATCTCCGACCGGCTGGGGAAGGGCACGGCATGAGCGGGCGCGGCGGTCTCGAAATCGTGCTTGATCATGTCACGTTCCGCTATGCGGAGATGGAAATGGGCTTCGACCTGTCATTCGCGGCCGGATCGGTTACGGCAATCATGGGGCCGAGCGGGGCAGGAAAATCGACGCTGCTCAATCTCGTCGCCGGCTTCGAGACACCCGTCGATGGCCGCATCCTGATCGGCGGCGAGGATGTGACGGGGCTGCCGCCGGCGGTTCGCCCCGTCTCCATGGTCTTTCAGGAAAACAACCTATTCTCCCATCTCGATGTCGCTGCGAATGTCGGCCTCGGGCGGTCTCCGGCGCTGAAGCTTTCCGGGGAGGATCGCGCCGCGGTAGCGGATGCGCTCGCCCGTACCGGACTTTTGGGAAAGGAAAAGCGGCTGCCTTCCGAACTCTCGGGAGGCGAGCGCCAGCGGGTGGCGCTGGCACGCGTTCTCGTGCGGAACCGTCCGGTGCTGCTGCTCGACGAGCCCTTCGCTTCGCTCGATGCCGCGCTTCGCCGGGAAATGACCGGGCTGGTGGGTGAACTCCATTTCCGCACCGATATGACGATCCTGATGGTCACGCATGATGTAGAGGATGCAAGGCGGATCGCCGATCGGGTCGTGCGCGTCGAGGCCGGACACGTCGTCGGTTTGGGCACGGCCGAGGAACCGGCCCCCGGCAGACGCCTATCCGGGCAAAAGCGGGAATGAGAAAGGCGGCGAGAAAATGGTTCGTTTGCCCGCAAGCTGTCATAATTGGCAAGCAAATGCGCATTCCG
This sequence comes from Phyllobacteriaceae bacterium, assembly GCA_040255475.1. Lineage (GTDB taxonomy): Bacteria > Pseudomonadota > Alphaproteobacteria > Rhizobiales > Rhizobiaceae > Mesorhizobium_L. The sequence continues at coordinate 6,606 of JBDZVC010000203.1, read as the reverse complement.
ACCAAATGCCGCTTTGCCATGGCCGCGGCGATGCGTAACACTGTCCTGCGATTCCGGCGAAGCGTCGATTTGCCCTGGAAGGAAGCCGTTCTGTACAGCCGTGCCACAAGAAGAGGGGCCATGAGGCAAGGAAGGCGACGCCCGCGCAGCCACCTGTTGGCGCCGCTCGCGCTTGTGCTCATGCTTTCGGCCTGCCAGAGCCTCAATGGCGGCATGTATGACGATGCGCTGAAGCCGTCGTCCGATCCGGTCACGGCGGCGAACGTGACGCGCGACAACAAGCTGGTGCAACTGGCGCGCCAGCAGCATCCGCGCATCCTGCACACCTATGGCGGCGAATACTCCAACCCCAAGCTGGAAAGGATGGTCGCCAAGGTCGTCGGCCGGCTGACGCTGGTCTCGGACAATCCGAACCAGATCTACCGCATCACCATCCTCAATTCGCCGAGCGTCAACGCCTTTGCCCTGCCGGGCGGCTATCTCTACATCACCCGCGGCCTTCTGGCGCTTGCCAATGATTCGTCGGAGCTGGCTGCCGTCATCGCCCACGAGATGGGCCATGTGACGGCTAATCACGGGCTTCAGCGCCAGCAGCTCGAGGCGGAGGAGGCGCTCACCTCGCATGTCGTCGCCGACCTTTTGAGCAACGACCGCGAGGCCAAGACGGCGCTCATCCGCGGCAAGCTCAAGCTGGCGCAGTTCTCGCGCAACCAGGAACTGGCGGCGGACGCGATCGGCATCAATTCGGTCGGCAAGGCAGGCTTCGATCCCTATGCGGCCGCGCGCTTCCTACGCGCCATGCAGGCCTATACGGATTTTCGCAGCGTCTCGGGCGCCAACGACACCAGCCTCGATTTCCTTGCGACGCACCCCAATACGCCGCAGCGCGTCGCGCTCGCGGTCGAGAAGGCGCAGGCCTTCGGACCGCCCGGAACGGGAGAGCGCGACCGCGACGCCTATCTCAAGGGGATCGACGGCATGCTCTTCGGCGACAAGCCGGACGAGGGCTATGTGCGCGGCAATACCTTCCTGCATCCGAAGCTCGGCATCACCTTTACCGTGCCGCAGGGCTTCGTGATCGACAATTCGGCCCAGGCGGTGACGGCGGCGGGGCCGGGAGATGTCGCGGTGCGGTTCGACGGCGTGTCGGTCAACCGCAGCACGCCGCTCGCGGACTATGTACGCAGCGGCTGGGTGACAGGGCTCGATCCTTCCTCGGTGCATCCGGCCACGATCAACGGCAACGAGGCGGCTATCGCACGGGCGGTGTCGGAGGGATGGCAATTCGACGTGACGGTGATCCGCGCCGACGGCCAGGTTTACCGCCTCCTGACGGCCGCACCGATGGCCAGCCACGACCTCGAAAAGGTGGCGCGATCGGTTTCGGGAAGCTTCCGCCTGTTGACGAAAGCGGAAAAGGCCTCGCTCAAGCCGCTGAGCATCCGGATCGTCACGGTGGAGGCCGGGCAGAACATCGCCAACATTGCCGCAATGATGCGGGGCGTAGACCGCAAGCTCGATCTCTTCCGGGTACTGAACGGAATGGGCCCCGGCGCCGACGTCTCTGTGGGCGACAAGGTCAAGATCGTGACCGACGAGTAAGAGGCCGTTTGCAGGTCAGCGTGACGGGTCTCAAACGGCCTCCAAAAGAACAAGCGGCGGCGTCGCCCCTTTCCTTACATCGACGCGAGTTCGGGATTTTCCCTGACGAGGGCGGTACGGAGCTTTTCAAGGGCACGGTTCTCGATCTGGCGCACGCGCTCCTTGGAGATGCCGAGGCGTTCGCCGAGCGATTCCAGCGTCGCGCCTTCCTCGCGCAAGCGGCGCTCGCGGATGATCTTCAACTCGCGCTCGTTCAATGCCCCCAGCGCAGTGTTGAGCCAGCCCGAGCGGCGCTCGAGATCGATGGTCTCGCCGACGACCTCGTCGGGAAGCGGCGCGTCGGAAACGAGGAAATCCTGCCGGTCGGAAGCGTTACCGCCTTCGTCGGCCAGCGGCGCGTTGAGCGAGGCATCGGGGCCGGACAGGCGCGAATCCATCATGGCGACATCCGCCACGGGAACACCGAGCGCGGCGGCGATCTCCCTGTAGACCTCGGCGCTGGAAAGCGTCTCCGATCCTTGCGCAAGACGCGCCCTCAGGCGGCGCAGATTGAAGAACAGCGCCTTCTGGGCCGAACTCGTGCCGCCACGGACGATCGACCAGTTGCGCAGGATGTAGTCCTGGATCGAAGCGCGAATCCACCAAGTCGCGTAGGTGGAGAAGCGGACGTCGCGTTCGGGTTCGAAGCGAGCCGCGGCCTCCAGCAGCCCGACATGGCCCTCCTGGATGAGGTCGCTCATCGACAGGCCGAAATGACGGAATTTCGCCGCCATGGAGATGACCAGCCGCATGTGCGCGGTGGTGATACGGTGGAGCGCTTCCTGGTCGTGGTCCTCCTTCCAGCGTACAGCAAGATCGTGCTCTTCCTCCCTTTCGAGATAGGGAGCCCGCATTGCCGCCTGGATCATGCTTCGCCTGGCCGAGTCTTCGTTCATCGCGCGCTCCTTGACCTCATCGCCGCGCGCCTTAGGTAGCTTGGTAAGCCGGCAAGAAGCCGGCGTCCCCGCGGTGATGCGCTGGCGCGCACGTGCGCGTCACCGCGCAAGGGACAGTAGGCCCAACGCGCCGGCGCGTGACTCGTTCCATTACAAAAAGTTCATTGTGACGGAGAATGGCGGCCGGCGCGCATGGATCGGCCACTGCGACGGTTCCCGGCCAACAAAAAACCCGGCGCTCGGCCGGGTTTTTCATTCAGTAAAATTCGTTCAGCCGAAATGGCCGAAAGCGGATCAGGCCGCTTCCTCCTGCTCGGTTTCCTCATTGTCGGCCTTGGCGCCACGGCGAGGGCCCTTGTTGAGGTTGACCTCGATGAGGCGGACGGCCTCGGTTTCCGACATGCGGTTCACGGCCGCGATCTCGCGGGCCATGCGGTCGAGCGCGGCTTCGTAGAGCTGGCGCTCGGAATAGGACTGCTCCGGCTGGTTCTCGGCACGATAGAGGTCGCGCACGACTTCCGAGATCGAGATCAGATCGCCCGAATTGATCTTCGCGTCATATTCCTGCGCCCGGCGGGACCACATGGTGCGCTTGATGCGGGCGCGGCCCTGCACGACCTTCAGCGCGCGATCGACATAGTCGGTCTCGGACAGCTTGCGCATGCCGATGGAGGTCGCCTTCGCGACCGGCACCTTGAGCCGCATCTTGTCCTTCTGGAAATCGATTACGAAAAGCTCCAGCTTGTGACCGGCAACTTCCTGCTCGTCGATCGACGAAATCTGGCCGACGCCGTGCGCCGGATAAACGATGTATTCGCCGGTCTTGAAACCATGACGCTGCGCGGATTTCTTCTGCTGGGTTGCCATACGCCTGCTACTCCTGTCTTGCGGCCGGCTGCCTTGGCCGTTCCGGATTATTGCGATGTTGTCGGAAAGGGCAGGGCACGCGACCACAGACCGGCCAACGAGCCCAATACAGCGTTCAATGTCCGGCCCAGACTGCCCTGACCCGGATATCGTTGTTCATCTGTCGATGATTGCTGCGGCTTCGCCTTGGATCAACATCACCACCGGGCGGCACCCGGCATCTTTGTTCTTATGTAACATAAAAATGTGAAAGAATCAACAATTTGCCGCACGCGCGAAGCGACGCAGCGCGAAATGTATACAGGTTTTCGACGAAAGTAGAGGAAAGCTGGCTAAATGGCCGCAGAGCCGCGTGGTCAGTCGCCTTCACCCGGATCGGAAGAGAAATACTTCTCGAACTTGCTTTCCATGCCGTCGAACTCCTTGGCGTCTGAAGGTGGTTCCTTCTTGGTCGTGATGTTCGGCCATTTGTCGGCATATTCGCTGTTGACCTCGAGCCACTTCTCGAGACCCGGCTCTGTGTCGGGCTTGATGGCATCGGCGGGACATTCGGGTTCGCACACGCCGCAGTCGATGCATTCGTCCGGATGGATGACCAGCATGTTCTCGCCTTCGTAGAAGCAATCGACCGGGCAAACTTCCACGCAGTCCATATATTTGCATTTGATGCAATTGTCGGTGACGACATAGGTCATCTGGCGGTCAAGCCTCCGATTTCAGGCGTTTTCGTCGGTGAGGTATCCGCTTTGGCGGATGCTTGCAAGGGCGGCGTTTTCTCGCCGCGCCGGGCCGTTGTGCGCGGTTGGCAGCGGTCCGGCTTACCCGGAGTTCCCGTTCAGGCGGTCGAGCGCGCGGCGTTCCTTTTTGGTTGGCCTGCCGGCGCCCGGTTCGCGGACAGGCGAGGTCACCGGATCCAGTTTCGCGGCTGGCGTGAGGTCCTCATACAGCGTCCGAGCTTCGGTCGCTGGTCCGCGCCTGACGCCACAGCCGAGAATCCTGTAGACCAGAACCCTCCGGTCGAGAGTGATGGTCAGGACATCGCTGGGTTTCACCGGATGCGAAGCTTGCTCCACCTTCTCGCGATTGACGCGGACACGGCCGCCGAGGACGAGCTTCGCGGCGAGGGAGCGCGACTTCGCCACGCGGGCGAAGAAGAGCCATTTGTCGATGCGCTGGCGTTCCCCGGCGATCATCGGATGGCGCGTTCGCCCTATTTCTTCAACTGGTCGCGGAGCGCGGCGAGCTTGGCGAAGGGCGAATCCGGGTCGAAGCGGACAGGGCGCTCCTCGCGCGGCTTGCTGAAGGCCGGCTTGCCCTTGCGCAGGCCGTCATGCGCGTCCTTGCGGTGACCGTTCCGACCGGCGCCGTCGCCTTCGAACCGGCCCGGCTTTCCTTTCCGCTGGAACCGGCGGTTGCCGCCTTCGCGCTCGTCGCGGTGGTTGCCATCGGCATTGGCGCCGGCCTGATGCTGGCCCTTGCCATGGCCGCGATGATGCTGGTGCCGCGGGCCGCGTTCGAAACGCGCTGGCCGCCAGAGCAGGACCGGCTTCGGCTCTTCGGCCTCAGCACCCGCTTCCGCCAAAGCAGATTCCGTCGCGACAGCGATACCTGTTTCATCCTCTTCGCCCGGGAGGGTGCCGCTTTCGGCCTTTTCGGGTGCCGTCGTTGCTGCGTCGGAGGCGTCGTTCAGCCCGTCCTGCGTTACACTCTCTGCTGGCGCGGGGGAGGCAAGGGCGCCGGTGCTTTCCGCAATCGTTTCTTCGGCCACCGGTTGCGTGGGCTCCTCGTCGTGAGACGTGACGGTTTCCGCTGCCCGCTGGTTCTCCGGGTGATCGGCATCGGTAAGCGGTGCTGCTTCAGCAACCGTACCGGAAGCTGCCGCTTCGCCGTCCGCGGGCGCCTCCAGCCGGGTTTCTTCCGCTGTAACCTGGGCTTCCGGTTCGGCGGATGCCGCCGTTTGTGCGGCCTCGGCCGCCGCCTTTGCCGCCGCTTCGGCTTCCGCCGCCTCGCGGGCGGCGCGGTCGAGCGCTTCCAGCCGTGCCGTCACTTCGGCGGCGGGCTTCGCCTCGGCGCGATAGCCGAGGCCCTTCAGGATCTCTTCCATGTCCTCGGCCTTGGCGCCGAGGATCGACATCATGGCGGGCGTGACGGTGAAGGCATTGCCGTCGAAGGCACCTTCGGGGCGGGCGCCGGTTCCGGCCTTCCAGGCGAGGGCCGGACGGATCAGGTCGGCGAGGCGTTCGAGGATATCGACGCGCACGGCGCGCCGGCCGAGAACGCGGAAGCCGGCCAGCCGGTAGAAGGCCGGATCGAATTCCGGATCGGTCACGACCGAAGTACGGCCGGCAGCGAGAAGCTGCACCACGTCGCCGAAGCCGGGCCGGTCCTTGGCGTCGTTCTTCAACGCCCAGAGCAAGGTCAGGAGGCCGGCCGGTCCCGGCTTGACCAGCGCCGGCACGAAGATGTGGTAGGCGCCGAAGCGAACGCCCAGACGGCGCAGCGCCGCGCGCGCGTCCTGGTCGAGCGCCTTCACGTCGGTCGCGACGTCGCGGCGGTTCAGCAGACCGAAATTCTCGACGAGGCGGAAGGCGATGCCTCGCGCCATGCCGGATAGCTGCTCGGCATTCGTGAGGTCGAGCAGCGGCTTCAGCAGGCTCTCTATCTGGTAGTTGACGAAGCGTTCGGCGCGAGCGGCGACCTTGTCGCGCGCGGGGCCGGTGAGCTGCTCGTCGGCCAGCAGTATGGTGCGGGGCTTCAGCGCGTCGTCGCCCGAGGTCAGCGTCGCCACCGGCGCGCCGATCCAGCGCAGCGTGCCGTCGGAGGCAAGCGCCAGATCGCCGTTGGGGCAGGCGGAGAAGCGCTCGGCGCGTTCCTCGAATTCCTGCGCCAGCGCCTTCTGTGCCGCTGCCCTGACGGCCTTCGCATCCTCGCCCTCGGCGCTCTGGTCGGCCGTGAAGCGGAAGCCCTGCAATTCGCCGACATGGTGGCCTTCCACCAATACGGTGCCCGACGACCCTATTTCTGCTTCCGGCATGCTGTTTTCCCGCAGGCGCTTCATGAGGACGGAAGTCCTGCGGTCTACGAAGCGTTTCGTCAATCGCTCATGCAGCGCATCGGACAGGCGATCCTCGATCTCGCGCGTTTTCTCCTGCCAGTGTGTCGGATCGGCAAGCCAGCCCGGCCGGTTCGACACGAAGGTCCA
>JBDZVC010000016.1:0-38519 GCA_040255475.1 Phyllobacteriaceae bacterium | reverse complement strand
CGAAGTTCTGGCCCATGAATTTGCCGGTCGTGTTGTCGTCCTTGATGCCGGCCTTTGCACCGGCGACGCCTTCATCCCGTGGTGGCAGGTCGAGAAGCGACAGCGTCAGCCTGGGCGCATAGGCGCGCAGATACCCGATCCGGACCTCGGCAGGCTTCGTCTTCTGGTCAGCTGCGAAACCGCTTGCGGTAAGGCATAAAAACGCGATCAAGGCAGCGATAGCTAATATCGCCCTCTTCATGCGGAGTTTCCTCCCTGCGCTGACCTAGAAACGAGTCAGCGCACTTATGAAGGTGCCCAGTCCTGCAATCTTGCGCATCGGCCACTACTCAGCCGAAGACCTAGGGAACCGTCAGATGCTAAATGGCGGTCCGATGCGCGCCTGTTCGCAGGCCGGCAAATGTTATCGAAGACTCCCCCGCCTCACTACGGCGACCCTTCCCGAATTCCTTGGCAAAAGTTCCCGTACGATTGCCACAATTACCCGAGTTCACGGACGATTTGCGTCGCGAAGGGGTAGGTCCGGCGAGGAGATGTATTGGATCGCCACGCGTATCAGTTCGGGAAGATTCCGTGCGCCAAGCTTTCCCTTGATCTGGGAACATGTATTGGCCACCGTCTTGTAACTCAGGTTCAGTTCCTCCGCGACCTCGCTGTATTGCTTTCCCGCGGCCAGCAGGGTGACCATCTGTAATTCCCGCGGCGAGAGATCGCCCAACGGGTTCGTGTTGCGCCGGGCGCCGATAATAGCCACCTGCACCGCTATCTCGTGCGCCATATAGGGCTTGCCGTTCCGGACGGCGTCGAACGCTTCCAGAAAATCTCCCGGCCCCGCGTCTTTCAGCACGTAGCCTATCGCGCCGGCTTCCAGGGCGCGGCCTACGATAAACGGGTCGTCGTGCATGCTGAGAACCAGGATCGGGATGCGATGATCATGGGTATGCATACGCCGGATCAAATCGAGACCGCCTAGCCTGTTGCCTTGCATGGCAAGATCAACGATCACGACCTCGCAGCAGTTTCGCCGGAAGACGCGATAGGCTGCCACCGCGCTGTTTGCCTCCAGGATTTCGCAAACGCCCGCATCCTGCAAGACCTGCCGGCAGCCTTGCAAGACGATCGGATGATCATCGACTATAAGGACGCGTGTCATGTTTCCGGACTGGCATTCTGGCGGAGAAGGGGACTTCCGCTCCGTGTCACCTCGACTGGGATCCTGATGCTTAGACATGTCCCTCGGCCGGGCTTGGCTTTGATCGCTACCGTGCCGCCAAATGCCCGCACGCGCTCGTCCATTCCGGTCAGGCCGAACCCCCATTGCGTCCCTGGCGTCATTCCGTGTCCGTCGTCATGAATGGAGAGTTCTAGGGCAGTCGAGCTTCCTGAATCGCTTTCGAGCGGCCGTTCCGCCAATTCGATCGCGATCGTGCTGGCGCCCGCATGCCGCTGAGCGTTCGTGATGCCTTCCTGCAGGCAGCGGTAGACCGTGAGATCGACGGAATCGCCGTAGCCATAGGCAATGGGACCTGACGCGACCGAAATGCCTGTTTGCGGATTGAGACGTTCAAAGTCAGAAACCAGGCGAGAAACCGTATCGGCCAGGGATACATGGCCGATCGCCATGGGTCGAAGTTCGTTGAGGAGCCGGCGGTTCAGCATGCTGATCCTGTCCGTGACCTCGGCAAGGGTGGTTAGCCGTTCTCTCATCTTCTCGGCTGCGCCCGGGGGAACGTCCTCGGTCATGCGTTCAAGCGAGACGACGTTTGCCTTGATGCCAAACAGGCAAGGGCCGATCTCGTCATGAAGCTCGGTTGCAATGCGCCGTCGTTCATCGTCCTGGAGGCAGACCAGTCGGCGGGTCAGATTACCGTTATCGGCCTTTGCCGCTCCCAGACGATCCGCCAGTGCGTTGAAGCGATCCGCAATACCCGCCAGTTCACGAACCTCTGGCCTCTGCAGACGATAGCGAAAGTCGCCCAGCTCAAGCTTCTGCAAGCCGCTCGCCAAGTCGGTCAACGGCCGCAGCACGCGTCCCAGCGCAAAAACAAGGAAGCCGATAACAGCTACATTCAGTGCCAGCGCTATGACTGCTAGGTCCTTGCTGTCATGCCAGACCTCGGCGATTTCGTCGGATGCGCTGCCGATCACGATGACGGAACCTATCTGATGACCGTCCATCATGAGTCTCTTTTCCCGGCGCACGTCTTTAACGTTTATCAGGTAGGAGAACCAGGATGGCGCGGGAGAGTTGCCATCCGGCGAAACTTCCGTGGTTTCCGATGGCAGAAGCGGCGCAAAGCCGCCGCTGTCGTTGGTGACCAGGATACGGACATGACGCAGCTTTCTGGCTTGCAATGTCAGGTTTTGGAGAAAGGTGGTGCCTGCAAGGTCTGAACTGCCACGGTCGAGTGCTTCGTCGATGAACCGCTCCGCGAGCCTCATTGAGGCCGCAATCTCCATTTTGGCGGCCCGCTGGGCATTATACGTGACGACAATGGCCGCTATGAGGGCGGCGAGAAGATTGACGGCGATAATGACCGAGAGAATTTGGGCTCGGAGGGAAAGGCGTCGCCAGGGCCATGAATTTCCGGACGTCCGGCCCAATGCCTTTGCCGGCGGCGGCTGTAGCACAATGTCTTCTCTTGAAGCGATGATGCCGGTCATTCTTCATCCTCATCCCCGCCAAAGCAATTATGGCATTTCTTCGGCGCTCAACAAGAGGAAGAACCCAACATCAAAATGCTTCTCACGTCAGCGTCGGCGTATCCTGCCCAATACCGTCGGACAGTACGATACCGGAACCATGCTCGCGGTGAACTGATAGGCCGGCCGGCGTTCTTCGTGCTGTCGGCGGAGGCAAGTGGCAATCAAACACTGATTGAGCAGAAGGACGATCGAATTCTTTGAAGCAATGAGTCTGGCAGAGGAGCGATGAGTGTACCAACTCTTCACGATCAATCTGCTTGCAAATTTAGATTCTATGTATTGACATGCGCAAGGTCTCCCATACTAAATGTGGTTGTCACGGTTCTTCCGAGTCCTTTCGGTTCGGAAGCCAAGAGGGAAGCCGGTGCCCCGAGGTCGGGAATTCCGGCGCTGCCCCCGCAACTGTAAGCAGCGAGCCTGCGTCGACGAATGCCACTGATGCCGCAAGGCATCGGGAAGGCCGACAAGGGTGAAGACCTGCGAGCCAGGAGACCTGCCGTGACGATGTGAACGAACCTCGGGCGGGGTGTCCCGGCGGTGCGCAAGGCGGTCGGCGCGCTGCGTCTCTTTCTCGCCTGCGTTACCTCGCGCTCCCCGTCCATAACGCCACGGGGACAAGATGCGGACAATTTCCGAAACACATTCCGACGGAGCCGTGCAGGCTCCTGTCATTGAGCTCGAACCGTCTTCCGTTCCGGTTGAACCGGGTTATCGGGTCATCCGGCGCAACGGCGCGGTGACGCCCTTCGATCCGATGAAGATCACGGTCGCGCTGACCAAGGCCTTCCTGGCAGTGGAGGGATCGACGGCAGCCGGCTCCAGGCGCGTCCATGACGTGGTGGCGGATCTGACCGGGCAGGTAGCTTCCGCGCTGACACGCCGCGGCGGCGAGGGCCGCACCTTTCACATCGAGGACGTGCAGGACCAGGTGGAACTCGCCTTGATGCGCGGCGGGCATCATAAGGTCGCTCGCGCCTATGTGCTTTATCGCGAGGAGCGAGCCCACGAACGCGCGGCGGAAAAGACTACCGACGCTGAAGCGGCGCCGTCGCTGCATGTGAAAACAGAGGACGGGTCGCTCAGGCCACTCGACGAGGGGCGGCTGGCCCGCATTGTCGAGGAAGCCTGTGACGGGCTGGATGCTGTGTCCGCCGCGCCTATCCTCGCCGAGGCCAAACGCAACCTCTATGACGGCCTTTCCCTGGACGAACTTTCGCTTGCGCCAATCCTCGCCGCCCGGACGCTGGTCGAGCAGGAACCCAATTATGCCTTCGTTTCCGCGCGGCTGCTGCTCGACCGCCCGCGCCGGGAAGCGCTCACCTTTGTATCCGGTCATCCGGAGCAGGCGACGCAGGCGGAGATGACGACGCGCTACGCCAGCTATTTCCCTGAGTTCCTGCGCGTCGGCATTGAGGCCGAACTGATCGACCCCGAACTCGGCCGCTTCGACCTTGCGCGGTTGGGCGCAGCGCTAAAGCCGGAACGTGACCTGAACTTCCAGTATCTCGGCCTGCAGACGCTTTACGACCGTTATTTCCTGCACACCAAGGGCAAGCGGTTCGAGCTGCCGCAGGCTTTCTTCATGCGCGTCGCCATGGGCCTTGCCGTGCGCGAAATCGACCGCGAGGCGCGTGCCATCGAGTTCTACGATCTTCTGTCGTCGTTCGACTTCATGGCCTCGACGCCGACGCTGTTCAATTCGGGCACGCTGCGCCCGCAGCTTTCCTCCTGCTTCCTCACCACGGTGGCTGACGACCTCGACGGCATCTTCAAGGCGGTCAAGGACAACGCGCTGCTGGCGAAATATTCCGGCGGGCTGGGCAATGACTGGACACCGGTGCGTGGTCTCGGCGCGCATATCAAGGGCACCAACGGCGAGAGCCAGGGTGTGGTGCCGTTCCTGAAAGTCGCGAACGACACCGCCATCGCCGTCAACCAGGGCGGCAAGCGCAAGGGCGCGGTCTGCGCCTATCTGGAGACCTGGCACATCGACATCGAGGAGTTCCTCGACCTGCGCAAAAATACCGGCGACGACCGCCGCCGCACACATGATATGAACACAGCCAACTGGGTGCCGGACCTGTTCATGCAACGGGTGGAAGCGGACGGCGAGTGGACGCTGTTCTCGCCGGACGAGGCGCCGGACCTGCACGACCTCTACGGCACGGCGTTCAAGGCTGCGTACGAGGCGTATGAGGCAAAGGCGGCGAGTGGCGGAATAAAAGTGTCCCGCAAGGTCCGTGCGCTCGACCTGTGGCGCAAGATCCTCACCATGTTGTTCGAGACCGGGCATCCATGGGTCACATTCAAGGACCCGTGCAACATTCGCTCGCCACAGAGCCATGTCGGCGTGGTGCATTCCTCGAACCTCTGCACCGAGATCACGCTGAACACCTCGAAGGACGAAGTGGCGGTGTGCAACCTCGGCTCGGTCAACCTGCTGAACCACGTGACGGAAAAGGGACTCGACCTCGACAGGTTGGCGCGCACGGTCGGCACGGCGATGCGCATGCTCGACAACGTGATCGACATCAATTTCTACACTATCCCCGAGTCTCGGCGCTCGAACCTCCGGCATCGTCCGGTCGGTCTTGGCATCATGGGCTTTCAGGACGCGTTGCAGGCGCTACGCATCCCCTACGCCTCGGAAGCGGCTGCCAGTTTCGCTGACACCAGCATGGAAGTGATCAGCTATCATGCGATTTCCGCCTCGGTAGAGCTTGCCGCCGAACGCGGCCGCTATCCGAGCTTCGAGGGGTCGCTGTGGTCGAAAGGCATTCTGCCGATCGACTCAATCAAGCTGCTGGAGGAGGCGCGTCCGGGCGTCGAGATGGACAGCGGGTCGACCCTCGACTGGGAGGCGCTGCGCAAACGGGTCAAAAAGACCGGCATGCGCAACTCCAACTGCATGGCAATCGCGCCGACGGCGACGATCTCCAACATCTGCGGCGTGTCCCAGTCGATCGAGCCCGCCTACCAGAACCTTTTCGTCAAATCGAACATGAGCGGCGATTTCACCGTGGTGAATGCCCAACTCGTGCATGACCTGAAGGCGAAGGGTCTGTGGGACGAGGTCATGGTCTCGGACCTCAAATATTTCGACGGTTCGGTGGGCCAGATCGACCGTATTCCGGATGATCTAAAGGCGCTCTACGCGACGGCCTTCGAGCTCGATGCGAGTTGGCTGATCGAGGCGGCGTCGCGCCGCCAGAAATGGATCGACCAGGCACAGTCGCTCAACCTCTACATCGCCAATCCGAGCGGCCGGAAGCTGGACGAACTCTACCGGCTGGCGTGGCGAAAAGGGCTGAAGACGACCTATTATCTTCGTTCGCGTTCGGCCACTCATGTCGAGAAATCGACGCTGAAAGGCACCGACGGCAAGCTGAATGCTGTTTCGGTCAGCGTTGCAGCTGCACCCGTCGCGGTCAGTCCGGATACGGCATGGGGCAAAGCCTGTTCCATCGACGATCCCGAATGCGAGGCCTGCCAGTGAGCAGAGAAGAAGGAGACAACAAAATGCTCGACTGGTCAGAACCGAAAACCAATCCCGCAACCGCCATAAACGTCGCCGTCGCAACGGAGTCTTCTGCCGACGCCACTGGTCTCGGCACCATCGATCGTGGCGCAGCGCGCGTGTCCGTCGACGACAAGCGCATGATCAACGCCCGTGCCGACGTGAACCAGCTCCTGCCGCTGAAATACCGATGGGCGTGGGAGAAGTACCTGTCCGGCTGCAACAACCACTGGATGCCGACGGAAGTCTCAATGCAGGCCGACATCACCCTGTGGAAGTCCAGGGACGGATTGACCGAAGACGAGCGGCGCATGCTCAAGCGCAACCTCGGCTTCTTCGCTGCCTCCGAGAGCCTGGTTGCCAACAACATCGTGCTGGCGATCTACCGCCACCTCACCAACCCCGAATGCCGGCAGTACCTGCTCCGGCAGGCATTCGAGGAGGCGATCCATACCCACACCTTCCAGTACATCGTGGAAAGCCTGGCACTGGACGAAGGCGAACTCTTCAACATGTACCGCGAGGTGCCGTCGATCACCGACAAAGCGGCCTGGGCGCTGAGGCACACCCAGCATCTGGACGATCCGGATTTCAAGACCGGCACCCCAGAAGCCGACCAGTCTTTCCTACGCGATCTCGTCGCCTTCTACGTCATCTTCGAAGGCATGTGGTTCTACACCGGCTTCGCGCAGATCCTGTCGCTCGGTCGCCGCAACAAGATGGTCGGCATCGCCGAGCAGTACCAGTACATTCTGCGAGACGAATCCATCCACCTGAACTTCGGCATCGACGTCATCAACCAGATCAAGATCGAGAACCCTCATCTGTGGACCAAGGCGTTCCAGGACGAGGTGCGTGGGATGATCGCCGACGCCGCCGAACTCGAGGCTGCCTATGGCCGCGATACGATGCCGCGCGGTTTCCTCGGGCTGAACGCCGCGCTCTGCGAGCAATACATGCACGTCATCGCTAACCGCCGCTGCGCTCAACTCGGTCTTGCCCCGGTTTTCGCACAAGCGGAAAACCCGTTTCCGTGGATGTCGGAGGCGATGGACCTGAAGAAGGAGAAGAACTTCTTCGAGACCCGCGTTATCGAGTATCAGAACGGCGGGGCGCTCGCCTGGGACTGAGGAGGCGTCCTGTCGCCTTCGCACCCGGCGCGTGTCGCTTTCATGACCTTGCGCCGGGCCGTTCCGTGATGTGATGGATTTGTTCGAGGTGCTCTCCGGCGCATGGCCGGAGGGAGAATTGGGAAGCCGGTTTGATGCCGGCGCTGCCCCCGCAACGGTAGCGGAGCGAAAAGTCCCGACGAACGCCACTGGATCCGAATTGATCCGGGAAGGCGTCGGGAAGTCCGAAAGGACGGCTCCGGAGCCCGGAAACCAGCCTGGAACATGTTGATAACCGACTGATCGCGGTGGGCGGTCAAGAGGCAGAGCGCCCCGGGCCACGCACTCCCGCGGGCATCTACCCCTGAAATCACCACCAAGTTCAGTCCTTGCACCGCTGAGGACAGGACATGGATACCAGACAGGACATGCTGAACAGGCTTGAACGCCGACGCGCGGGCTTCTCTCTTGAACAGCCCTTCTATACCGATCCGGATTATTTCAAGATCGATATGGAACTGATCTGGTACCGCGACTGGCTGTTCGTCGGCCACGATTGCGAGATCGCCAAGCCGGGCAGCTTCTTCACGGTGCAGGTGGGCGATTATCCGGTGGTGGTGGTGCGGGGGCGCGATGGCGCCATCCATGCCATGCACAACACCTGCCGCCACCGCGGCAGCAGGGTCTGCACGGCGGAGCGCGGAAGTTCGGCGCGGCTGGTCTGCCCCTACCACCAGTGGACCTACGATCTCGACGGCTCCCTGATCTTCGCCCGCCAGATGGCGGACGGCTTCTGCAAGGAAGATTTCAGCCTGAAGCCGGTCGCCTGCGAAAGCGTCGCCGGCTACATCTTCATCTGCCTTGCGGACGAACCTGCCGACTTCGCGCCGTTCCGCACGCTGATGGAGCCTTATTTCGCGCCGCATAACCTTGCCGAAGCGAAAGTCGCGCTCGAGACGACGATCATCGAGAAGGGCAACTGGAAGCTGGTCTGGGAAAACAACCGCGAGTGCTATCACTGTGCGGCCAACCACCCGGAACTTTGCAAAACGTTTCCGGAAGCGCCGACCATCACCGGCGTTCCGACAGTCGACAGCGATCCGGAGATGCTGGCGCACTGGGCGCACTGCGAGGCAGCAGGTCTGCCCAGCAAATTCCGCATTGATTCCGCCGGCCAGTTCAGGGCGACCCGCGCGCCGCTTTTGCGCGACGCCGTCAGCTACACGATGAGCGGCAAGCCGGCCGTCAGGAAGAACCTGTCGGATTCCGTTTCGGCCAGCCGTATCGGCACGCTTATGCTCTATCATTATCCGGCGACGTGGAACCACGTCCTGATCGACCATGCGACCACCTTTCGGGTGATCCCGGTCAGCGCTACCGAGACGGCGGTGACGACCAAGTGGCTGGTCCACAAGGATGCGGTCGAAGGCGTCGACTACACCGTCGACGAACTCACCCATGTCTGGGCGATGACCAACGACGAGGATCGTCGCATCGTCGAGGAGAATGCCTTCGGCATCCGCTCGCCGGCCTATGAGCCGGGCCCCTATTCGGAACTGCACGAAGGTGGCGTCATCCAGTTCGTCGAATGGTACGCCGATTTCATGGCGCGGCGACTGGCTGAAGGCGAGACGCCTGCTTTGAAGAGCGTCGCGTAGTAGGGCCGCCATGAACGCTGCCGTAAACCTCTACAAGCATCTCGATGAGATGACGCCATGGAACGATCGCCTCCAGGTTCTGGAGGTGGTCGGCGTTGTTGACGAGGCGCCGGACGTGAAGACCTTCACGTTCCGCTCCGACAACCAGACCTGGTTCCGCTACAAGCCCGGCCAGTTCGTGACGCTGGAACTGCCGACGGAAGACGGGCCGCTTCTGCGCACCTATACGCTGTCTTCGTCTCCGTCTCGGCCGTTTTCGATCGCCGTCACCGTCAAGGCGCAGACCGACAGCATCGGCACCCGCTGGATGTTCGATAATTTGAGGCCGGGCGGCCACATCAAGGCGTTCGGGCCAGGCGGCGAGTTCTCGTTGCACAATTTTCCGGCAGCCAGATACCTGTTCGTCTCGGCCGGCTCCGGCATCACGCCGATGATGTCGATGCTGCGCTGGCTGAACGATTTTTCGCCGCAGACCGACATCGCCTTCGTCAACTGTGCGCGGCGTCCGGAAGAGATCATCTTCCGAAAGGAACTGGAACTTCTGGGTACGCGCATGCCGGGCCTCTCGCTCGGCTTCATGATCGAGGAACGGTCGAGCCGTGAAAGCTGGTTCGGCCATATGGGCCGCATCGACGCCGTGCGCCTGCCGATGCTGTCGCCCGATTTCCGCGAACGCGAGGTGTTCTGTTGTGGTCCCGAACCGTTCATGCATGCGGTGCGCCAGATGCTGGAAGCCTCCGGCTTCGACATGGCGCACTATCATGAGGAAAGTTTCGGCCGGCCGGCCGTGGTGCCGGTGCCCGCGCCGTTTTCGGACGAGCCGCCAGCGGATGCGCAGGAAGCGCCGGTCGAGGAGGCTATGCCTATCCGCTTCGCAACCTCTGAGGTCGAGGCGCAATGCCTTCCCGGACAGACCGTGCTGCAGGCGGCGCGCGCCGCTGGCGTACGCATATCCGCCGCCTGCGAATTCGGCCTGTGCGGCACCTGCAAGACGAAGAAGCTCTCCGGCGAGGTAGAGATGAGCCACAATGGCGGCATCCTCGATGAGGAGATCGCCGAGGGCTACATTCTGTGCTGCTGCTCCCGGCCGCTGACGCCGATCGAGGTCGAGGCATGACGCGCCGTCGCGAAGAACTCGTCACGCACCGGCGTCGGATCGATCGGGAAACCATGGCCCGGATATCGCCGCTGCCGCCACCCGAGGAAGTGTTCGCCGACTGGCTACTCTCCCTTCCGCATGATGCGGACATCGAGGCTGCGGCGAAGCGGCAGATCGAACTGATCGACCGGCGCGTGGCCTTCCACCCCGACGTTCAGTGCCTGCGCATGCTGCTCGTCGCTGTTGCAGGAGACGGATACTGGCATTCACCCGTACGTAATCTTTGAAGGAATCCTTTCATGTCATCCGCGCCGACACCCTCATCCTCCAAACGCAACCTCATCGAACGACTGGATGCCGGTCCGGTCATCTGTGCCGAAGGTTATCTGTTCGAGCTGGAACGCCGCGGCTATCTTCAGGCTGGACCGTTCGTGCCCGAAGTGGTGATCGAGCATCCGGACGCGGTGAAGCGTCTGCACGAGGATTTCGTTCATGCTGGCTCCGACGTCGTCGAGGCCTTCACCTATTATGCCCATCGTCAGAAGCTGAAGGTCATCGGCCGCGAGGACATCCTCGAAAGGATCAATCGTGAGGCGTTGCGCATCGCCAAGGACGTCGCAGACCGAAACGGTTGCCTGATGGCCGGTAACATCTGCAACACCAACGCCTATGAGGCCGACGACCCGGCCACGCACAAGGCCGTGCGCGCCATGTTCGAAGAGCAGATCGGCTGGGCGGTCGAGGAAGGCGCGGATTTCCTGATTGCCGAGACCATCGACTGGTACGGCGAGGCCGCGATCGCACTTGACGTGATGAAGGCCACCGGCCTGCCCACCGTGGTCACCCTTTCCGTCCACCGCGACGAGAAGATGTTCGACGGCGTCGACGTGGTCGATGCCTGCAAGCGTCTGGAAGCGGCAGGCACCGATGTCGTCGGCCTGAACTGCCAGCGGGGGCCGAAGACTTTGATGCCCGTGGTGAAGAAGGTGCGTGAGGCTGTCTCCTGCCATGTCGCATCGCTTCCCGTTCCCTATCGTACCACCGAGGCCGAACCGACCTTCCAGTCACTGACCGACCGCGCTTGTTCCTGCGTTCCGGGCAATAGGCCATTCCCGACCGCGCTCGATCCCTTCACCTGCAACCGCTACGAATGCGCCGAATACGCGCGCGAAGCCTACGGCATGGGCGTGCGCTATATCGGCCTTTGCTGTGGCGCGGCGCCCCACCACATCCGAGCCGTCGCCGAAGCGCTCGGCCGCACCGTGCCAGGCAGCCGCTATTCGCCCGATATGTCGAAACACGCTTTCTTCGGCACCGACGCGGCAATTCCCGATGCCTACAAGGGGCGCCGCGCCGAAATCTGAATGCAAACGATCCTGGCCGCTAGGCGCGGAGTTATCCGATGAGCGTGGTTCCCCTCCAGCACGATTCGACTCAACTGAATGCCATCGACCGTCTCGTGGCCGAGCGCAGGCCAGGCTATGGACTGGCGAGGGCCTTTTATCACGACCCGGCGATTTATGAGCGTGATCTGGAGCGGGTGTTCTTCCGACACTGGCACTGCATCGGCCATGAAAGCATCATTCCCAATCGGGGCGATTTCGAACTGTTCGATCTCGGCGATGAAGCGGTGATCCTGACCCGCGCCATGGATGGGACCATCCATGCCATGCTCAACGTATGTCGGCATCGCGGCGCCGAGGTCTGCACCAGGCGGAAGGGCAATGCGAAGATGTTCGTGTGCCCTTACCACGCCTGGGCCTATTCCAACGACGGCACCCTCCGTGCCGCGCGGCTCATGCCGAAGGACTTCGACCGGGCAGAGCATGGGTTGAAGAAACTTCACGTGCGTGTCGCTTCCGGGCTGGTGTTCGTTTCCTTCGCCGAAAAGCCACTCGATTTCGACCCGGTCGAACAGTCGCTGCGCACCACCGCCGGTCAATATGGCTGGGGCGACGCCAAAGTAGCGCACCGCAAGATGTATTCCTTCGAGGCCAACTGGAAGCTGGCGGTCGAAAATTATGTCGAGTGCTACCATTGCGGGCCGGCGCATCCGGAATATTCGCAGACGCATGCGCTGGAAAAGCCGAAGGAGATGATTACCGAGCTGAACGCCGCGATGGAGGAGCGTACCTGTGCGCTCGGCGTCAGCATTGTTTCCGGCAACTGCTGGCAGAATTCCGCCAACGGGCAGGAGGCGATCGACACTTTTCGCTACGCGCTCTACGAGGGCGTCGCCAGCGGTAGCAAGGACGGTAAGCTGGTTGCCCCGCCGATGGGCCGCTTCAGCGAATCCGACGGTGGCGTCACCTCCATTCATCTCGGCGGCACATCGTTCCTTGTCTGCTATCCCGATCACGGCATGATCTACCGCTTCGTGCCGCGCGGCCCGAACGCCTGCGACATGGAATTGATTTGGCTGGTGAGGGGCGATGCGATCGAGGGAAAGGACTACGACCTCGAAAAGCTGACCTGGTTGTGGACGGTGACTACCGAGGAAGACAGGAAGATCATCGAGCATACCGCGCGCGGCGTGCGTTCGCGGTTCTTCGTGCCGGGGCCTATTGCGCCGATGGAGTATAATGAGTTGCGTTACATCGACTGGTATCTGGAAGAAATAAGCCGAGGCTGAACCACGAGAGGTTGGCATCTTTGCGGCACAAAGCCGATTTCGCTGAAGGATGCAGCTTAAGGCTACGAAAACTTCGACCAAGGGGCGCAGTAAAACGTGTCTTCGATCCCAATGATGGAATCCTGGTGGCACATGATTTTGGCTTGAAGACGGATCCTGCACTTCAGATCGGGGAGGAGGTGGGATGGGCAATCTGACAAAGCTGTGCGTAGGATTCATCCTTGGCCGTTCGTTCACCCTGTCGGCGTTTGCGCTTTTTGCCGACACGCTGCGGTTGGCAAGTGATGAGTTTGACCGGTCCGGGCGTGTATCCGCGGACTGGCAGGTCCTGGCGAGTTCGAGGAATCCTATTCGATCCAGTTGCGGGGTGCAGGTCGTTCCGACTTCGGGGCTCGTCGATCCAGCCAGTTTCAGTTACATCGTCGTGGTTGGCGGGTTGCTCAGGGAGGAGGAGCCTGTTGACGAGGAGACGATGCGCTACCTGGGTCGCGCCGCCGCCGCTGGGGTGCCCCTTATAGGCCTTTGTACCGGAACGTTCATTCTGGCAGAGGCAGGCCTCATGAGAGACCACGAATGCTGTGTGAGTTGGTCGCACGCGCGGGAGTTTCAGGACAGGTTTCCCGATCACCAAGTTCGCTCCGACCGGATCTTTCATCTCGATGAGAGCCGCGGCTCATGCGCCGGCGGCAGCAGCGCAGCCGACATGGCTGCGCTGCTAGTTCGCCGCTACATCAGCAAGGATGCGGAGCAGAATGCCTTGGAAGTCCTCCAGATCGAATACGCCCGATCTCCCTTCCATCTGCAGGCAAGGCGAACACTTGCCGACGATGCTGAAGATGTCCGCGTCAAAGCCGCCCTGCTGACTATGGCCCAGCATCTCAGCGACCGCGTTCCGATAGTGCAATTGGCTAGGCAAGTGGGTGTGAGCCGCGGTCAGCTCGAGCGCCTTTTCAAGGAAAAGGCGGGCATGACACCCGCCAACGCATATAAACGCGTCCGGTTAAATCACGCAAAGTCGCTCGTCACGAACAGCGATGCGTCGATGTTGGAGATCGCGATCGAAGCCGGGTTTGAAAGCGCCTCGCACTTTGCCCGAACCTTCAGAAAATTTCATGGCCAGACGCCATCGGAAATGCGGATGGGCGCAATGCAAGCCTGAGCCAGTAGCGCACGGCAGGGGCACTCGCCCAGCTTGACCAGGCGAATGTCCCTTCAGCGTCAAGCCTTGCCCCAGACGGCCTCGGCCGTCCTTACGACCAGTTCGAGTTTGCGCCTCTGGTCGTCCTCGCTGATCAGATTGCCTTCCTCGGTCGAGGCGAAGCCGCATTGCGGGGCGATGCCGAGCTGGTCGATATCCGTATAGCGCGAGGCTTCTTCAAATTTCCGTTTCAGATCATCGAGGCTTTCCAACTCCGGCTTCTTCGTGGTGATGAAGCCGGGGTAGACGCGCTGTTTTCCCCTCGCCAGCAGGCGAAGCGGCTCCAGTCCGCCGGCGCGCTCGGTATCGTATTCCATGAAGAAGAGGTCGACGCCGGTCTTGTTGAAGACGGCGTCTGCTGCCGGATCATAGGCGCCTTCGGCGATCCAGGTCGATTTGAAGTTGCCGCGGCACATATGCATGCCGATCAGCATGTCCGTGGGGCGGTCCCGGATGGCTTCATGCATCATCCATGCGTAGCGGTCGATCAGCCAGTCCGGGTCGAGACCTTGCGCCTTCTTCTCGGCGCGGATGCTCGGATCGCACAGATAGGCGAAGAAGATATCGTCCATCTGCAGATAGCGGCAGCCCGCGTCGTAGAATGCCTTCACCGCCTTCCGATAGGTCTTCGCAAGATCGGCGAAGAGCAGCTCGACATCGTCTTGATAGGGCTTCCAGCCGATGTCGGCCTTCGCCACGCGGAAATGGCAGCAACTCGGTCCCGGGATCGATATCTTCGGCGTGGCCGTGGCGACCGATGCCAGGTAGCGGAAATGGTCCAGCATCGGATGGTCGTCCGGAAAATCCACCGGCCCGGTGATCGTCGGGAAGATCGGGCGGGTATTGGCGCCCTTGAAATTATGGCCACTAGCCACGTTGCGCTCGACGAACTCGAAGCCGTCGAGCGCTTGCATGAAATCGTAGTGCCAGAAGGAGCGCCGGGTTTCGCCGTCGGTCACGACATTGAGCCCGGCCGTTTCCTGCATCCGGACGATGTCGCGGATGGCTTCGTCCTCGACCGCCTTCAGTTCTTCGGCCGTGATCGATTTCTCGGCGAAACGTTTGCGGGCGGCCTTGACGGCGGCGGGGCGAAGAAGCGAGCCGACGTGGTCGGCTCGATAGGGAGGCGTGCTGGGCATGTGGTCTCTTTCAGTTGGTCATGCTGCGACGGTCGATCCGACCCGCGTCCTGAGCTTCTTAGCCGCCGCCACCATGTTGGCAAGAGCGGGACGGACTTCGTCCCATTTCCGGGTCTTGAGGCCGCAGTCCGGATTGACCCACAGTTGATCGTCGGACAGGCGCCGGTGGGCGAGGTTCAGCAATTCCGTTATTTCGGCGACTTCGGGTACGCGCGGCGAATGGATGTCGTAGACGCCGGGTCCGATCTCGTTCGGGTATTTGTAGTCCCTGAAGGCGTCGAGCAGTTCCATTCTCGAGCGCGATGTCTCGATGGAGATGACATCGGCATCCATAGCCGCGATCGCGTCGATGATGTCGTTGAATTCCGAGTAGCACATATGGGAGTGGATCTGCGTCTCGTCCCGGACATAGGACGAGCAGAGCCGGAAGCACCCGACCGCCCAATCGAGATAGGATTTCCATTCCGTTTTGCGGAGCGGCAGCCCTTCGCGCAGGGCCGCCTCGTCGATCTGGACGATCACGGCTCCCGCCTGTTCGAGGTCACGGACTTCATCCTGGATGGCAAGCGCGATCTGCCTGCATACGGTGGAGCGCGGAAGATCGTCGCGCACGAACGACCAGTTGAGGATGGTCACCGGCCCGGTCAGCATTCCCTTCACGGGCTTGTCCGTCAGGGATTGTGCATATTGCCACCAGCGCACCGTCATCGGGTTCGGGCGCGACACGTCGCCGAAGATGATGGGCGGCCGGACATAGCGCGAGCCGTAGCTCTGCACCCAGGCATGACTGGTGAAGGCGAAGCCCGAAAGCTGCTCGCCGAAATACTGCACCATGTCGTTGCGTTCGAATTCGCCATGGACGAGCACATCCAGCCCGATCTGCTCCTGCCAGCGGATCGCGGATTTTGTCTCCTTTCTAAGGAAAGCTTCGTAATCGACAAAGCTCAGTTCGCCCCTCGCATGGGCGGCGCGCGCCTTACGCACATCTTGTGTCTGCGGGAAGGAGCCGATCGTGGTAGTGGGGAAGGGGGGTAGGTGGAGCTTCTGCGCCTGAACTTTCTTTCGTGCCGCAAAGCTTCCGTTGCGGCGTGGTTTTGCCGCCGCGATGTTGGTCAGACGGCCTTCCACCAGCGGGTCATGGACTTTGAGCGAGGAATGTCGCGACGCGACGGCTTCCGACGCGGCCTTCAGCGCGCCCGCCACCGCTTCTCTTCCATTCGTCAGGGCACGGCTCAGCGTGACTATCTCTTCCATTTTCTGGACCGAGAAGGCCAACCACGACTTCAGGTCGGGATCGAGCGCCGTTTCCTGCTCCAGATCGACTGGCACATGTAAAAGTGAGCATGAGGGGGCGATCTCGATACGGCCCGGTGTCCAGCCGGCGACGACCGGCTTGATGCGGTCGAGGATCGAAGGGAGATTGGCGCGCCAGACGTTCCGGCCGTCGATCAGTCCCAGAGACAGCACCATCTCCTTCGGCGCGAGGCGGCCCACCGGTTCCAGTTGTTCCGGCGCGCGCACAAGATCCACATGCAACCCCACCACCGGAAGCGACAGCGCCGTGTCGAGATTGTCGCCAAGTGCTCCGAAATAGGTGGCGAGCATCAGCTTCAGTCCGGAAGCGGCCGCGGAGAGCTTCGAATAGGCGAACTCGAATGCATTGCGTTCGTTGGGAACAAGGTCGAGCACCAGCGCCGGCTCGTCGATCTGCACCCAGTCGGCTCCCGCCAGCCGCAGCCGGCGCAAAAGCTCCTCGTAGACCGGCAACAACCTGGGCAGCAGCGAGACAGGATTGAATCCCTCGTGATGCGACTTGGCGAGTTTCAGGAAGGTGATCGGGCCGAGTATGACGGGACGAGTATGTATGCCGAGCGCCTTTGCCTCGAGGAAATGATCGACCGGCTTGGTCGAGGTGAGCGAGAACGCCTGATCGTCGGCAAGTTCAGGCACCATGTAATGGTAATTGGTGTCGAACCATTTGGTCATTTCCAGCGCCGTCACGCCATGACGGTGGCCGGGATGGCCGCAATCGGACGCTTCTTCGCTCTGACTGCCGCGCGCCATGGCGAAATAAAGATCGATCGGGACTTCCCCTCCTGTCCAGCCATAGCGCGAGGGGATCGCGCCCACCATCACGGTGGTGTCGAGCACGTGGTCATAGAGTGAGAAATCGTTCGACGGGATCTTCGTCACGCCGCGTTCGCGCTGCTCGATCCAGTTTTCGGCACGTAATTTCCTGGCCGTGCCAAGCAGATCGTCTACCGATGACTTGCCGGACCAGTAGGATTCCAGCGCGAATTTCAGTTCGCGGTGACGGCCGATACGCGGCACGCCGAGAGTGGCGACAGGAACTTTCGAGGACATTTTCATACCCCATTGGTTGGGGGCATGGTGCGAGCGGACGCTGGCAATGGAGTGGCCCGTCGCCAGACCTTGCCGCGACCCACCGGGACACCCCGCCCGTGGACGATCAAGTTTGTCACGGCAGGTTTCCTGGCTCGCAGGTCGTCGCCTTCGCCCGTCTTCCCAAGGCACACGCCTCAGTGACATGAATGAGCTCGGCTCGCCGCTTACAGTTGCGGGGGCAGCGCCGGCATTGCGTTCGCGCACCGGCTTCCCTCTTAGCTCCGGCCATCGTCTAAGATGACCGCAGAACCATGACGACGACAATCTCCGCTATGGCAGGTGGATTGTCAATACGACATAAAGAAATGTTTATATCTTTACGTCCAGATGTGATCAAAAGTGCTTTCTAGGACGAACCCGGATCCTGGTAATTTCCTCGCTTCATCCTGCTCACGCCAGCGTTCAATCAACTCGGGCTCGTTGCGCAACATTTCGATACGGTTGAGGGAAAAGATAGGGAAATTGAACCGAGCCCTACCACGACGGGAGGTTCGGGAGCCGCAGGGCGTCAGCCTTCCATCCTTTGACCAGCGCCGACGTTCCGCCGCGCTTATACCCAGGAGATGATCGACCACCTTACCGGTTATCGGCTCCTCGATCAGTGCGGCCAATCGGCTATCGAGCCGCCGGCAGGATTTGTAAAGCTCCTCTCGACCTTGTGGTGTGAAGACGAGCGGGCTATGGGCCAGATCCGGCTCGACCTGCGTACCGATGCGGCCTGGGTCAGCCCGATGCGTGCGGCCCGCCAGACAGCCGAACGCCTGTCTCTCGATGGCAAGGAGGATCCGGAACTGCGCGAGCTTAACTACGGCAATTGGACGGGACGCACGATCGCCGAAATTGACCAGGAACAGCCGGAACGCCTCGCACGCTGGATCAGTGATCCGGATTTCGACGATCATGGCGGAGAGAGCGTTGCCGGGCTTCTGAAGCGCGCCGGCGCATGGATCGAGAAAAGGACCTCGGCGCGGGGGCGAATTGTGGCTGTGACACATGCAACGGTGATCAAGGCTACGATCGTCCATGTTCTGAGAGCGCCTCCGGATGCTCTCTGGCGGATTGATATTGCCCCGCTTACCTTTACTGATGTCAGGCATGACGGCCGGCGTTGGGCGATAAGATCGTGCGGTTCGCCTCTTCCGATAGCTGTTTCATAAAACCGGAATCATGCCGCAACGGTCGGTGTGCCAGCGCGTCGATTGAAACGAAAGTGATGGCTGGCGCAGTTGAGCAAGCAAGATGCTCAGAGTTAGCCGTTGCATGTACAAAAAGGCCAGCCAACGCATAAAGCTGGCCGGCCCGATGACCACTCGTCCGTTGGGAAGGAGTGCCGCGACCGCACTTATCTCGCTATGGAACGCAAACTGGAGGCAGAGGGGAATACGGCGTTGATTATCCAGTCTGTGCGACGCATGGCCGGGTCGGGTGGGAAACGGCCGAATTGCCTGACGCTATTGAGTCCGACTTTGTGGTGGATATACCGCCACGGTTCCATGAATACCTGGACGCGGCATTGCTACGCATCCAAATACTGTATCCTGAGTGCCAGTTTTCCAGATCTGGCTCCGTCTACCTGCATCCGATAAATCACCAAGGATTCGCCCGGAAGCTTCGGCAAGGCGACAACGTCATCGCGCGGTGGAACCACCTCCACTCCGAATTCATCGATCTGCTGATCGCCCGCAATCACCAGACCGGGCGCTTCTTGGAAGAATACTATTTCACTCAATGCCTGAAGCGCGTCCTTCGATTCGATACCAATAACCACGTCGATATACGGAACCCGAATTTCTTCGCTTCCGACTATATCGTCATAGACTACGACGGGCGGCTCTACCCGACAGACGAAGCGCGGATGCTGTCCAAGATTGGCCGCATCGACCTCGGCATTGGCGACGTCGCGACAGGGATCGATCAGAGAAAGGTTGAGGCTCTCAACTCCGGAGCGTTCAACCACTTCGATCTGGATTGCATCCATTGCGCCTATCAGCCGTTCTGCGGAACAGACGTCGTCGATGACATTTCCCGGTACGGCAGGATCGACATTCCGCGCCCCGACACATGGTTCTGCGAGCGGCACCTGTCGCTCTTCGACAAGGTCTTTGAAGTCCTTTACCGCAAGGACGAGCCGACGCGCGCTTCACTGGCTGCCTGGCTCGGCGTGGCTGCATGGGACGACGGCATGGCGCCGGTGCACTCACGATACCGCTGCGCATCAAGATAAAGGCGAACGCCAATCAGCCTTTCGTGGTCCGGCTCCGTTCCTTCGAGGCCGGATCCTGGGAGATGGGGCCGGAGCGGCTGAATCCTTTCGAAGCAGCGCTGGAACATGCTGATCCGGAGGGAGCCGACTATGTGGGGGAGGGCGGTTCCATACGAGTCCTTGGCATTGACCCATCCGAAGTCGACGGGGACGTCTTGCTGGTGAATCCCAGGCGAGGAACGGCCGATCGCCTCGTGCGCAGTTCGTCGCCGCATAACACCTTCCTGGTGACCGAACGATGCGACCAGGTCTGCGTGATGTGCTCCCAGCTGCCCAAGAAGCATCATGTGGATCTCTTCCCCTATTTCGAGACTGCAGCGCTGCTCGCTCCGGAGGGAGCGACGATCGGCATCTCGGGGGAAAGCCGACGCTGTTCAAGCAACAACTGTTCGCCTTCTTGGCGCGCGTCCTGGAGAAGCATGCCGATCTTTCCTTTCACGTTCTGACCAACGGCCAGCATTTCGATGAAGACGATCGGGACGTGATGATTTCACTCGACCAGTCGCGGATCCTCTGGGGTGTCCCGCTCTATTCGCGCGATCCGGCCGTTCACGACCAGATTGTTGGCAAGCCGCGCGCGCAGGAACGGCTACTGGAGAACCTGGCCTTCCTGTGCCGTGTCGGCGCCTCAATCGAACTCGGTACCGTGCTGATGCAGCCCAATGCAGCCGCACTGCCAAGGCTTGCCCGCTTCATCACGGCGATGCTCCCGTTCATTCGGATATGGGCCGTAATGCAGGCCGAAAATATTGGTTACGGCCGCATGAACCGGAAGACGCTCTTCTACGACAGCTGAGCGAGTTTCAACGTGATCGGACATGCCATCGATTTCGTGTTTGCATTTAGCCGCGAAACCGCCAACCGACCTTCGGCGGCTTTATCGACGGGCGCGATGCCGCTCAGAACGGCAGTGTCCTTACCTGACGGAAATTCGATTTCGGTGCAGCGTTGTTGAGCGAAGGAAGGCGATATCGAAACCAAGCCCGCCATCAAAGCAAGCACATGCACAGCAACCGCGACGACGACCTTGTGCATTCCAGCCCCCGGGAATGACTAACAAATCCTGAACGGAAAGCTCCCCCATCAGGAACGTCACTGTCAACTTGAAGAAAAGAGGTAAGCGGGAGAACGGGGCTCGTTAACCGAAGCTCAAAGAACCGATCGACGGTTTCGAAAGCAATCGGGATACTCGGCTAAATTTTCTCGAAATCGGATCGCTTGGTGTCGGCCCCAAGTCTGGCGTCACTGTTTCCGTTATTTGCGCTTGAGCAGAACGGGACATTCGCCGACCCGATCACCGATCGACCTGAGCCAGGATTTTGCCACGGAGTCGCTCGCGAGATAGGCGTTTAGAAACGCAAGCGTGAGCTGGAACACGGCGTTCTTATGCGTGGTGATCGGCGCTTGCTCGGGTCGCGCGATGCCACCGAGATAGTGATCTGCGTCGGCCAGCACGGCCAAATACTTATCGCCGGGCGGTGCGAACTCATACGGTTCGATCTTCCAGCGCCAATCCTGCCCCTTGGCGCCACCATCCAGCGTGCCGGTGACGTTCATCATCGGTCCGGTGATGTCGTCCCACGATCCTTCCCGCAGCCCCTGCTGGTCGCGTCCCTGGGCGCTCAGCAGGATCGCCGCTGCAAAGCGCCTGTCCTTGAAGCTGCGGTATCCTTTCCCGGGCACGTCGATCGCAGCGCCGGCAAACAGTTGCGAGGTGTATGCGCCGAAGGAATGGCCGGCAATCGCGCCGGCGATCACGTTGGGCGGGGTTCCGCATGTGGCTGCGAAGACCGCCTCCAGACCGTCCATCACCCGGCGCACAATGCGGACGCGTTCCATCCAGTAGAACGGCGTATGCAGGATTTCGTACATGCGCGGGCGCACCTTGGGATCGGTAACCCAACCGGCAAGGTCGCCTTCCGGATCGAGGCCGAGTTCCGGCTCGGCCGCTGCCACCGCTCCGACCCAGTCGGGAAAAGTGGGATGGACAACGAGGTACCCGTCAGCCGCCCAATGGCTGGAAAGCTCGGCATAGTCGCGGCCGCTGGCGCTGAGCCCGTGGCAGAAGACGACAAATCCTTTCGGCGGTGAGTTCTCCGGCCAACGGCAGACGAGCGGCAGCGGTGTGCCATCGGCGACCCCTGGCAGCGCGACATCGGTGCTAACTTTTACGCCGGCGCCGCCGGCTGCAGGTGGCTGGCGAGCCGGGGTCATGACGCGATCCGTTCCATTCTTTCCACCTGATGGGCGGTGTCCTCGGCATGAAGAAAGCAGTTTGCGACTCCGCCACCTGCAATCGGGTAAGGCGGTGGCATTTCGGCCTGGCACCGCGTCATCACCAGCGGGCAGCGGTTCTTGTACGGACAGCCGATATCGGCGTCGCGCGGGGTTTCCTGCGCTGGAGCCGATCTTCGCCGCGCCCGGCGTTTTCGCTGTTCGGCGGGATCCAGCACAGGAACCGCGTCAAGCAGCGCCCTGGTGTAGGGGTGGGCCGGCGCGGAATAGACGCGGTCGGCCGGACCCTCCTCGACGATGTGACCGAGATACATGACGGCTATCCGGTCCGAGATGTGATGGACGAGCGCGAGGTCGTGCGCGATCAGGAGATACGCCATGCCGAGCGCGTCGCGGCGTTCGTAGAGCAGGTTGATGATCTGGTTCTGTGTGGAGACGTCGAGAGCGCTGACAGGTTCGTCGAGCACGACCAGGCGGGGCTGCAAGGCGAGCGCCGAGGCGATGGCGATGCGTTGCCGCTGCCCGCCCGAGAATTGATATGGATGCCGGTCGAGATGCTCCTCCGACAAGGACACCATGTTCAGCAGTTCGACAGCGCGCGCCCGGCGCTGCGCTTCGCTCATGTTCAGGTGAATCTTAAGCGGTTCCGTCACGATGTCCTCGACGGTCATAGCCGGATTGAGCGAAGAAAACGGATCCTGGAAGACGGCCTGTATCTCCTTGCGGACCTGCGGCGGATATTTCTTCCGCGCGGCCAGTTCGCTGCCGGCGAAACGGATCGAGCCGGAAGCGGCCGGCACGAGACCGAGCACGGCATTGGCGATCGACGACTTGCCCGAACCGGATTCTCCGACCAGACCGAGTGTCTGACCTGTATGGATGCTCAATGTTGCACCCTTGACGGCATGAAAGGGCTTCTGGCGCAAGCCGAGGCCGGGTCGAGTCCAGTAGGTCACATTCAGATTCTCGATCCGGAGGAGGGGGCCATCCGTCATTTTCCGGCTCGCAGGTTGAGTTCGGTGGCGCGCGCGCATCGTACCATCCGCCGAGCGGCGCGGGTAAGGGGAACGCGCATTTCGCACTGCGGGCGCTTGTAAGCGCAGCGATCGGAGAACCTGCATCCGAGAAGCCATGCGCCCGGCCTGGGAACGCTGCCCCGAATGGTCGGCAGCGGCGGATTGCGCCCGGCGCCATGCGGAGAAGCCGACAGCAGGCCGGCGGTGTAGGGATGCAAGGGCCGGGCGAAGAGATCGTCGACCGGCGCGATTTCGACGATCTGGCCTGCATACATCACCGCGATCCTGTCGCAGACGTCCGCGGCGACCGCCAAATCATGAGTCACGAACAGGATCGCCATGCCGAACTCTTCCTGGAGGTCTCGGAAGAGGTCGAGGATCTCCTGCTGTACGGTGACGTCGAGCGCGGTGGTCGGCTCGTCGGCGATCAGAAGGCTGGGATTGCAACTGAGCGCACGGGCAATCGCGATGCGCTGCGCCATGCCACCAGACAATTCGTGTGGATAGGCTTTCGCACGCTCGGCCGATCGCGGGATGCCGACGCGATCGATCAGTCCGACGGCCCGCGCCCATGCGTCCTGTCGTGACAGCCCTTTCTTTGTGCGCAGCACTTCGGCGATCTGGTCGCCGACAGTGAAGGCAGGGTTGAGGCTGGTCGCCGGGTCCTGGAAAACCATCGCTACCTCGTTGCCCCGGATCGCCTCCATCCGCTTCTGCTCCACGCCGCGAAGTTCGGTTCCGTTGAGCGTGATTGCGCCGTGCGTCGAGCGGCCGGCAGCCCCGATTAGCCCCAGGACCGCCAGGCTGGTGATCGTCTTGCCACTCCCGGATTCCCCGACGAGCCCCAGCGTCTCGCCGCGCGCGACGCCGAAGGAAAGGTCCGTGACCACGGGAACCTCGCCGTCCGCTGTCGATACCACCACCTGCAAGCCCTCGACGCGCAGCACGTCATCGTAGCGGCGGGGAGAAAGCTTAGAGCCAACCTCCGGATTGCCTTCCTGCGACGCATCGAAACGAGCAACGGGAACAGTCGGGTTCACGGCGACCGTGATGCCCCGGCCGATCGTGTCCCTGAGCGTGTCCCCCAGCAGATTGATGGACAGCACCGTCAGGACGATCGCTATGCCGGGCGGGATGGCCAGGAACCAGTCCAACTCCATATAGCTCGCCGCCGTGTTCAGCATTGTGCCCCAGCTTGCGTCCGGCGGCTGCACGCCGAGCCCGATAAAGCTCAGCCCGGCTTCCGCGAGCAGCACCGCGCCGACCGTAAGCGTCGTCTGCACGATGAGCGGGGGCGCAATATTCGGAAAAATGTGGCGCATCAGGATGCGGCCGTCCGACGCGCCGACGACGCGGGCCGAGCGCACATAGACCTCCTCGCGCTCGGTCAGCACCACTCCTCGCGCCAGCCGCAGGAACGACGTGGAAAAAAGGATCCCGAGCGCGACCATGGCGCGGTGAAGGCCGGGACCGAGAATGGCGATGATGACGATGGCCACCATGATGCCGGGAATGGACATCACGGCTTCCACCATGCGCATGACCACCCAGTCCCACAAGCCGCCGCGATAGCCGATGTAGAGCCCGAGCGGCACGCCGAGGACGATGGCTATCGAAGTCGCCTCCGCCGCGGCGATCAGGGCGATGCGGCAGCCGACGATCAGCCGGCTGAGAACGTCCCGCCCGAGGTCGTCCGTGCCGAGCCAGTGCTGTGCGGAGGGGCCTTGCAAGGCATGGATGAGATCTTGCTTGAGCGGATCATAGGGATTGATCCAGCCTGCTCCGAGCGCGAGAACGACCAGGATCAGTAGCACCGTTATCGAAGGCACTGTGACCGCGTAGAAGGAGCCGCGCCGCGCCCTGGGTGCCGGTGACGCGGCCCTTCTCGGCGTTTCCGACTGAACGCTCACGACGGCCGCGCCTTCGGGTTGAGATAGCCGTAGATCAGGTCGGTGGCGAGTTGCACGATCACCACCAGTCCGACCATCACCAGGACGAGCCCCTGGATCATCGGAATATCCTGTCGGCGAACCGCCGTGATCGCCAGTGTTCCTAGACCGTTTATGGCGAATACCTGCTCCACGATCAGGGCGCCGCCGAGCAGGACGGTGATCTGGAAGGAGAGCACGGCCACGACCGGAACAAGCGCGTTCTTCAGCGCATGTTTGAAGACGACCCGGCGTCGGGACAGTCCTTGCGCGCGGGCGGCCCGGATATAGTCCTGCTGCAGAACACCGACCATCGAAGACCGGACCTGGCGGGCGATCGCGGCGCTTGATGCCAGGCCGAGGGCAAGGGCGGGCAAGGTCACGCTGCGCAGCCAGTCCCATGGCGACTGGGTGATCGGCGTAAAGCCCGTCGCCGGGAACCAGCGCAGGCCGACCGCGAATATCGCGGCCAGGAGCAGCCCGAACCAGAAGTTCGGAACAGCCTGCCCGAAAGTGGCGCCGAGGGTGGCGAACCTGTCGATGAGCGAGCGTGGCCGGAGCGCCGCCAAGATGCCAGCCGCGAGGCCGACGATGATGGCGATCAGCGCCGAGACCGCGGTGAGCGATGCAGTGATCGGCAAGCGCTGCATGAGGGCGTCGGTCACCTTCACGCTGTTGAAGAAGGAGGTGCCCAGATCGCCATGAGCGGCCCGATCCACCCAGCGCAGGTAGCGCGTAACGATCGGCTGATTGAGACCCAGGCGTTCCCGAACTGCCGCATATTGTTCAGGCGTGCCCTGCTCCCCAACGATCAGATCCGCTGGATCGGCGGGAAGCAAAGAGGTGAAGGAGAATGTCAGCACCGACACGATGAACAGAAGCGGGATGAGCGCCAGCAGTCGCTGGATGACGAGCCTCAGCATTTGTCCGGCGGCTCTCGGTCAATTGCCCATTTTCAGACCGCGGAAATAGACGGTGTCTTCGCCCGGACGGTACTTCAGAGTCGGGTTGCTGGCCACCTCTTCACGCACGCCGAAAAGGAGCGGCGTCGAAGTGACGGCGATCAGGTAGGATTCATCCGCAAGCTGGTCGACCAGTTTCTTGTAGATCGACGCCCGGACGTCGGGATCCGCGGACTGGAGCCCCTCCTGCAGGAGCTTCGCGATCTCGTCGCTCGGCTTAACCTTGTACGTGTTGAACGAGGCGTCTTGGCTGACGTACCAGTTGCCGAGATAGAGCGGATCCGCCTGGCTATTTATAACAAGGTTGGTTGCGGGAAAGTCGGTCGTCATGCTGCGCCGGGCCAGCGTGCCTGGCTCGACCGGCACTATGTTCATGGTGATCCCCACCTCTCGGAAGAAGCCGGCGAGCGCTTCGAGGCGTGGCTGGAAGATCGGGATACTCGGCATGTCGAAGCTGAAGCCCTTCTCGTAGCCGGCTTCCTTGAGCAGGGTCTTCGCCTTCTCAGGATCGTATTTGTAGCGACCCTCGAGGCCCGGATCGTGTTCCCAGGTACCTTTGGGATAAGGCTGGTAGGCGGGCTCGGACAGGCCGAAGTCCACGGCCTTGTTGTAGGCGTCGCGATCGATCGCGTAATTCATCGCCTGGCGCACGCGCTTGTCGGCGAAGGCGGGGACCTTGGTGCCAGCGCGATCCTGGATGATCACCTGATAAGTATAGCCGCCCACGTTTTTCACCAGCTTCAGGCCGGGCGTCCTTCCGATGATGGCGGCTTGTGGATTGGCGAGCCAGATGCCGACATCCACTTGTCCGGTCTTGAGCGCGTTGAGACGCGCCGTGTCATCCGGCAGTTCCCAGATTTCGATGCGCTGTAGCCCTACCTGGTCCGGCGCCCAATAATTCGGGTTGGGCTTGTAGACGCGGACCTCGCCCTCGCGCGAATCGGCCTTGTCATAGAGATAAGGGCCGGTGCCGACCGGATTGCGGTCGAGACCCGGATTGTCGAGCGCCTTGGGGCTGATCATCATGCCCGGCTCGGTGGTCATGTCGGTGATCAGAGAGGGATCGGCTTGTTTGAGCGTGATGGTGACCGTGTAGTCGTCATCTGCCGTTACGTCCCCGATCGGCCTGAGCGCGGCCAACACGTTGAGCTTGATGCCGCGCTTCAGGTTGGCGACCACGGCCTCGGCGTTGAAGGGCGTGCCGTCGCTGAACTTTACATCCTTGCGCAGGGTCAGCGTGACCTTTAGGCCGTCGATCTTGTAGCCGGTGGCGAGCAATGGCACGACCTTGTCGTCCGGCGTACGCGTAAAGAGCGTTTCATAGACCGGACGCATATACGAGATGCCGCCGCCGGAGTGTTGATACGGATCCAGCGTGACAAGCTTCACCTCTTCGGCGAACCTGAACGTGCCGGATGGCGCGGCACTTGCGGAGGCCGCGCCCAGGTTCAGGCCCACTGTCACAGCTAAAGAAAGTATCGAACCTCTGAGCCACTGCTTCATTTGCATTCCTCCCCATGAATTGCCGAATTCGATCACGGCCGCCTTCAGCCGACGATCATCTCGCCCTCGCAGAATGGGACGAAACGAACGCCACATCGTTGCCGTACGTTTCCGTGTCGGCTCCCAGCCTCGGCGCAGGCGGCAGTGTCGGCGGTCCGGCATCGGCCCAGCGGAAGGCTGGCGCCAGAGCCAACGGCTCGCCGTCGACGCCGATGCCGGGCGTCCGCGGGTAGAGCTGGCTGAGATATTCCGCGAGGTTGCGCACTCGGGAGGAGGGCACTCCCGCCTCGTTAAGTGCCTTTTCAAGCACGCCCGCATTGCTGACCGCGAAGGCTTGCGCAAGCTCTTCACGCAAGGTGTCGGTCGCGGCGTTGGCCAGGAATGAGCCGCTCGACAAACCAGCCGGCACATGAGGCGGTTTCGCCAGTTCCGGCCGGCCGAGCAGTCCGCACAACGTGACGAACTGGCCCATCGTATTCGCCGCGACGGAGATGTGGCCATCGGATGTAGCGAATGTCTCCGCACCGGGGCTGCCGACGAAGCCACGATTGCCGACGCGGTCCGGCGTCTTGCCGGTCG
The DNA here is from genome assembly GCA_040255475.1 of Phyllobacteriaceae bacterium. Lineage (GTDB taxonomy): Bacteria > Pseudomonadota > Alphaproteobacteria > Rhizobiales > Rhizobiaceae > Mesorhizobium_L. The sequence goes on along the minus strand of JBDZVC010000016.1, from coordinate 10,569 downwards.
CGAACGTGTTGGCGGTGGGGCCTGACATCAGCGCCAGCGCGCAATCGATCATTGAGACATCGAGAGTGATAGGGGCTCGATCGCCGCGCAGGCGGCGAACGACCGCGGCGAGGATCGCCTCTGCGGCGGACATTCCGGTGGCGATGTCGATGACGGGAAAGCCGACCTTGATCGGCGCGTCGTCGGCGCCGCCCTGCAGCGCCATCATGCCGGTGGCCGCTTGGATCACATGGTCATAGGCGCCGCGCGTGCTGTTCGGCCCGCTTTGACCCCATCCCGATATCGAGCAATAGATGATGTCGGGACGCACCGCGCGAATGTCCTCGGGCCCGAGCCCCAGTCGCCGTGCCACGCCGGGCCGGAAATTCTCGACGAACACGTCGCAGCTCTCGGCCATCCGCAACATCGTCGCGTGGCCCTCGTCGGTGGCCAGGTCGACGACAACGGATTTCTTGCCGGCATTAAGCGCCCGAAAGCCGGGCGTCAGGCCGCCGAGCTCCGGTTGCATGGCCAATGCACGCATCGGGTCTCCGGCTCCGGGCCGCTCAACCTTGATCACGTCGGCGCCCAAGCAGCGGAGGTGATGGGTAGCGCAAGGACCCGCCAGCACGTGCGTCAGATCGAGCACCCGAAAACCTTCAAGCGGAAGCATCCGGTTCTCCTCTTTCAGGCGCTCAGACGAGCGTCAGCCGCACCTGGCGGAGGGTATCCCGCAGGCAAATATGGCTCCTCCCAGAGCCGCTGGACCGGAGCATAGGGCTGGATGTGATGTTACTGGTAGTTAAATTTCCTAACGTCTGTGTTATGGATTTCTAATATCAATTTCGGGGATCCCATGGATTTGAGACAAATCCGCTATTTCGTTGCCGCCTGCGAGGAAGGCTCGCTGAGCGCCGCAGCCGTGCGGCTGCACTGCACCGCTTCCGGCGTCAGCCAGCAGATGAGCGCACTCGAGGCGCGTCTGGGTACAAGCTTGCTCGGGCGCACAAGGCGTGGCGTCGACCCAACCGCGGCGGGATGGCGGTTCTACAACCGGTGCCTTGCCGTTCTTAAAGCTGTCTCCGAGGCGGAGATGGAAATCGAGGATTTCTCGGCGGGGTTGAACGGGACCATTTCTGCTGGTTTCGCCCCGGGATTGGCGAAGACCGTGCTGCCGCAATCGCTGGCGCGCTATACGCGCGAGTTCCCGAAGGTCGATATAGACATCGGCAGCGGCACGGCGGACGCGCTGGTCGCCGAGGTGTCGGCCGGAGTCCTCGACTTTTACGTCGGTCAGTTCGTCAAGTCGCAGACCGGACTTGCGGCCAGGCCGATCGGACGGTTCCCTGTTGCGCTGGTTTCCGGCGCACGTCGAGGGTTCACTCCGATGAAGCCCGTTCGCCTGCATGAAGTAGCGCCGCTCAAACTGTCCGTTCCTCTAGCCACGCACAGTCTGCGGACGAAAATCGACGACGCTGTCCGCAATGGCGAGATACCCGTTGAGCGTACCATCTCGATCGCCAGCCTTTCGGCCGTTCTGGAGTTCGTCGCACAGACGGACTGGTCGTCGATCCTGCCTTACTGGATCGGCCTCAAGGAACTCGGCAACGAACGCATTACCGTTAACCCGATCGTCGAGCCCGCATTGAGCGTCGAACTGGCTCTAATACATCTCGCCCAGCGCCCGCTGTCCCGGCCAGCACAACTGCTCTACGAGTATTTTTTCCAGGAGTTGAAGCGCGCCGAAGAGGAATGGCAGCGCATTACCGCAGTGGGTTTAAGACATGCTTAAGGAAAGCGTTGGAGCAAATTAGCATTCGTCATGACGTAGGACGTTACGCTTCTTTCCGGACTGTCCGCAACAGTGTCCGCCCGATATAGGACTCGGAGCCTCGAGACTTCCCGAGTGCGGCCGGCCCGGAGGCCGTGGCGGATTACCGTTAGTTTCCCCGGTCGCCACGTAGGGAAGCGAACATGTCACGAACGCTATCCTCGGATGAAGCGCCTGAATGAAGACCGCACCTGGACGGAGGGCGTTCGAGGACCTCTACAAGACGCGTCCGTTGCGGAACTGCTTCCTGGTCGCTGACATCGACAAATGTCCTTTCCTGCCGTCGCCGCGGGAGAAGGAAGGTCGGGGAAGGGAGGCAATGTAGATGGCTATCTCCCCAAACGTCAAACCGACCCTGTTCAGCGATGAGCCCGCATACGGCTGGCTCCTTCGGTGGGCGGACATGTCCGGCTATCCCTCCGGACGTTCGCTCGCAACCTCCCTCGGCCTCATTCTCGAGGTCGTGGTGAGCGGCCGCGCCAATGCGGCCATCGCTACCGAGGCCGGAGTGGATCCCGGCACGTTCGACCGGGCCACGTTCGAGCGGCTTTCGGACGCCACCACGCGGTGCGCCGGCGAGATCCTCGCGAGGTACGACTGGAACCCGAACGCCCTCCGCCTGTGTCCGGAGTGCGTCGAGCAGGACCTGCGCCTGCGGTCGAAGCCAGGCGAGTCCACGGTCCATCTGCGGTCATGGCAGATGCTCTTTCATGTTACCGCCTGTCCGTATCACTCTCTCCGGCTGGTGGACCGCACGAAGGCCGGAGAGCCATTTGCGCCCTTTCCCATGCGGGTCCTTCGCGACGCTGACCCGTCTGGGCCGATTTCGGCCGATAGCCTACCGAGGGTGGTGGTCAAATCAGCGAAGGCCGAGACATATGTCATCGGCAGGCTGGGCTTTGCGCCGAGGATCAAGGTTCCGATCCTCGACGCCATGCCGCTACGCAATGCCGTGCGTCTCATGGACCGGATGGGCGCCATCGCTGTCGGCGGGCGGCGTGCGTATACCCACGGTATGGCGCTTCACATCAATACGGCCCTCAATGCCGGGCTGCCGCTCTTCGAAGGGAAAGGGGAGGGGTTCATCTCCCTTCTCGACAATCTTAACGCGACGGTGAAGCGAAAGCGGGCAAGCTGGGGCACCGCCGAAGTCTACGGGCGGGCGTATGTCTGGCTGAACGAGGTCCGGGAGGAGCCGGCCTACGCGCCGGTTATCGACATGGTCAGGGAACATGCGCTGGAGCACGTGGCGATCAGTCCCGACATGCCGTTGTTCGGGAAACTCATCGGAGAGCGCCGGATGTATCGCCTCCCTCATATTTACGAGGTCTCGGGCGTGCACATGGACAAGGCCCGGAAGGTTCTGGTCGCGATGGGGGAAATCGGCAAGGGCGTGACGGACCCGCTGATCCCCGGGAGCGCGCGCTCAGGATCATAGAGATCCTGAAGTCTTCGATGACCTACAACGAGGCCCGCGAATACCTCGGCATGCCTCGCGGGGCGATGCGCAACCTCCTTGACGAGGGAGTCCTGCAGCCGAGCCTTCGGGCAGGCACGGAAGGACTGCAGGAGCACCTGTTCCTCAAGTCCGACCTGGACGCCCTGCTCGTGCGGTGCCGAGGCGAGAACCCGCGGGTGTTCCAGCAGCCGCCGCGAGGCCATGGCGGCATCGTGACGGCCGTTATCCGGAACAATTCGTCCAGTGCGACGGTCCTCCGGATGCTCGTGGACGGTACCGTGACAGCGGCGGGCGTGCTTGAGGGAAAAGCGGGGGGCTGGGCGCCGTGCTCGTGGAGTGAAAGCGCGTCGCGGACGCCTTCGAGGCGCGTCCGGAAGGCGTGATGACCATGGTGGAGGCCGCTAAGTTTTTAGGGGTGCATTTCTATACCCTGCGCTACCTTATCGAGGCAGGGTACCTTGAAACCACGGAATTCGCCGAGACCCAGAGGAAGACCACGCGTGCCCGGTTCATCCAGCGCGAGGCGGTCCTCCGGTTCCAGGCGGAGTTCGTTCCTGCCCAGGAACTGGCGGAGAGGCTGGGTACGCACGTGCGGGTGCTAATACCCCGTCTGGCCACGCAGGGTATCACGCCCGGAATCTCCAACGCCGATGCCGGGCGGTATTACTATCGCGTTTCCGAAGTCGCGACTCTGCCAGACAGCCGTGTCGAGGAGAGATGGCCCAGGCGGTAGCGAGAAAGCAAGGCGCGCCTTTTGAAACAGGGGGGGCGCGCTCCAGCGCTCGACGGGCCGGAGTCCCTTCCCGTCCGTCGACTGAGGCGGCCGTGACTTTGGTTTGAATACTCTCATCAGCTACAGCGCGAACGGTTGATAGTGGCCGAAAGCTATCTCGTGGGTGCCGAGCCCAGCCGACCCGACGCTTTCACCTTGGCCTTATTCCTGTTCCGGACCTGTGATTGTCATGTAATAGCAGGAACGGTCAGGTTGGTGAACGATGTCTTGATAAAGGCATCCAGAGAGCAGCAAATTACCGAAAATCACTCTAGTGTCGGCTTTGGCCAGCCTTATGCGCCCGACCAATCGGCTTGATGCTGCATTGACAACCGAGGAGTCGCGGAAATTCAAGGGGTTGGGGAAGGGAGCAAGTCAGGCTTATGGTCTGCGCTACAGTTACTTACTGGAAGACGGGTGAATTGACTGTGCGCCCTGTCCGGAAGATGTCCCGGCGATCGTTGCCCACCGAGACGCCCGGATGGACAAGCTCCTGAAAGCTCGCGGCTAGAGCGGCACCGGCCCGTCGGTCTTCACCTTCTCCATCGCGACGCAGGTCCGGAAGCTCTTGACGTTACCTCCCTTGAAGAACAACTGGCGCGTGAGAGACGTATACTCGTCCATATCGCTAACGTTCATGATCAGGATGAAGTCGGTCTCGCCGGTGACGTAGTAGCACTGTTGCACCTGCGGGCAGCTTGCGAAGCGCCTTTTCATCTCGTCTATCAGGTCCAGCCTCTCGTTTTCCGTCGCCACCTCGACGACGATGGTCAAGGGACGGCCGAGCGCGCCTTCGTTCACAACCGAGATATCCCTCTTGATTATGCCGGTCGCGCGCAGTCGTTGAAGCCGACGCGCGACGGCCGGCGCCGAAAGGCCCACGCGTTCGGAAATCTCGCGTTGGGGCATGAGGTTGTCGACCTGCACCAGTTGCAGGATTTTCCGGTCGAACTCGTCCAATTGCGTCATGCGACCGATCTCCTCATATTCCGCCCCCTAAATGCAAAAGACTTGCAAGCGAAGGCTTCAATGAGAGCGCAATTCTTGCCGGAATTGCAATATTCTCTCGGCGGATGACAAGGTAAGCCATGAATCTGATACTCAACTCGCTGCCGCGTTTTGGCGAGCCGCTGACGGCCATCGAGCGGGCGTTCGTCGGTAAGGAGGCACCGCGGCAGGTAGGGCCGTTTTTGTCGCTTTGGGGAAAGCCCGATGAGACGCCGCTCCTTTCGTTGACCGAGCTTGCAAGCCAACTCGGGCTCGGCGGTGTTTTCATCAAGGATGAAGGTCTGCGCCTCGGCCTGGGAAGCTTCAAGTCACTCGGAGGCGCCTATGCGCTGATGGTGCTGTTCAGGCGCCTGCTCGAAGGCCATCTTGGCCGGAAGGTGCAGATTCGCCAGCTGCTTTCTCCAGCGGCTCGCGAGTTCTCGAGCTCGGTGACCGTGTGCTGCGCGACCGACGGCAATCACGGCAAGTCGGTTGCGGCCGGCGCGCGCCTTCTCGGCTGCCGGTCCGTGATTTTCATCCACGGCGGAGTGAGCCAATCGCGTGCCGAAGCTATTGGCGCGGACGAGATCGTCCGGGTCGACGGGAATTACGATCTCTCCGTCAGCGAGGCCGAGCGTGTAAGCGCTGAGCGTGGCTGGCTGCTTGTGTCCGACACCTCCTGGCCAGGATACGAGGAAATCCCCGCTTTGGTTGGACAGGGCTACACGGTCCTGGCCGAGGAGGCGCTTCGCCAGGCAGAGGCGCGGTGCCTCGGCACGCCGAGCCATGTATTCCTGCAGGCCGGGGTAGGGGGATTTGCAAGCAGTATCGCCGGTTACCTCACCGAACGACTGGGAAAAAACCGGATCAAGATCGTCGTCGTGGAGCCTGACCGTGCGGCATGCCTGTTCGATAGCGCCAGGGCGGGCGGGATCGTCACCGTCACGCCGACCGAACCGACGATCATGGCCATGCTCGAATGCTACAGGCCGTCGCTGGTGGCCTGGCGGCTTCTGGAGAAGGTAGCCGACGGCTTCATGACGGTCACCGAGGAACAGGCGATGGAAGCGATGCGCCGTCTGGCCGACCGTAGTGGAACACCCGTCGTCGCGGGCGAAAGCGGCGCCGCCGGCCTGGCCGGTCTTCTGGTCGCGGCGGCCGACCCGAAGATGCGGGACGCGCTCGACCTCGATTCCGACAGCCGCGTCCTGCTGATCAACACCGAGACCGCGACCGACCCGGCATCCTACGAAAAAATCGTCGGGCGTTCGCCCGCCGCGGTCGCCGCAGGACGCGCCAGAAGCGTGTCCTGATAGCATGTGGCCCGAAAACCGAGCCGAGCAGGGAGCACCGGGAACTTGTTGAAAGATTACGTTATTCCGAAGCGTGGCTTCACCCCATCGGAATTCGAAATACGCGTCGAGCGCGCGCAGCGGATCATGCGGCGCAATGAGCTCGACGCGGTTTTCGTGACCACGCCGCCGAACGTCCGCTACTTCACGGGCTTCGATTCCCAGTTCTGGGAAAGCCCGACCCGCCCGTGGTTCGTCGTGGTGCCGCTGAGCGGCGAGCCGATCGCGGTGATTCCTGAGATAGGTGCGCCGGAAATGGCGCTTACCTGGGTGAAGGACATCCGCACATGGCCTGCGCCCGTGCCGGAAGACGATGGCGTGTCGCTTCTGAAGGAGACGCTGGACGCCCTGCCGCGCAGGTTTGAGAGGATAGGCGCCGAGCTCGGCCGCGAGATGTCGCTGCGAATGCCGGTCATCGACCTGCTGCGGCTGCGCGACAGCCTCGGCTCGGAGATCGTCGACGGGTCTCCGGCGATCTGGCAGATGCGCATGGTCAAGACCGACGCCGAGATCGAGCATATCCACTATATCTGCAGCATTGCCAGCGACGCCTACGAGGCACTGCCCAACCAGATATCCATCGGCGAAAACGAGCGCGAGGCGGTACGCAAGCTGCGCATCGATATTGCGCGTCGCGGCGCCGACGCTACCCCGTTCATGCCTGCCATATCCGGGCCGGGCGGCGTGCCGCAGATCGTGTGCGGCCCGCATGACCGCATATTGGAGAAGGGGGATGTCCTCTTCATCGATACAGGCTCGACTTTCGACGGCTATTTCTGCGATTTCGACCGGAACTATGCTGTCGGCGGCCTTTCTCCGGACGTCGCCCGGGTCCACGAGGCGCTCTGGCTGGCGACTGAAGCGGGCATCGCCGCGGCCGTACCCGGTGCGACCACCGATGACATTTGGCGGGCGATGAACCGGATCATCGAGGGGGCCGGCGCTCTCGGCAACAATGTCGGCCGCCTTGGCCACGGTCTCGGCCTGCAGCTGACGGAGCCGCCGTCCCACCGTCCGGGCGACGGTACCGTCATCGTCGAGAACATGGTGCTGACGATCGAGCCGGGAATGGAATACGCGCCCGGCAAGATGATCGTTCACGAGGAAAACATCGCTATCACGCGCGACGGTCCACGGCTGCTGACGAAGCGGGCTCCGCGCGAGATGCCGGTCATCCGCTGACAGGGGACTGCCGGCGGGCCGTCATGCGCGGCCCCGGCAGGCCGAGGGCCGTTCGGTGGGTTGCCCAGCGATGGAGACATATTACTATCGGGGTCCCTATTCCCCCGTGACCCCGGAGGTTGGCATGGAAGCCTACACAATCAGCATCATTGGCGTGCTTGCGCTTTGCCTCCTTTCCATCCTGTTGGCGGTCAATTCGGGAGTGTCCAAAGGCCGGGCCGGGGCACTGTCCGGTCCGGTGCTTCCGGCAAACGATGACAATCGGCTCTACCGTATCGACCGCGCGCACATGAACTCCGTGGAGGCGCTGGCGCCTTTCGTTGTCCCGGCCGTGCTGGCGATGATGGTAGGGGTTGCGCCGGTCACGCTGGCGGTGCTCGTTTGGGTTTATACCCTTATCCGGCTGGCGCATCTGGCGGTCTATTTGCGCGGCGGCAACGCTGCAAAAGGCGGCAGTGTCAGGACCATTCTCTATGTAGCCGGGGCGCTGGTCACCGTTATCCTTATTGTCGTGACCGCCGGGGCGGCCATCTACTGAAACGCGGTCGGCTGAGCGGATATCGGCTGGAAGGAGGGGTATTGCGTTCCGGGGCCTGCCGCGGGGCGCAAGGCCATGCTTTTGCGGCGTAGCTATCCGGCTCGCTCAGATGGCGCGCAGCCGGGAACCGGAAAGCTCGCCGCTTTCTTCCAGCACCGGATAGGCGATCGAGGCGAGCAGCGAATTGATCTGCTTCAGGTCGCGGATCGTGTCGAGGTGGATGGAGCTCGTTTCCACACTCTGCTCGGTACCTTCGCGCAGACGCTCGAAATGGCGGCGGCTGGTTTCCTTTTCCACGTCGCGCAGCCGGTCCTTCTCGGCGACGAGCTGGCGGGCGGTCACGGGATCGCGATTGACCAGAAGGTTGAAGGCGAGCCGCGCGTTGGAAAGCACGGCGGCGTGGAAGCTCGAAAGCTCGCGCCAGCCTTCCGGCGTGAAGTCGATACCGCGCTTCAGCTTCTTCTGCACATGCGGCAGCATGTTCCTGACGATGATGTCGCCGACCTGTTCGAGCTTGACGCAGGCGCCGAGCAGCTCCTGGCAGCGCGCCGCCTCCCTTTCCGACATCTCGCCGGTCGCGATCTGGGCGAGATAGAGCTTGATGCCGGCGTGGAGCCTGTCGACGCGGTCGTCCAGCGCGGCAAGCTCGTCCATCCTCTTCCGGTCCGGCGTCTCGTAGAGTTCGATGATGCGGCGAAGCATGATCTCGATGATCTCGCACACCCGCACGACCTCGCGCGTGGCGTTGGCAAGAGCCTGGCCGGGGTGGGCGAGAGCCGCCTTGTTGAGCGCGGAGAGTTCCTCCATCTCGGCCGGCACTTCCGGCTCGGGCGGCGTGGAAAGCGCGACGACCGCCTCCGTCGCCTTCAGGACCAGCCCGGAAAGCGGAATGCCGGCGATAAGGATGATGACGTTGAAGAGGATATGCGCGTTGACGATCTCGCTGACGGCGTCGGCGCCGAGGAAATCCATCTTCGGCCTGAAGATCATGTAGAGCACGAGCATGACGATGGAGCCGGCACCGCGCATCAGGAGGTTGCCGAGCGGCACCACGCGCTCGGCCGGCGGCGCGCCACGGGTCAGGAGCGGCGCGATGACGGAACTGCCGAGATTGACGCCGAGCACCATGACGATCGCGAGCTCGGGATGGATGATGCCCTTGCCGGCAAGCGCCGTCAGGAGCAGCACGCCGGCGATCGAGGAATGAAACAGCCAGGTGATGAGCGCGGCGAGCAGGAAAGCAGTTATCGGGTCGCCCGACAGATAGTCGACGATGACGGGGAGCAGGTTCGAATCGCGTAGCGGCTCGGTCGCGGTGTTCATCATCTCGAGCGACAGGATCATCAGGCCCACGCCGAAGACGATGCGGCCCATCTGCCGCCAGGAACGCTCTTCCGTCGTGCGGAACATGACCGTGCCGGCAATCAGACAGATCGGCACCAGAAGCGACAGATTGTAGCTCAGGATCTTGACGACCAGCGCCGAGCCGACCTCGGCGCCGCGCACGGCAAGAATGCCCGAGAGGCCGGTGACGATGCCCGACCCGGCGAAGGAACCGATCAGAAGCGTCACCGCCGTCGAACTTTGCAGCGCGATCGCGAGCGCCGCGCCTGTTCCCGCCGACAGGAGAGGGTTCCTCATTGTGGCGCGCAGCTTCTGGCGCAGCACGTCGCCATAGGCGCGCTCGACGCCGGTGCGGACCATGCGCGTCGCCCACAGGAGCAACGCCACCGCTCCCGCCAACTGGACGAGTACGATCGAGCCGCTCATGCGAGCGGTCCCGGACGCCGCGGCCGGCAGAGGGTCACAATGAAGTTAGCCATGCCAGACAAATAGCGAATTCCGTGTGGTTTTCCAGCGGGCGATTCGATTAGCCGGTTAAGATATCGCGCCTTTTGGACAGGTGTGCAAGCAAGAGCGGGCAGAGGCAGGTGCTGGCGCAACCGGACGGGTTGGAATATCAAGCGGCCGGCCCATCAGGGCCGATCCGGAGAAATGGCAATGAACGAGCAAACCCGCCCCGACTGGTCCGCCACGCAATATCTGAAATTCGAGGACGAGCGGACGCGGCCGTCGCGCGACCTCCTGGCGCAGGTTACGCTCGAAAACCCGAAGCGGGTTGTGGATATCGGCTGCGGGCCGGGGAACTCGACCGAGCTTCTCGCCGCGCGATGGCCGGATGCGGGGGTGATAGGCGTCGATACATCGCCCGACATGCTGGAGAAGGCGCGGGCGCGGCTGCCCGGTGCCCGCTTCGAACTGGCCGATGCCGCGGGCTGGGTACCCGCCAAGCCGGTCGACGTGATCTTCGCCAACGCCGTTTTCCAATGGCTGCCGGATCATCCCGCCATTCTTCAGCGGTTGATGGAACATTTGGTGCCGGGCGGCGTGCTTGCCGTGCAGATGCCGGACAATCTGACCGAGGCGTCGCACCGCGCGATGCGCGAGACGGCGGCGGCCATGCCGTTC
>JBDZVC010000202.1:0-7685 GCA_040255475.1 Phyllobacteriaceae bacterium | reverse complement strand
TCATCCCGCTCATCATGAGTTCCGGCGGCAATTCCGGCTCGCAGGCGACGTCGCTCATCATTCGCGCCTTGGCCTTGAGGGAGATCAGCCTGGCCGATTGGTGGCGGATCGCCGTGCGCGAAATCCCGACGGGACTGACGCTCGGCGGAGTCCTCGGCGTCGTCGCCATCTGCCGGATCGTGGCGTGGCAATATCTCGGGCTCTACGACTACGGACCGCACTGGCCGCTGATCGCGCTGACCGTCGGGGTCGCGCTCGTCGGCATCGTCACCTTCGGCACGCTGGCAGGCTCGATGCTGCCCTTCTTGCTGAAGGCGCTGCGCTTCGATCCGGCGAGCGCATCTGCTCCGTTCGTCGCGACACTCGTCGACGTTTCCGGGCTGGTGATCTATTTTTCGGTCGCGCTGGTCATCCTGCGCGGCACGATGCTGTAGTGGTGGCGAGCGCGTCCGACGAAGATTTCAGCCTGCGCGCTCGCCGTCCTTCACCCGGTAGGTCGGCGTGTACATTGTCACCAGTTCCTCCGCCATCGTCGGGTGGACCGCCATCGTGCGGTCGAAATCGTCCTTGGTGAGACCGGCCTTGATGGGGATGGCGAGAAGTTGCGCCGTCTCGCCGGCATCCGGCCCGAGAATATGGGCGCCAAGCACCTTGCGGCTCTTGGCGTCCACGACCAGCTTCATCAGCATCTTCTCGTCGCGTCCGGCGAGCGTATGCCGCATCGGCCGGAAGGAAGCGCTGTAGATCTCCAGCTCGTCGAATTTCTTCGCCGCGACCTCCTCGGTCAGGCCGACCGTCCCGATCTCCGGCTGCGAGAACACCGCCGTCGCGATCGTATCGAAATCCGGGCTGGTGGGGTTGCCTTTGAACACCGTCTCCACGAAGCACATCGCCTCATGGATTGCGACCGGCGTAAGCGGTACGCGGTTGGTGACGTCGCCGATCGCCCAGATATTGTCGATACTCGTGCGCGAGTATTCATCGACCATGATCTCACCGGTCTTTCCGGTTTCGACGCCGACCGCCTCCAGCCCGAGCCCTTCCGTGTTCGGCACACGGCCAAGCGCCAGCATAATCTGGTCTGCTATCAGCGTATTCCCGTCGGAGAGTTTGCCATGCAGCCTGCCGTCCGGCCCTCGGTGAATGCGCTCGAAAACAGCCTGGCAATGGACACGGATACCCTTCTTCTCCATCGTCTCGTGCAGGCGGTGGCGAAGGTCGTCATCGAAGCGGTTGAGGATTTCCTTGCCGCGATAGACCAGTGTTGTCTCCACGCCCAGCCCGTGGAAGATATTGGCGAATTCTACGGCGATATAGCCACCGCCGGCGATAGCGATCGCCTTCGGCAGTTCGGCAAGATGAAATGCTTCGTTTGAGCTGATACAGAGTTCATGTCCCGGCAGCGACGCATGCGGGTTCGGGTGACCGCCATTCGCAAGCAGGATCCGCTCCGCCGTCACCGTGCGATCTTGGGAGGCGAGGCGGATAGTGTGGCGATCGACCAATTCGGCCCTCGTGTCGAAGATGTCGGCGCCGGCCCTGTCCAGCCCGCCGCGATAGATCCCTTCGAGCCGCGCAATCTCGCGATCCTTGTTGGCGATCAGGGTCGGCCAGTCGAAACGCGGCTCCGGCACGGTCCAGCCATAGCCGGCGGCATCCTCGAAATGCTCGGAGAATTGGGAGGCGTAGACGAAGAGTTTCTTCGGCACGCAACCGCGAATGACGCAGGTGCCTCCGAAGCGGTATTCTTCCGCGATCCCGACGCGCTTCCCGAGCGAGGCGGAGAGCCGGCCCGCCCTGACCCCGCCGGATCCGCCTCCGATGACGAAGAGATCGTAGTCGTATTTTGCCATCGGCTTTGCCTGTCTGCTGGAGCAACGACGCTACGGTCTAGGAGCGTGAAGTAGAAAAGAAAAGCCCGGCGCTGGCGCCGGGCTCGAGAGAAAGCGAAGCGAATTCCTCGAATCTACTGTTTTGTCGAATCGTCTTGCTTCGGCTGGTCGCTGCCGTCATTGGCCGCGGCGGGCGCAGGAGCCGCCTCCTTGAGCGGATGCTTCGCGGCCATTTCCTTCGCCACCGCCTCGGCAAGATCGCGCGCGATGCCGCGCTGCCAGATCGACGCAGCACGCCCGATCTCAGCCGTCACCTGAGGACCCTTTTCAAGGAGCTTCTTGCCGGCCGGCGAACTGTAGAACGTGGCGATCGCCTTCAATTCGTCCTCGGTGAAGGCTTTCGCATAGTCGGTGGCTGATTCGGTTTCCAGGTCGGCGCGCCGTTGCGCGAGCGCCAGCGTCTGCTTGTCGACAATGGCGATGATGTCTTCCTGGAGATTGGGATCCTTCTGGATAAGCTGCCCCTTGAGCGCCTGCGCGGCGGCCGGCAATATCTGGTCGAACGCATCCGTCGCGCGAATAGCTGAAAGAGCATCTCGCGCCGCCTGCAAGTGCGTCTGGGATATATCGTCCGCGTGGGACGGCACCGCACCGACCGCCAGAAAGACAGCCGCGCCTGCGGCGGCGAGCATGTTGCGAAGCTTACCCGTCGAATTCATGTGTGCTGGAACTCCCGATTGATCTAGACGGCATGGAGGGTTCTGACCCCCTCGGCCCCCGCGACGATCGCGGTATCCGCCATCCCCAAAAACAAACCATGCTCCACGACGCCTGGAATGGCGAAGAGAGCGTTCGATAGCGCTCTTGTATCCGGAATGCGGCCAAAAGATGCGTCGACGATGAAATGTCCGCCGTCTGTAACAAAAGGCTCGCCTTTCGTCATCCTCAATGTCAGCGGCCCGGCAAGACCGAGCTTTTCCGCGGCATCTTCGATTGCCAGTCGCGTTGCGGAGAGGCCGAAGCGGTTGACCTCCACTGGAAGAGGGAACCGGCCGAGCGTACCGACAAGCTTCGAATCATCGGCGATCACGATCATCCGGTCCGCCGCCGCGGCGACGATCTTCTCGCGCAGCAGCGCCCCGCCGCCGCCCTTGATGAGCGAAAGATGCGGATCGATCTCGTCGGCGCCGTCTATGGCGAGATCGAGGTGCGGCGTCTCGTCGAGATCGGAAAGCGGCACGCCGGTTTCGCGGCAGAGCGCGGCCGTACGCTCGGAGGTGGGCACACCGATAACGCTGAGCCCCTTCGCGACGCGACCGGCCAGCAGGCGAACGAACTCCTCCGCCGTCGACCCGGAGCCGATGCCGAGCCGCATGCCCGACTCGACATTATCCAGCGCGGCCCGTGCCGCTTCCGTCTTCGCCGCCTTCGCGTCCATCGCCAAAACCCCGATCTGGTTTCGCACCTATCATCTTTGTGCATTCCGTCAAAGGCTCGTCATGACGCGTCAGGTGGTTCGCTTGCCCTCGCCGTCCCGGCGCGTTATGCCCATCGCGGCTCGCGCAACGACGGAATTCCGATGGCTGAACCAATCATTGCATTCGATCTCGACGGCACCCTTGTCGACACGGCCCCAGACCTCCTGGACAGCCTGAACGGCTGCCTGGATACGGCCGGCCTGAAGCGGACGGATCCCGCCGAACTGAGGCGGTTCATCGGTTTCGGCGGGCGCGTCATGATCGAACGGGCCTTCGAGGCCCATGGCAAGCCGCTGGCCGATGGTCAGTTGGACCGGCTCTACGCCAAATTCATCGACGATTATCTCGGCGGTATCCCCGGCAAGTCAGCCCCTTATCCGGGCGTCGTCAAGGCATTGGACAGGCTTTCCGCCGCCGGTTACCGGCTGGCAATCTGCACCAACAAGATGGAGCGGCATTCGAAGCTGCTGATCGAGGCGCTCGGCCTGACCGGGCACTTTGCCGCGATCTGCGGCCAGGACACCTTCCCTTACCGCAAGCCCGATCCTCGGCACCTGTTCGGCACCATCGAGTCAGCAGGCGGTGATGTCGAACGGGCACTGATGATCGGCGATTCGCGAACGGACATCGACACGGCAAAGGCCGCAGGCATCCCGGTCGTTGCGGTTGATTTCGGCTATTCCGACCAGCCGGTGCGGAATCTCGAGCCATCGAAGGTGATCTCGCATTTCGACGAGTTGACGGTCGATCTCGCCGGCCGCCTCATCGACAGCGCGCGAAACTCGGTAGACGCCTGACCGATTGAAAACCCTGAAATCTTTTAGCTAAGCACGCGAGGCAATGGTGGGCGATACTGGGATTGAACCAGTGACCCCACCCGTGTGAAGGGTGTGCTCTCCCGCTGAGCTAATCGCCCGTTCGCGGCTGTCCGCCGAACGCCGCCGGATATAAGGTGCGGGAGCTTGGCAAGTCAAGCATAGCTAGCGCAGCAATCGCCAATCGAAATAGCCGGTGTGTGGCTAGATATCGCCGGCGGCGGTGTTCCGCCTGTTCGATCCCGGATTGATCCGTGACATCAATGGCTTGCTCGCACGTTGCGACGGCTTCAAATGATTTCCATCTGATCTTTGATGGCAGGGTCCTCTGTCGCCGGAGTCAGCAACAATAGAAGCTAAATCATTCACGTGGATGCGCTAACCAACTGAAATCGGCCGATAGAAGCGATCACGCGCGGTGGCGGCGCTCCAACGCCGAATGCGCCCGCCCGGCCTGTCGTCGCTCTCCGACGAAACCGGTCTCCGCCATCCGGCTGAGATCGATGACACCGACCGTTTCCAGATTCTCGAAGCTCAGATGCGCGTCGAATTTGCGCGCCAGCGCCCTCATGGCGAGGTTGCCTGGATGCGTCGTGACGCGCAGCTTCTCGTAGCCGAGGCCGAGCGCGTTTGTGATCAGCCTCTCGAACAGCGCACTTCCGATACCCCTGTGCTGAAGCTCGTGCTCGACGCTGAAAGCGATCTCGCCGGTCGGCTCGGGCAGGTCCGGGCGTTCATGCAGTTCCGCCGCTCCGAGGACCTTGTCGTTCTCGACATAGCCGATCACGGTCGTGCCGTCGTGAAAACAGCGTTCGGCATAGGCCGAAAGATAGGCATCGTTGGTGACACCGTTGAAGCGGTCGTGACGGCTCTCTGCGTCAAGTCGCAACAGGTGTTCGCGGAACCTCGGCAAGTCCGAAGGCCGGAGCTGTCTGACGACCCCGCGCCAGGGCTGACTGTTGGGTGAACGGTGATCCATCGTCGTTTTCTCTCAGGTTTCCTCCCGGAGCCTACGACTCTTCCAGCCGTGATATTGTGCACCGCAGCAAAGATTGCAAGTGCTTGCGCGAAGTCCCCTGACACACATTGACGCCCACAACCCGAAAAGGCGGCAAGTAGGCTCAGGCGTCCAGCATCTCCTTCACGACCGTCGCCAATTGCTTGAGCGAGAATGGCTTGGGCAGGAAGCCGAACTGGGCGTCGGCCGGCAGGTTCTTGGCGAATGCGTCCTCGGCATAACCCGAAACGAAGATGAATTTGATGCCCGGGTTCATTTTCCTGAGTTCACCGAGCAAAGTCGGCCCGTCCATCTCGGGCATGACGACGTCGGATACGACGATGTCCACCTTGCCGTCGAGCGACTTGTATACTTCGAGCGCCTCGACGCCGGAAGAAGCCTCGTGCACCGTGTAGCCGCGCGAGGTCAGCGCGCGCATGCCGCCCATGCGGACCGCGTCCTCGTCCTCGACCAGAAGGACGGTGGCAGAACCGGAAAGGTCGCGGGGCGCCTCCTGTGTCTTCTGAGGCGCTGCCAGCTGCTCGGCGGCCGATTCGGCATCGGTCGCGCCCGTCTGGGCCACGTGACGCGGCAGGAAAATGCGAAAGGTCGTTCCCTTGCCGACTTCCGAATCGCAGAAGATGAAGCCGCCCGTCTGTTTTACGATGCCGTAGACCATGGAAAGGCCGAGCCCCGTTCCCTTCCCCACTTCCTTCGTGGTGAAGAACGGCTCGAAGATCTTCTTCAGCACCTCGGGCTCGATGCCCGTCCCACTGTCCTCGATCTCGACCAGCACGTAGTCCGACGGCGTCAGTTCGCGATGGCCATAGGCTTCGCACCCGGCCGCGGCGATATTCTTCGTCCGGATGGTCAGGTCGCCGCCGCCCGGCATGGCGTCACGCGCGTTGACCGCCAGATTAACGATCACCTGCTCGAACTGGCCGATATCCGCCTTTATCGGCCACAGATCACGACCGTGGTCGATCTTCAGGTGAACTTCGCTGCCCGTCAGCCGCGCCAGAAGCATCCTGAGATCGGCAAGCACGTCCGTCAGGTTGAGCACTTCCGGCCTGAGCGTCTGCCGGCGTGAGAACGCGAGAAGCTGGCGCACCAGCGACGCGGCCCGGTTGGCGTTCTGCTTGATATTCATGATGTCGGGGAAGGACGGGTCCGACGGGCGATGGTTGGTAAGCAGCAAATCAGACGACATGATGATGGCGGTAAGCACATTGTTGAAGTCGTGCGCGATACCGCCGGCAAGCTGGCCGACCGCCTGCATCTTCTGGCTCTGCGCCATCTGGGCTTCCAGCGCCTTCTGCTCGGTCGTCTCGACGGCATAGACGATCGCCGCCTCCTCCGCGCCCTCGGCCGCAGTACCCTCGGCGATCGCATTGACGTAAAAGCGGATGTTGCGCTCCTCGTTGTTCGGAAGCACCGTGTCGATGGGGGAGATGTCGGCCTGACGCTGGCGCGCCTGCTCGAGCGCCGCGGCGAACCGTTCACGGTCGCGTTCGTGGATCACGGTGTCGAGCTTGAGGTGCCGATCCACCGCGTCGCGGTCGACGACACTCGAAAAGAGCGACAGGAAGGGTGCGTTCGTGCGCAGGATGCGGCCTTCGGCGTCGACGCCCGCGATCGCCATCGGGGTAGAGTTGAAGAAACGCGTGAAACGTATCTCTGAAGCCCTGAGATCAGCGGAAGAATCCTCGCCCTCCGTCCGGTTCAGCACGATCGTGCGGCTGGCGCCGGGCGAGCCGTCGCGGCCCGTCGCGGCGCGATACATGAACCGCACCGGCAGGGCGGCCCCGCTGACGGTCGAAAGGTCGAGGTCGATCACGGCGTTGCGGATGGAGCCCGGTTCGGCCTTGACGGCGCGGATGAGCGCCATGCCGTCTCCCGCGACGATCTCCGCCAGGCTGGTCGCGCCCGGCGTGAAGCTTGCAAGGTCGATGCCCAGCCATTCCGCGAGCGTCGCGTTGATATAGGTGACCCGGCCGTCCGGATCGGCGGAGAAGAAGCCGGCGGGCGCATGGTCGAGATGGTCGATGGCCTTCTGCAGATCGAGGAAAAAGCGCTCCTGCTCCGCCCGCTCGCGCGAAATATCGGCAAGCTGCCAGGCGAAGAGAGGCTGGCGCCGGCCGGGCGCCTTGAAGGTGCGCGCTTCCACCCTGTACCAGTGGGCACCGGGTTCCGATCCGGGGCGAATGGCCTGGGTCAGCCTGAATTCGCCGTCACCGGCACGCCCATCGGCTAGACCGGCCGCCAGACGGCCCACCACCGGCGCGGCTTCCGGATTGTCGGAGAGAAGATTCTCGACCGTACGGATATCGGCCGCCGACGTACCGCCGGTCAGTTCTGCGTAAGCCTTGTTCGCGTAGACGATCTGCCCTTTCGCATCGGTCACCACGGCGCCCGCGTCCATAGAGCCCAGAAAGGCCTTGGACAACTCGTCGGCCGTCGAGCGCGGCGCGATCTGGACGAAGCCGATCGCGGTCGCGAAGAGATAGCCGATCCCGATCATCGCCATGATGCCGAGCATGCCGAGCAGGAACGGATCGCCGAA
>JBDZVC010000201.1:0-7695 GCA_040255475.1 Phyllobacteriaceae bacterium | reverse complement strand
TCAACCTCGACAGCCACGTCAGCCGTATCGACCTCGTCGGCAAGGACGCGATCGTGCTGAAGGAAGGCAAGCAGATCACGGAGTTCCGTGACGGCATCCTGCCATGGGCCTATCAGCACAACATCGCGCTCTGCTTCGATGAGTACGACGCCGGCCGGCCCGATGTCATGTTCGTCATTCAGCGCGTGCTGGAGAGTTCCGGCCGCCTCACGCTGCTCGATCAGTCGAGGGTGATCCGGCCGCACCCGGCCTTCCGCCTCTTCGCCACGGCCAATACGGTCGGCCTCGGCGACACGACGGGCCTCTATCACGGCACGCAGCAGATCAATCAGGCGCAGATGGACCGCTGGTCGATCGTCACGACGCTGAACTACCTGCCGCACGACAACGAGGTCGCGATCGTACTGGCGAAGGCCAAGCACTACCGCAACGACAAGGGCCGCGAGATCGTCAACAAGATGGTGCGCGTCGCCGACATGACGCGCTCCGCCTTCGTCAACGGCGACCTTTCGACCGTCATGAGCCCGCGCACGGTCATCACCTGGGCCGAGAACGCGGAGATCTTCGGCTCGATCGGCATGGCCTTCCGGCTGACCTTCCTCAACAAGTGCGACGAACTGGAGCGTGCGCTGGTCGCCGAGTTCTACCAGCGCGCCTTCGGAGAGGAATTGCCGGAGAGCGCGGTGAACGTGGTGCTGGGATAGGAGAACCGGTTTGAGCTATAGCGGAAGCTGCCATTGTCAGGAAGTGCGCTTTGAGGTCGATGTCGACCTTGCTCACCCGATCACCTGCAATTGTTCCTATTGCCAGCGTCGAGGCAGCATTCTGGCATTTGCGCCCGCCGCCAACTTCTCTCTGCAAAGCGGCGAAGACAAGTTGACCGAATACCGCTTCAATACAAAGAATATCCAGCATCTCTTCTGCTCGGTGTGCGGGATGGAATCCTTTGCACGTGCGACGGGCCCGGACGGGACGCCGATGGTTGCCATCAATGTGCGCTGCCTGGAGGGCGTCGATCCGGATTCGCTCGAACCCGCCAGGTTCGACGGCAGGTCGCGCTGATCGTGATGTGATCCATGGCCTCTGCAGGTGACAACATACGCGCAAAGCCCAAGGCGGGCGGCGAGACGGACGCGCTGAAGCGTGCCGTCAGCGTCTGCATGCGCGCAATCGCAGGCGATCACGATCTTGAAGTAAGCTTCGCCAAGGACAAGCCGGCCCTGGCCGGCACGCATGCGCGGCTTCCGGACCTGCCGAAGAAGCCGACGCGCACGGATATCGGCATCACGCGGGGTCTGGGCGATTCCATGGCGCTCAGGCGGGCGCGACACGATCCGCGCGTCCATGTCAGGCTGGCGCCGGAGGGCAAGCAGGCGCGCGCCGTCTACGACGCGGTCGAGCAGGCGCGGGTGGAGGCGATCGGCAGCAGAGCCATGCGCGGCGTCGCCGACAACATCGCGCTGATGCTGGAGGACAAATACGCCAAGGCCAACCTTGCCGAAGTCTCCGAGAAGGCGGAGGCGCCGATCGAGGAGGCTGTGGCGCTCGTCGTCCGCGAGAAACTGACCGGGCGACCGGCACCGAAGAGCGGCCGCAAGATGGTCGAGCTCTGGCGCGACTGGATCGAGGACAAGGCGGGTAGCGACATCGAGGCGCTTGCAGACAAGCTCGACGATCAGCAGGCCTTTGCCCGCGTCGTGCGCGACATGCTGGCATCAATGGAGATGGCCGAGGAACTCGGCGACGACGACCAGTCGGAATCGGAGGACGACGACCAGCAGCCCGAGGGCGAGGAACAGGGCGAAGAGGGCGAGGAAGAGGATTCCGGCGCCGACCAGTCCGAGGCGCAGGATTCGGAGGCCTCTGCCGAGGAGCAGGAACAGGGCGAGACGGAAGCGAGTGACGCATCCTCCGACGATGTTTCCGAGGACGAGGATGCCGATGCCGAGACACCGGGCGAGACAAAGCGCAGGGACGATCCTTTCGCCAATCTGCCGCACGACATCGACTACAAGGTCTTCACTACGACCTTCGACGAGACGGTGGGGGCGGAGGAGCTTTGCGAGGAAGAGGAACTAGACCGGCTGCGCGCCTTTCTCGACAAGCAACTCGCCAATCTACAGGGCGTCGTCGGGCGTCTCGCCAACCGGCTGCAGCGTCGGCTGATGGCGCAGCAGAACCGCTCCTGGGACTTCGACCTCGAGGAGGGTTATCTCGATCCAGCGCGTCTGGTGCGTGTGGTCATCGATCCGATGCAGCCGCTCTCCTTCAAGCAGGAACGCGACACCAAGTTCCGCGACACGGTGGTGACGCTGCTTCTCGACAATTCCGGCTCGATGCGCGGCCGGCCGATCACGGTCGCGGCGACCTGTGCCGACATTCTGGCGCGCACGCTGGAGCGCTGCGGCGTCTCGGTCGAGATCCTCGGCTTCACCACACGCGCCTGGAAAGGCGGTCAGGCGCGGGAGAAGTGGCTGAAGGACGGAAAACCCGCCAATCCCGGCCGGCTCAACGACCTGCGCCATATTATCTACAAGTCGGCGGACGCGCCGTGGCGGCGTGCGCGGCGCAATCTCGGCCTGATGATGCGCGAAGGGCTGCTCAAGGAGAATATCGACGGCGAAGCGCTCTTATGGGCGCATAGCCGCCTGATCGCGCGGCGTGAGCAGCGCAAGATCCTGATGATGATCTCGGATGGCGCGCCGGTCGACGATTCGACGCTGTCGGTCAATCCTGGCAATTACCTGGAGCGGCATCTGCGTGCCGTGATCGACCTGATCGAAATGCGCTCGCCGGTCGAGCTTCTGGCCATCGGCATCGGCCATGACGTCACACGTTATTATCGCCGCGCTGTTACCATCGTCGATGCGGAGGAGCTTGCCGGCGCCATGACCGAGCAGCTTGCCGCGCTCTTCGCCGAGGAGAGCACCCGCGACACAAGGCGGGCGGGTGGTCTGCGCCGCGCGGGATGAAGGTAGCCTTCCCGGGTAATCCTCCTTGAACAGACTTTCCGACTTTGGCCGGTTTCGATTTGCCGCTGCTTTCGTGGCGGTTGCCGGCCCTCTGACCTTGTGGAGCACGACATTCGCCGCGGCCGAGCCGCCGGAGCAGATCAATGTTTCCGCCCGCCCGATCAAGGAATTCCACATCGGGCATGACGAAACGCGCTTCGGGCCGCTGACTTTCGTCGGCGGACTGGAGATGACGTCGGATGCTCCCGATTTCGGCAGCATGTCGGCCTTCCGCTTCCGGAAATCGGGCTCGGATTTCATTGGCGTCGCCGATACAGGCTACTGGTTCTTCGGACGTATCGACCGCGATGCGAAGGGCCGACCTTCGGGCGTGAGCGATTTCACCATGCAGGCCATGGTCGATGCCGATGGCAAAATCATCGGCAGGAAGTGGCTAACCGATGCCGAGGGCCTGGGGATCAGAAACGACATAGCCACTGCCGGCTTCGAGCGCAGCCATCGCATTTCCGAGTTCCACATCGATCCGGCCGACATGAAGGCGCCGATCCGCGACCTCGATTTTCTGGTTCCCCGCAAGGAACTGCGCATGAACCGCGGGTTCGAGACGGTCGCCTATGCGCCAGAAGACGGCCCTCTCAAAGGCGCGCGCGTCGTCGTCTCCGAGAAGAGCCTGGACGAAAACGGCAACCAGTTCGCCGCGATCCTCGAAGGGCCGGAAAAGGGCGTCTTCACCGTTAAGCGCAGCGGCAAGTTCGACATCACGGACGGTGCTTTCCTGCCGAACGGCGATCTCCTGTTGCTGGAGCGGTCCTTTTCCTATGCTGACGGTGTCGCCATGCAACTGCGCCGTATCGACGGCAAAACCATTCGCAAAGGCAAGCTTGCGGACGGGCCGGTGCTGTTTCAGGCGGATATGAGCTACCAGATCGACAATATGGAGGGGCTGGACGTCTGGCGTAGAGGCGATGGGGCCCTGATGATATCCATGGTCTCCGATGACAACCAATCGCTCTTGCAGCGCAACCTCTACCTTGAATTCAAGCTGGACGAATAGCCTGCCTGGAACGCCGGGGCCTTACCGGGTTTACCCAACCGTTTCTTAAAGACTCCTGCCTTAAGAGAGCGGGGTGGAACAGCGTTGGAGCGTGATCGCGTGCGCTTTCCCGCGGCTACGACGGCCGAATGGCTGTTGGAGACTTAGGTCAGTGATGGTCGTGCTCGCTACCCATCTTCCTGCCGCCGGCTGAACTGGAAAGAGTAATCGGGTAACAATGGCTGCGGTACCGATACTGGAGGAGATGACAGGCGGCCCGGCGGGCGCCATGATCTCCGAGCTTGCAGGCCTCGCGGAAGGGCCTCGGGAGCGCGCCCGGGTGGAACGCCTGAAGGACGGCCGTCCGGAGCGCAGGCTTGCGGTTTATCCAGCTTCGGCCGGTTTCGACCTCGTCGACGAACTGGACCATCTTGCGGCGCGGGCGCTGGAGCCGAATGTCTTCTTCAACCCGCGCTTCCTTGCTCCGGCCATGCCGAGGCTCGAGGATCGGGAAGTCCGCCTCGCCGTTATCCGCGACGGTAACGAATACAGGAGCCGGCTGAGATTGCTCCTGCCCTTCTCCATCGAACGGCCAACCGTGCCGCTCGGCGTCTCCGTCATGCGGAGCTGGTCGCACCCCTTTGGCCCGCTCGGTACACCGCTGATCGACAGCGACAACCCCGCACAGGTGATGGACGACTTTCTCGCCATGGTCGCGCGGCCCCATCTCAGGATGCCGAAAGTACTCGTGCTGCCCGACATGCATCTCGATGGCGTGGTCGCCGGCGTGTTGCGATCCTTTGCCGCCAGTCGCGACTTGACGCTGGTCGCCACGGAGGAAGTTAACCGCGCATTCCTCGAAAGCGAACTTGATGGCGATATTTACCTCAAGGCTTCGCTCAGGCCGCATCACTATCGCGAATTTAGCCGACTGAAACGGCGGTTGGGTGAAAAGGGCACGCTCGAATACGGCATCGCACGGCAACCCGAAGAGATTCGTCGCGGGGTCGAGGCGTTCCTGGCGCTCGAAGCCGCCGGCTGGAAAGGGCGCGAGGGCACCGCAATGGTGACCGACCGATACCGGGCGGCGTTCGCGCGCGAGGCAGTGCACCTGCTTTCCGAGCGGGACATGAGCCGGGTCCATACGCTCTCGCTGGATGGCAAGATCATCGCCTCGCTGATCGTGTTCATCGAGCAAGGCGTCGCCTACACCTGGAAAACGGCCTACGATGAAAGTTTTTCGGCCTGGTCGCCGGGAACGCTCCTGATGATCGAAGCGACGAAGACGCATCTCGACGATCCGAACATCCAGACTACCGATTCCTGCGCCGCCCCCGACCATGTCGTGATGGACCGGCTGTGGAGCGAGCGGCGCCGGATGGGGACGCTGGTGCTGGGGATCACGCCGCGGGCCGATCGGGCGGCCCGACAGGCGGCCAAGCAGCTTCATCTCTATCGCGAGACACGCAATATGGCCCGCCTCCTGCGCGAGCGGGTTCGGCAACTCGTCGGCCGGCACTGAGCACGGAAGAGGAGCAGGCTGGCCTCACGCCACCGCGCTCTCATTCCTTCGCCGCCGCTCGGCCGCCAGCAGCGCCAGCGCAATGCCGCCGACGATCCCGCCGGTTGCGACAAGCAGTCGTCCAGTCAGCGGTTCGCCGATGATGGCGACGCCTCCGATGGCGGCTATGGCGGGAACGGAGAGTTGGACGAACGCGGCCTGGGTCCGCGAAAGGCTCGGCAGTACGCTATACCAGATGATATAGCCAAGGCCGGAGGCAAGCGCACCGGAAGCGAGGGCATAGGCCACCCCTTCCGCGCTTGGCCTTACGAAAGCCATGCCTATCGCAATCAGTAATAGCCCCGCCGGCACACAGCGGACGAAATTACCGGCGGAATCGGCAACCGGCGACCGCGATCCCCTTCCGATCAGCGAGTAAGCGCCCCATGCCAGCCCTGCGACGACCATCAGCAATGTTCCTTGCCATGGCGGCGCCACGAGACCGGGGGAGACTAGGTAGACAAAGGCGGCGAAGGCTACGCCCATGCCCAGCCATTCGAGCGGCGCGGGCCTGTCTCCCTTGACGATTGCCCAGGCGAGCATGCCGATCTGCACGCTGGCGAAGAGGATGAGCGCGCCGGGTCCGGCGCCGACCATGACATAGGCGACCGAGAACGTCAGCGCGTAGAGCAGCAGGGATATGGCGCCGGACCAGCTTCCCTTTATCGCCGAGCGTACGTCCTTCGGCCGAGCGGGGTGGGAAAGGGCGATTGCCGCCAGCACAGTTCCTCCCGCAACAAGCCGGATACCGGTGTAGGCGGATGGATCGATATTGCCGCTCCCGGCGAGCGCAAGCCTGGCCAGAATGGAATTGGCCGCAAAGGCAATCATTGCGACCGAAACCAGGATCACGATTTTCATGGGGAGGACGAAACCACATCACAGCGCCATTCGGCAAGCGTCGGGACAGCCTGCCGCATTGTAGTCTGGAACGAAAACCCCGGCTTTCGCCGGGGTTTTCAACCTTATTAACGATAGTGCCAGACCCAGACCGGCTCGCGGCGGCAGCGCTGGTGCCAGCGGCCATGGTGCCGGTAGCGACGGCACACACGCCGCCAGACCCGCCTTTTATATCGCCTCCGATGGTGGCCATGGCGGTGCCAGTGCCTGTGATCGCGGCGATGATCGACCAGTTCGACCTTGGCTTCGCCACCATTGTCAACGGCATCGGTCGCCGAGGCTTCCAGTTCATTCAGGATGCCGCCGGTATTGGGCACGCCGGCAACGGCATTGACCGGCCGAACAGCCGCCGCCACTGCAGCGGCACCGGCAAGACCCAAAACGCCGGTAAGGAATGTTCGTCTATCCATCGAAACCTCCAGTTTCCGCGCCCCTCGGGAGCTATCATTGCGACGGAGGCTG
Organism: Phyllobacteriaceae bacterium; assembly: GCA_040255475.1. Classification (GTDB taxonomy): domain Bacteria; phylum Pseudomonadota; class Alphaproteobacteria; order Rhizobiales; family Rhizobiaceae; genus Mesorhizobium_L. The sequence goes on along the minus strand of JBDZVC010000201.1, from coordinate 767 downwards.
AATGATTGCTGAACAAAACAAATTCAAATGAGAGGACCTGTACGGCCCGAATACTTCTGGGCCTATTCGGCATAAAACTCCAGTCGATGCTTTAACGGCTCACTCGAACGAAAACGTATAGTGCGCCGGCTCCTTCTGTCGGTCATCGATGCTGTTGGACGCGCTTTTCGAGTTCGAGCGTGCGGGCACTCAAATCGCCCAATTCGAACGACTGGGATTCGATGAAGGCCATCGAGCCGTTGTTGGGATCGGCGGCAAGGCGGTTGACCTCCCTCAGATGATGTTTCAGCCAGGCCCGTTGCTCGTTCTGAAACCGTGTGCGCTCGGAACCGTGCTTGCGATCCATCAAGGTCTTGTAGGCTGCGTTCAGCCTGGCATCCCATTTGTCGATTTCGGCCTTCCCGCATTTCAGCATTTCCGTCGAGACGCCACCGGTCCGATCGATGCACGCTTTCATTTCCTCCGCCGACTGGGCGAACGCGGGCCGAGTCAACGCGATGAGGACAAGGCCGACAAGAAATTGCTTGGGAAAGGGCATCGATACCACTCGCCGAAACCGAGGATCAAACCGCCCGGCCAAAATATATCGGGTGGCCTGTTGCCGCGCAATCCACGATTGTACCGACACCGAAACGAAAATCCGCCTGAACGAGATTGGGCGTGGCGGTACCTCGACGCAATAATTTGAAATTGAGGGATATTACTGGAAAATTGGTGCGGGTGGTCGGAATCGAACCGACACTCTGTCACCAGAACCGGATTTTGAG
>JBDZVC010000676.1:0-1550 GCA_040255475.1 Phyllobacteriaceae bacterium | reverse complement strand
TCAAGCTCGCCCAGATGCACAACATCCTCCAGTGCACCGGCGGCTATCCGGTCGAGCCGATCGATATCCACCCCTCGATCCGGCATCTGGAATGCCTGCGCGACCTCGCCACGCTGACCGACAAGGTCTTCCACATCTATTCGCTCGGCAAGGAGCGCAACACGGACGGTATCGAGATCGCACGCATCGCGCGCGGCGTTCCCCGCGAGCAATTCGAGAAAGAGCCTTCCTGCTTCACCGTCATCAACACCAACTCGCCGCTCAAGCTCGATATCCCGATGATGGAAGGCATCATCCAGATGTCGGGTGCCGGCCAATGCGTGATCGTGACGCCGTTTACGCTTGCAGGCGCCATGGCGCCGGTGACGATTGCCGGCGCGGTCGTGCAGCAGAACGCCGAGGCGCTCGCCGCGATCGCCTTCGCCCAGATGGTACGGAAAGGGGCACCCGTCGGCTATGGCGGCTTTACATCGAATGTGGACATGAAATCCGGCGCACCGGCTTTCGGAACGCCGGAATATATGAAGGCGCAGCTTCTCGGCGGCCAACTCGCCCGGCGCTACAATATCCCCTACCGCACCTCCAACACCTGCGCGGCCAACACGGTCGATGCCCAGGCCGCCTATGAGAGCGTCTTTTCGCTGTGGGGAGCGATCCAGGGCGGCGGCAATTTCATGATGCATGGCGCCGGCTGGCTGGAAGGCGGTTTGCGTTGCTCCTACGAGAAGATGATTCTCGACATCGACCTGTTGCAGATGGTGGCGGAATTCCTGACCCCGCTCGACCTGTCGGAAGATGCGCTTGCCGTCGACGCGATCCGCGATGTCGGACCGGGCGGACATTTCTTCGGTACGCAGCACACGCAGGACCGCTATCGCAACGCCTTCTATTCGCCGGTCCTGTCCGACTGGCGCAACTACGAGACCTGGATGCTGGCCGGCGCTCCGACCGCGATCGAAAAGGCGAACCACGTCTGGAAGGAGCGGCTGGCCAGCTATGAAGAACCGGTGATGGACCCCTCGATCCGCGAGGAACTCGACGATTTCGTCGAACGCCGCATCGCCGAAGGCGGCGCCCCGACGGATTTTTGATATTCGACAACTTTCTTTATCTACGGACAGATCTCCATGAAATCCCACGTAAAAGCGGTTGTGATCGGCGGCGGGGTCGTCGGTTGTTCGGTGCTTTATCATCTGGCGCGAGCCGGGTGGACCGATGTCATGCTGATCGAGCGCTCGGAGCTTACCTCCGGCTCGTCCTGGCATGCGGCGGGCGGCTTCCATACGCTGAACGGCGATCCGAACGTCGCCAAGCTGCAGGCCTATACGGTGCAGCTCTACAAGGAGTTGGAGGAGCTTTCCGGCCAGTCCTGCGGGCTGCATCTGACCGGCGGGGCGATGGTGGCCGACAGTCCGGAACGGATGGACTTTTTGCGGCTCGCCCACGCCAAGGGCCGCTATCTCGGCATGGATACGGAACTGATCACGCCTTCCGAGGTGAAGGCGATGTTCCCGCTGATGGACGAGAAGAACTTCGTCGGCGCCATGTGG
>JBDZVC010000675.1:0-1550 GCA_040255475.1 Phyllobacteriaceae bacterium | reverse complement strand
CGCGCGGTGATCGGATGGTAGTTGCCGGTGCCGAGATGGACGTAGTTGCGCAGCCTCGTATCCTCGCGGCGCACGATCAGCGACATCTTGGCGTGGGTCTTCAGTTCGATGAAGCCGAAGACGACCTGCACGCCCGCGCGCTCCAGGTCACGCGCCCAGCGTATATTGGCCTCCTCGTCGAAGCGCGCCTTCAGCTCAACCAGCGCGGTGACCGATTTGCCGGTCTCGGCCGCATCGATCAGCGCACGCACGATCGGACTGTCGTTCGAGGTTCGGTAGAGCGTCTGCTTGATCGCCACGACATCAGGATCGAGTGCCGCCTGGCGCAGGAACTGGACCACCACGTCGAAGGATTCGTACGGGTGGTGGACGATCAGATCCTTCTCGCGGATGGCGGCAAAACAGTCGCCGGCATGCTCGCGGATGCGTTCGGGAAAGCGCGGATTGTAGGGCGGGAATTTCAGGTCGTCGCGTGGGAGCGCCACGATCTCGGAAATCTGGTTGATGGCGAGAGGCCCGGGCAGGACGCTGATGCGACCGGACGACACGCCGAGCTCGCCGGCGACGAAATCGCGCAGCGCTTCGGGCATGGCGCTGTCGAACTCGATGCGGATCACCGATCCGCGCCGGCGACGCTTCAGCGCCGTCTCGAACAGGCGCACGAGGTCCTCCGCCTCTTCCTCCACCTCGATGTCGGAATCGCGGATGATCCGGAAAGTGCCCGACCCCTTCACCTCGTAGCCCGGGAACAGCTTGTCGATGAAGAGCGCCACCACCTCCTCGAGCGTGATGAAGCGCACAACCATCCCCTGATCCGGCGCCCCCCGATCCGGCAGGCGAATGAAACGCTTCAGCGCCACCGGCAGGCGCAGAAGCGCCGTCATCTCCTCCCCGTCGCGCAAATGACGGAGCGTGAGCGCAATGGAAAAGCCGAGATTGGGGATGAAGGGGAACGGATGCGCCGGGTCGATGGAAAGCGGCGTCATCACAGGGAAGATAGCCTCGAGGAAATGCGCCTCCAGCCACTCGAAATCCTCCCGGTCGAGCGCATCGGCGCCGATGATCTCGATATGCTCCTTCTTCATCAGATTACGCAGTATGGAGAGGCTTGCCTGCTGCTCGTGCTGAAGACGACCGACTTCGAGCAGGATACGGTCGAGCTGTTCCTCCGGCGTGCGGCCGTCGGCGCTGCGGGTGAGGATGCTCTGGCGCACCTGGCCGGCAAGGCCCGCGACACGCACCATGAAGAATTCGTCCAGATTGTCCGCCGAGATCGACAGAAAGCGAACGCGCTCGAGAAGCGGATGGTTGGGGTTCTGCGATTCCTCGAGTACGCGGCGGTTGAACTGCAGCCAGGAGAATTCCCGGTTGACGAAGCGATCGGGATTGTCGGCGACCGCCCTTCCCTCGGGCGTCGGCTCACTCTCGAATTCGGTCTTGACCGGCTTCAGCTCGTTCATTGCGCACCCGTTCGATCGTTACGGCCAATTGCCGCGATCCATCCTCCTGTCACGGTTTTACGACAAACTTGTATCACATATCTTGCATCG
>JBDZVC010000200.1:0-7720 GCA_040255475.1 Phyllobacteriaceae bacterium | reverse complement strand
CGGTAATCCTGCACCATCGCTCCGGGAGAGGAAACCCGATTCGGGTGGATGGAGCAAAAAAGGGAGAGACTCATGTCATCGTCAACGCAACACGTGGACGAGGTGCTGCCCGCGCCGCGTCTTTTCGTGCTCGGCTTGCAGCATGTCCTCGTCATGTATGCCGGCGCCATCGCCGTGCCGCTCATCATCGGGCGCGCGCTGAAGCTCGCGCCGGAAGATGTCGCGTTCCTGATCTCGGCGGATCTTTTCGTCTGCGGCATCGCCTCCATCCTGCAATCGCTGGGCGCCACGCAATGGTTCGGCATCAAGCTGCCGGTGATGATGGGCGTCACCTTCGCCGCTGTCGGGCCGATGGTCTCGATGGCGATCGCGCATTCGGGCACCGACGGTGCGCGCATGATCTTCGGCGCCATCATCGGCGCGGGCATCATCACCATGCTGATCGCGCCTTTCGTCAGCCGCATGCTGCGCTTCTTCCCGCCGGTCGTGACTGGCACCATCATCCTTGTCATCGGCGTATCGCTGATGAAGATCGGGATAGACTGGATTTTCGGGCTGCCGGTCGGGCCGACCGCGCCGAAGATCGTGTCGCCGGACCAGGCGGCCTGGTTGAAGGCGGTGACGGACGCTGCCGGTGCAGGCGCGTCGACCGTGCCGGCACCGCCGGCCGGCGTGGCCCTGGCGCCGTCGCTGCCCAATCCCGCCTACGCGCCGCTTCAGAACATCGTCCTTTCGCTGGTCGTGCTGGCGATCGTCATCGGCGTCGCACGCTTCACGAAGGGGTTCCTTTCCAACATCGCCGTCCTCATCGGCATCATCGCGGGCGGCGTCATCGCGGCCGCGCTGGGGCTGATGCATTTCGAGAAGGTGGCGAGTGCCGCCTGGCTGGCGCCGATCCGGCCCTTCCATTTCGGCATGCCGATCTTCGACCCGGTCCTCATTGCCACCATGGTGCTGGTAATGATCGTGGTCATGATCGAATCGACGGGCATGTTTCTTGCGCTCGGCGAGATGACCGGTAAAAAGGTGACGCAGCCCATGCTGTCCTCAGGCCTCAGGATGGACGGCCTTGGCACGCTGCTCGGCGGCATCTTCAACACCTTCCCCTATACGAGCTTCTCGCAGAATGTCGGGCTGGTCGGCGTGACCGGCATCCGCAGCCGTTTCGTTTGCGTTGCCGGTGGCGTGATCCTGATCGTGCTCGGCCTCATCCCGAAGATGGGCGCGCTGGTGGAAGCCCTGCCGACCGTCGTGCTCGGCGGCGCCGGCATCGTCATGTTCGGCATGGTGGCGGCGACCGGCATCCGCATCCTCGGAGCCGTCGATTTCAAGGGCAACCGCAACAACCTCTTCATCGTGGCCATCGCGCTCGGCTTCGGCATGATCCCGGAACTTGCGCCGAGCTTCAATATCTGGCTGCCGAAGGTGATCGCCCCGCTGATCGGCTCCGGCATCCTCCTCGCCTCGGTCGCCTCGGTGATCCTGAACCTCGTGTTCAACGGCGCGACGGGCAAGGCCGACGATCTGCGCACCGCTGCAATGTCGGCGGAAGCCTAGCTGAACGTCATCCCGGCTTCCGGCTGCCGCAACGCGGCAGTCGGAAGCTGGAATGATGCTGTAGCTCAACCGCTTACGGCCGGCTGCTCGGCGTATTCGTCATGGAGGCGCACCCAGTTCATCGTGTTCGGCTGCGTTTCGTTGCGGCCGAGCGGTGCCATGTCGAGCCAGTTATAAGCGCCGATCAGGATATCGCCGCCGCGCGCCCGCGCCATGAAGGTGCAGTAGATCGTGCCGTCCTCGTCCTTGTAGAAGGCGGTCATGCCCGGCCAGTCCCTTGAGATGAAGTCGGGCCCGGTTTCGAAATCCTGGAAATTGTAGACCACGTGTCCCGAAGCGACCTGTTCTTCCGAGAACGACACCTGGAAGTCGAAATTGAAGTCGCTCGGGCCGGATGACACCCAGTCGAATTTCCAGCCCATCCGCTCTTTGTAGGGAAGGAACTCGGCGAGCGGCGCGCGCGAGGCTACGACCAGCGAGACATCGTGATTCTTCAGATGCTGTTCGGCCCCGTCGATATGGTCGCACAGGAACGAGCAGCCCTTGCATCGGTAATCGGCGCCGGGGCCGAACATGAAATGATAGACGAGCAACTGGCTGCGGCCCTTGAACAGGTCCGAGAGCGTCTTGCGGCCCTCGGTCGTGTCGAAGAGATATTCTTTCTCGACTTTCACCCACGGCAATCGGCGGCGCTCATCCGACAATCTGTCACGCTCGCGGGTGAACGCCTTCTCGCGCGCCAGATGCGCCTTGTGAGCCCGGAACCACTCGTCCTGCGATACGATGTTGCGCGGCTGCATGATGTTTTCCTCCTGCTTTTCGCTTCATCCGACCCAAGGACGGGCGGACCGTATCGTGACCGACAGGGCAGCGAAAATTCCTTGCCGCGCCATACTTCTTTGGACAGCCGCATCTCCCGTTTGCCGCCACTTTATCGACACGCTAATTGGAATAGACTGACGTTGGGGCGGCCGTTGGACGGCCGCGGGGTTTTTCGATACCGGAGAAGGAAAACTGGCTCGGCTTTTCGTCCTGATCGGCGGCCTTATCGTGCTGGCGCTGACTGCGGCATTGATCGGGCCGTACTTCATCGACTGGACCTCGTACCGGGCTGATTTCGAGCGCGAGGCGAGCCGCATCCTGGGCCGTCAGGTGAAGGTCGAGGGCGCGGCCACCGCGCGCATCCTGCCCTTCCCATCGGTGACGTTTTCGGATGTCCGGGTTGCCGGCGCCGATCCTTCCGCGCCTGCCATGACCGTGGACAAATTCTCCATGGACGCGGAACTCGCACCTTTCCTGCGCGGCGAGGTCCTGATCTTCGATATGCGGCTTGACCACCCGCACGTCACGGTGACGGTCGGGGAGGACGGGACCGTCGATCTGGTGTCCCGCGCGCCGGCGCTTTTCGATCCGCGTCAGGTGACGCTCGAAAAGGTGGCGGTGAAAGACGGCGAGATCACCGTCCATCACCGCGCCGGCGGCCGCACCTATCAGCTTTCCCACATCGACGCCGACATCTCCGCCACCTCGCTGGCCGGCCCCTGGCGTTTCGATGGCACGCTTCAGGCAGACGGCGAACCCGTCACGCTTTCGCTTTCGACCGGCAGGGTGGACGAGGACGGCCATATGCGGGTGCGTGTCCGTGCCGATCCGCGCGACTATCCGATTGCGCTGCAGACGGACGGCGATATCGGGCTGGACAAGGGCGTCGCTCTCTATAAGGGGGATTTCCACCTCGACATCAGGAATGCCGAGGCCAAGGAGCAAGCCGGGAACCCGGACGATGCCGCCAGTGACGGCGCGTTCAAGCCGAAGCCGCCGGCGCCCTATCGGCTGACCGGCAATTTCCGCTTCGACGACAAGCGGCTTTCGGTCGAAAAATTCCGCTTCGAGACCGGTCCTGCCGACGACCCCTATACGGCTGAGGGCAACGCCTTCCTGGACATCGGCCGCAAGCCGGGCTTCGGCATCACCGCCAACGGTTCGCAAGTACGTTTCGACGACGCCCTCGGTAATGGCGATGCTCTGCCTTCCAGCTTCACGCTCCGCGACCGCATCGCGGCATTCGAGCGCGTGGTAAGGGCGTTGCCCAAGCCCGGCATACCGGGAAAGGTGGATCTCAATCTTCCGGCGATCGTGACCGGCGACACCACAGTGCGTGAAGTCAAACTATCCGCCGAACCGAGCGAAGGCGGCTGGAAGGTAGGGGCGCTCGACGCCACCCTCCCGGGCCGCACGACGCTGGAGGCGAACGGCTTCCTGCGCACGGGCAATGATTTCGGTTTCTCCGGCTCGCTGCTGCTGGCCGTAGCGCAGCCTTCCGGCTTCGCCGCCTGGGTCGCGCATGACGTGGATGAGGCGATCCGCCGGCTTCCTGCCGCCGGCTTCCAGGCGAAGGTGGACATCTCGCCGGAGAAACAGGTTTTCAGCAATCTCGAACTGATCCTCGGCGATGCACGCTTCAAGGGCACGCTGGAGAATGACGAGCCGGCTGACGCCAACCCCTCCATGATGGTCAAGCTCGACGGCGGTAAACTCGATGTCGAGGGGCTTGCGGCCTTCGCGTCTCTGTTCATCAGCGACAAGGGCAGGACGCGGCTGGCGGATCACGACATCGACCTGTCGCTCAAGGCTGGACCGGTCATGGCTGCCGGGCTGACCGCCAGTTCCGTCGATGCGGGCCTGAGGCTGTCGGGCGGGCAGCTCGAGATCGACCGTTTGAGCATCGATGGCCTTGCTGGCGCCACGATCAGCGCGACAGGCGAGGTCAAGAATCTGGCGACCGCGCCAACGGGCAATATCGACGCTTCGGTCGTGTCGGTCGATCTGGCTCCGCTCGTGTCGCTGTTGGCAAGGCGTTTCCCGGCAAACCCGCTGATCGTGGGACTCGACCGGCGGGCGCGAGACTATGGCGGACTTCTGACAGATGCCGAGATCGACGTGGTCGGCAGCGCCGTCGCCGACAAGGGTGGCCAGACCGGTATCGCGCTCAGCGCCCACGGCCGCGCCGGCGGCAGCCATTTCACTGCCTCGGCCTCGGGAAAGGGCAGTAGGCAGGAGCCGGACAAGGCGAACATCTCGCTGAATGCCTCGCTCTCCAACGATGAAGCGGCGCCCGTCTACGCGCTGTTCGGCCTGCCGGCGCTGCCTATCGATGCGGCGGGCCGTGTCGAAGTCTCGCTCGCCGCAAAAGGTTCGCTTGTCGATGGTGTCCGGACCTCTCTCGCGGTCGCAGGGGAAGGGTTGCAAGCCTCCTTCGATGGAAAGATCCGGCAAGCCGACGACGGAACGACGGCCACCGGCGATGCGAAACTCGCCGCGAGGGACATCCAGCCATGGCTCATCACTGCGGGTGTCGGCCTCCCGGGGATGGAGCTTGGTCTGCCGGTGACGCTGGCCTCGAAGGCCACGCTCGCTGACGGCTCGCTCGACCTCGACGGGCTCAAGGGTTCCATCGGCGGTGGCGCCGTTGCCGGCAATCTCAAGGCCGGCCTGAAGGACGGCCGCCCCGATTTCAGCGGCTCGCTTTCGGCCGACACGATCGATCTTTCGCTTGCCGCCGACATGCTCTTCGGTAGTGAGGCCCTGCGCAGCAAGAATGGCGGCTGGCCGGAGACGCCGTTCAACACTCACCCGCAGCCCGCCTTCACCGGTGATCTCGATCTTGCGGCGAAGACGCTGCAGGCGGGACCGCTTGCCACCGTACGGGACGCAAAATTCAAGGCTAGCCTCGACGCCAATGGACTCAGCATATCCGACCTCGCGGCGAAAACGGATGGCGGCAAACTTTCCGGCCTGTTTGAATTGCGCAACAATGGCGGGACCGGGCTCTTCTCCGGGCAGATGAAGCTCGACGGCGCCGATCTTGGGCTATTGCTGGCCGGCACCGGGCTCAGCGGCAGCGCCGACCTTTCGGCATCGGTGACGGCCAACGGCAAGTCGCTCGACGGCATGGTCGCCTCGCTGGCCGGTTCCGGCACCTCATCGTTTCGTGGCCTCACCATCCCCGGCATCGACACCAACGCGCTGCCGGCGATCCTGGCCGGCGCTGATCGGATCGGCAAGGACATCAATGCCGACAAGACCGCCGCCTTCGCGCCGTCACTGGTCAGTGGCGGCCGTTTCGCGGCGGGCGAGGGGACACTTGCCTTCACGTTGGCGGAGGGCGTGCTGCGTGCCCCGCCGATCAGGCTGGAAGACAAAGGCGCCACCGTTACTGTCACGCCGTCGTTCGATTTCAACAAGGTATCGGCCGCCGCCGGCGGATCGATCGCCTACAACCCCGGCGACGAGGCTCTGGTCGGCTCGGAACCGGACGTGAATTTCAGCGGCTCAGGTCCATTTGACGACCTGAAGTTCGTGCTGGACACGGCGCCTCTGGGGCAGTTCCTCACGCAGCGGGCCCTCGAGCGTGAAGAAGCACGCGTCGAGGCCATGCAGGCAGCGTTGCTTGAAAAGCAGCGGCTACGCCGCGAGATGGCCTACTATGAAGACCGCGACGCAACGCGGAAACAACTTGCGGAGGCGGCGCAGGAGCGGGCGGCAATGCAGACGGCAGCCAGAGAGGCGGCCAAGGCCGAGGCGGCACGTCAGGCGGAGGAGGCGCGCCAGAAGGCCGAAGCTGAAGCGAAGCAGAAGGCGATAGAGGAAGCCAAGGCGGCCGCGGCCGTGAAGGCAGCGGAAGAAGCGCGCCAGAAGGCGGAAGCCGAGGCAGCCGCAAAGGCCGAGGAAGAGGCCAAACGTGCTGCGGCGGTAAAGGCAGCGGCAGAGGCCGCTCAGCAGGCCGCCGAAGAGGCGCGCCAGAAAGCCGAAGCGGAGGCAAAGCAGAAGGCGGCCGACGAGGCGGAAAAGGCACGCAAGCAGAAAGAGGATGACGAATCGCTGGAAGACAGGATCCGGAAGCTCCTCGACAGCGACAAGGCAGGCGAAGGCGCTAAGCCTCCGGAGCAAAAGCCGGATTCGTCAAACAAGCCTGCCGAACAGGGAGCAACGGGCAACAGCGGCGGAAAGACCGATAGTTCTGCCGCAACGGAGAATGCGGGTAAGTCGGAGGAGCCGGCTCATAGCCCGCCCAAACCGGCGAAACCAACCAACTTCAAGGATTTGCCCGGCGTCTCGGATATCTTCCGTCAGGACAATATGAAGTTCAAGAGCCTCGGGACCTCCAACTGAGACCGAAACACGGTCAGCCTTTGCGAACCGCTTCGAGCACGAACAGCCTGAGCGCAGAGGATAAGTTGGTGTCGCGCGGTCGACCTTCGTCGATCCTCGCGATCAGCGCCGCGAGCGGCATGGACCGTGCCGACGCGATATTCTCGAGTTCGTCCTGAAAAGCGTCTTCCAGTGAATAGCTGGTGCGATGGCCGCGGATCGTGACCGAGCGCTTGCGGATGGGGCTCACTGCCCGGCGCCGGGCTTGTCGCGAAAATGTCCGTCGATAAAGGTTCGGTTCTTTTCCTCGACGGCACGGTCGTGCTGCCTTTCGGCCTTGGAACATCCGTGGAGTGCGCGCTGCTCCGAGGCATGTGCTTCCCGCTCGGCGCGTACCTTGCGCTTGCGGGCCATTCGCAGATTGACGATTTCCGCCACGGCCAGCCGCTACTTTTTCCGGAACGCGTCCAGCGAGACGACGTCCGCACCCTTGCTGCCCTCGGCGGCGGGCTTTTCTTCCTTCCCGGCCTTGGACTTTTCCTTTTTCTGGGCCGGCTTGCCGGCCTCGGTATCCTGCTTCTTTTGTACGCGCGGGCTCTTCAGCGTCTCGACCTCGGCGGTCGGGGCCGCCGGCTCGGCGGCATCGGCGTCCTGCCTCGGGTCGAATTCGAGCTCGAAATTCGCCGACGGATCATAGAACCCGCGCACGGCGGAGAAGGGTATCTCAAGTTTCTCAGGGATGTCTGAGAAAGAAAGGCCGATCTCGAATCCCGTCTCGCTGACCTTCAGGTCCCAGTACTGGTACTGGATGACGATAGTCATCTGTTCCGGATAGCGCTCCTGCAGGCGGCTGGATATCCGCACGCCCGGCGCGTTGGTCATGAAGGTGATGAAGAAATGATGGTTGCCCGGCAGCCCGGTGCGTGCGACCTCGGTCAGCACCTTGCGCATCACCGCGCGCAGGGCCTCCTGGACGAGAATGTCGTAGCGAATGTGATCTTCGGCCATGGAT
>JBDZVC010000674.1:0-1554 GCA_040255475.1 Phyllobacteriaceae bacterium | reverse complement strand
TCCGGCGACGCGAAATAGCGGTGATTTATGGCCTTCACCGCAGCGATCGTCGGCCGCCCCAACGTCGGCAAGTCGACGCTTTTCAATAGGCTTGCCGGCCGCAAGCTGGCACTTGTCGACGATCTTCCAGGCGTGACCCGCGACCGTCGTGTCCATCCGGCGAAACTCTACGATCTCCGCTTCGACATCATCGACACCGCCGGTCTGGAGGATGCGCCCGCCGCGAGCCTCGCCGGCCGCATGCGCGCGCAGACGGAGGCGGCGATCGCCGAAGCCAGCCTCGTCCTGTTTATGATCGACGCCAAGGCGGGCATCACGCCCGATGACCGCACCTTCGCCGATCTCGTCAGGAGGTCGGGTAAGCCGGTCGTTCTCATCGCCAACAAGGCGGAGGCGCGTGGCGCCCAGGCGGGCATGCTCGAAGGCTGGGAACTCGGCCTCGGCGAGCCGATCCCGATTTCTGCCGAGCATGGCCAGGGCCTGCCCGATTTGCGCGAGGCGATCATCGCGGCGCTCGGCGAGGAGCGGGCTTTCCCGGAGGAGGAAGAGCCCATTGCCGAGGAGGCGCCTCTTGTCGGCGAGGATATATCGGAGGCGGATGACGAGCACGTCCCGGCCTACGATGCTACGAAACCGATGCGCATCGCCATCGTCGGGCGGCCGAATGCCGGCAAGTCAACCCTCATCAATACGCTGCTTGGCGAGGAGCGCCTCCTGACCGGTCCGGAAGCCGGCATCACGCGCGATTCCATCTCCGTCGACTGGGAATGGCGCGGCCGCCGGATAAAACTTTTCGACACGGCCGGCATGCGGCGCAAGTCGCGCGTGCAGGAGAAACTGGAAAAGCTCTCCGTCGCCGACGGCCTGCGCGCCGTCCGTTTCGCTGAAGTGGTGGTCGTCCTCCTGGATGCGACCATTCCCTTCGAGAAGCAGGATCTGCAGATTGCCGACCTCATTATCCGTGAAGGCAGGGCGCTGGTCATCGGCTTCAACAAATGGGACATGGTCGAGCATCCGCAGCAGCTTCTCGCCGAATTGCGGGAAAAGACCGAACGGCTCCTGCCACAGGTTCGCGGTGTGCTCGCCGTTCCCGTGTCGGCCGAGACGGGGCGGGGCCTCGACAAGCTGATGGACGCGGTGATGAAGGCGCATGAGGTGTGGAACCGGCGCGTCTCGACCGGCCGCCTCAATCGCTGGCTGGAAGGCGTGCTCACCCGCCATCCGCCGCCCGCCGTCTCGGGCCGGCGGCTGAGGATCAAATATCTGACGCAGGTGAAGACGCGGCCGCCCGGCTTCGTCGTTTCCTGTTCGCGCCCGGACGCGATGCCGGCTTCCTATCTGCGCTATCTGGTCAACGGGTTGCGCACGGATTTCGACATGCCCGGCACACCGATCCGCATGGTTCTGCGCGCACCTGACAATCCTTATGCCGGCCGTGCCGCCAAGCGATAAGGCGACGAAAGAGCGGCATCTTATTAACCGTCCATCAAGGTTAATGAGCCATCTTCCGAAACGTTCGAATTGTTGCGTTTCTGGAGAGTGGCGGTGCGTTCT
>JBDZVC010000673.1:0-1558 GCA_040255475.1 Phyllobacteriaceae bacterium | reverse complement strand
CACAACGTTGGCCTCGGCGCCATGCGTGACCCTGCCCTGATGGCGAAGATCGCAGCCGTCACGGCTGCGGAAGTGCGCGTCACCGGAATGGATTGGACCTTCGCACCAGCCGTGAGCGTTCCGCAGGACGTGCGATGGGGCCGTTCCTATGAGGGTTACTCGGAAGATCCTGCGGTCGTGGCGTCTTACGTCGGCGTATTCGTGAAGGGCTTGCAGGGTGAGCCAGGGTCGCCCGGGTTTCTGCGGCCGCCGCACGTTCTCGCCACAACCAAGCACTACCTTGCCGATGGCGGCACCGATGGCGGACGCGACCAGGGTGATGCGCGCATCCCTGAAACCGTGCTCCGGGACATTCACGGCGCGGGCTATCCGCCCGCCATCGCCGCGGGCGTGCAGACGGTAATGGCCTCGTTCTCGAGCTGGAACGGGACGAAGATCACCGGCAATCGCGGCCTGCTCACGGATGTGCTGAAGGTGCGCATGGGCTTTCAGGGTTTCATCGTGAGTGACTGGAATGCGCACGGTCAGCTCCCGGGCTGCACCGTCGAGAGCTGCCCTCAAGCCCTCAACGCGGGGCTCGATATGTACATGGCGCCCGACTCCTGGCGCCCGCTCTACAGGAACCTGCTTCAACAGGTTCGCGACGGCGTGGTGCCAATGGCCCGCCTCGATGATGCCGTCGCGCGAATCCTGCGCGTGAAGGTGCGAATGGGCTTGTTCGAGGCCGGGCTGCCTTCGAAGCGGCCGGGAGCCGGGCAATTCAGCGAGCTCGGAAGCCCGGCGCATCGCGCGGTCGCGCGGGAAGCCGTGCGCAAATCCCTCGTCCTGCTGAAAAATGAAAACGGGCTGCTGCCACTCCATCCGGCGCAACGTGTGCTCGTCGCCGGCGATGGCGCGGACAATCTCGGCAAGCAGAGCGGCGGCTGGACGATCACGTGGCAAGGCACCGGCCTCGACAACAGCCAGTTCCCGGGAGCTACGTCGATCTGGAAGGGAATTCAGGCGGCGGTGACGGCGGCCGGGGGTAGCGCGGAGCTATCTGTTGACGGCAAGTACTCAGCCAAGCCCGACGTCGCCGTCGTCGTGTTCGGGGAGAATCCTTACGCGGAGTTCCAGGGCGACATCACGCTGCTGACGCTTCGCGATAGTAGCGGACACCTCGCGCTCATGCGTCGGCTGCGCGCGGAACAGATCCCGGTGGTGGCCCTCTTCCTCTCGGGACGGCCGCTGTGGATGAACCGCGAGATCAACGCATCCAATGCGTTCGTCGCTGCATGGCTGCCCGGTTCGGAGGGCGCCGGCATTGCCGACGTGCTGTATCGGAAGAAAGACGGCGCGATCGCCTACGACTTCTCCGGCCGACTGCCCTTCTCCTGGCCGCGCACGGTGCTGCATGAGCCGCAGAAATCCGGGCAGCCCGGATACAACCCGCTATTCCCGCTTGGCTACGGCCTGCACTACGGCCAAAACGGCAACGTTCCCCCGCTGTCCGAGGCCCCCGGTGCCGACATAGAGAGTAGCCAGGCGGGAATCTTCTTCAGCAACGGGAAGCTCTCCC
>JBDZVC010000015.1:0-39074 GCA_040255475.1 Phyllobacteriaceae bacterium | reverse complement strand
AGCGGGATGAGCAGCGGAGAGGGCAGCGGCCATCGGCATGTCAGGCATGACCTGATTCAGAGACAGCATAGTCTCGATGCCCTCGCCGGCCGCCATGACATCATGTGCGGCGCCGAACCGTACTGCATGGCCCAGCAATTCGCCCATCGCTCGCCGTGGCGTATCGACGGGTGCCTTGCCGCGGCCATCAGGAGAAAGCCAAGTCCGGTGCGCGCCGGTGGTGTTGCCGCCAAGATCGGTGACCGCCGCGATCATCGCCGGCCAGGTTTCGGTCGCGTGATGCTCGTCCGGCACATAGTAACAGCGCGGGTGAAACCGTATTGATGTGATATCACGGAGCTGGGCGATGCCGCGGTTGCCTAGGTACGTCGCGGCAACGGTGCCATTGATCGGTTTCGAGATCGCGAGCAGCCTGCGTGCGGCTTCCGGCGATCCGGTCGGCGCTGGCTCGGACCTGATGGTTGGCGACGAATGCCGCTCTTCACGCGGTAGCGCCAGAAAGCGCCGCGCCTCCTCCATGACCTCCTTGAACTCGACGAGACCGAGCGATCCGCGGATGACGTCGAGCAGGTCGCCGTGCTCGCCGGTCGCGGCGTCGGTCCATTTGCCAGCTGCCCCACGCCCAGAGGTGGGACCGGTCAGCCGCACGAACATTGAGCGGCCGGGCGTGTTGCGGACATCGCCGACGATCCAGTAGCGACCGGTGCGTCGCCCGCTGGAGAGATATTCTCGGCAGACGGCTTCGGCGTTGCGAGCGAGATGAGCGGCGACGTCGGCCGGAGTGAACAGCATGATGTGCTCCTGAACAAGAAGGCCCGCCGTCGCCGGCGGGCCAGTTGCGTCGAGGGAGATTTCAGTCGCTACTCTGCGGCGACGGCTGGAACGTCCGCCGCTGCCTGATCATCCTGTCGTGGCGCCCAGGGATCGACCATGGCCGTTTCGCCGCCGGCGCTATCCGTTTCCGCGATGGCGGTTGGGTCAGGTGTGCGCAGTGGCTCTGGGAGCCAGCCAGTGTCGGCGAGCAGCCCCTCGGCTTTCTCGGCCATCTCGGTCTTCTTGAGATGGTCGATCAGCTGCGCCTGGCCGTCGCCCTTGGCCTCACGGACGGCCTCGAGAATGCGGGCCTTGGTCACCCGACCGAGATAGTTGCCGACCGTTGGGCGCCATCCGGCTTCGACCATGTCGAGTCCGACGGCGCGCGCGAGACGGTCGGCTTGGTCGATCCGATGTTGGACAGCGGTCGCAGAAGGACCGGCGCTGTAGCGATCGGCTTTTTCGTGCAGCGCGTTCACCCCGAACGACACACAGTGTGCGAGGAGCGCCAGGCGGCTCGCCTGGTCGAGCTCGGAAAGCCAGTCCCAGAGTGCACCATCCTCGGTGGGGACATCGACCTTCCAGGCGCTCTGTCGCTCGGCGATCGCGGTGGCCGAGATGCTGCTGCCGAGATCGGTGGACTGCCCCGGGAAATGCGCCTCCTGCACAAAGGCCTGGAGGCAACTGGCGCCGGCGAAGCGGAACCTCTCAGAGACCAGGTGGTGGAGGAGCAGAGTCAACGCGACCTGCGGGTTCTCCGCTACGGCGTTGCGCAGGGCGAGCGTGCGATGTGCTGTCAGCTCGACCAGGAGGCGATCGGGTAGGGGAGCCAGATCGTCTTCGGCATCTTCGTCGGTGTCGACGGTGTGACCGGCTATGCTGATCACAGTGGCCGATGCATGCCTATCCGTCTCGGTGTCGTCACCATTGACCGTCGCGTCGTCGTCTCTCACCACCACGACGTCTTCAGGTCGGACATAGCCGCGCTCGACGGAGAGCGACCCATCATGATCAATGCTGATGAAGGCGCCTGCCCGGACGATCTGATCATGATCGTAGATGGTCGGACGGTCTTCGAGGGTGGCCAGGGCGGTTTCGATTTCACCGAGACGGGCGTCGACCTCTTCGGGCAGTTCGTCGGCATCTTCGTACTGCCGTTCGAGGCCTTCCTGCTCCGCCCTGAGCGCATCGAGTGACGCCTGTTCTTCGCCGGTCAGCTCAGCAGATGTACCTTCGAGCTGCGTGAGGCCCGCGTCGTAGCCATACGGAAAGTTGATCGCGACCTCGATCCATTTCCACCCTTCCGTGGCGATTGTCTCCGCCTCGGTCTTGAGTTTGTCGGTGACCATGCGATCGAGGAGAGCGATATCCTCGATCCAGCCGCCGTCGTCGCTCTCAAACAGATCGCGCAGAACAACCCCGCCCGCCGCTTCATAGGCGTCGACCGTCACGAACTGCACCCGGCGATCAGCGACGCGTACCGTGTTCTCGGTGAGCATGCGCCGGATCTGGTAGGGCTCCTTCGACCACGATGTCTTGAGCGCTTCCCAGACCCGTTCCTGCCGCTCATGATCGGTGCTGACGGTGAACGCCATCAGCTGCTCGAGCGTCATGCCGTCTTCGGCATAGACGTCGAGAAGGGTTGGCGACACGGCCGCGAGCTTCAGCCGCTGCCGGACAACGCTGACCGGCACGAAGAAGCGGGCGGCAGTCTCCTCCTCGCCGACGCCCTTCTGGCGAAGATCCTGGAAAGCACGAAACTGGTCGAGGGGATGGAGGTCTTCGCGATGCACGTTCTCGGCGAGGGAGTCTTCCTCGGCAGAGATGTCGCCGGCGACATCGCGGACGATGCATGGGACGGGCGTTGTCTTGCTCATGCGCTTCTGCTTGACCAGGAGCTCGAGCGCCCTGTAGCGCCGGCCGCCGGCTGGGATCTCGAACATGTCGGTCTCGGCGCCATCGGCATCGAGGACGGGTCGGACGTTGAGGCTCTGCAGCAGCCCGCGCCGAGCGATATCCGCGGCGAGGTCCTCGATGGTCTCACCGCGCTTGATGCGCCGGACATTGGCTTGGCTCAGAACCAGCTGATTGAAGGGGATGTCGCGCGAGGCGCTGAGTGCGATCTTTGGTATAGCCTTGGCCATGGGAAGTCTCCATGACGGGCGCCGGGAGCCTCTCTCCCGACCACTCACCCGTCACGAAGATCGGCGCCGCCCTCTCCCTCTAAGGACGACGCCGCAAAACACTGATGGCCGGTTGGATCAGGGCGAATACACAGCCAGGGACGCTGCAGATCTAAACCGCGCGATCGAGCAGCTTCTTGGCGCGTGCCTCGAGGTCGAGCCGCGCGTCCTGGTGCGGCTTGTCGCGCGCGACCGCGGTGATGCCCTGGACGAAGTCGAAGACGGACCGGGGCGGATGCCCTTCCTCGACGAGCACCGTCTCGATAATCTTGGTCGTCTCCGTCTTGGAGAAGCCGCGCTTGCGCAGGAACTCGCTGCGCTCGTCGTCTGATCGCGCGACGATTTGCTCGCGGGCCGCCCTGATCCCGTTGATGAACGGCAGGGGCGATGAGTTGGCGAAGCGGGTCAACGCTGGGGCGGCCTCGTGCGCGAAGCGCGAGGCGGCATACTTCGAGTGGCGAATGGTGATCTCCTGGAAGTCCTCGACACCCCAGAGGTTGCGGTTCTGGCAGACAGCGCGAAGGTAGAACGACGCTATACCGAGCGTCTTGGCGCCGACCTCGCTGTTCCAGCAATAAAAACCCCGGAAGTAGAGGTCGGGCGAGCCGTCAGGCAATCGCCCCGCCTCGATCGGGTTGAGGTCATCGACGAGGAACAGGAACACGTCGCGATCCGAGGCGTAAAGCGTCGTCGTGTCGCGTGTGATGTCGACGCGCGGATTGTAGATGCCCGTCGACCAGTCGAGGACGCCGGGTACCTTCCACCGCATGTCGCCTGTGCCATTGCCGGCAATGCGCTGGACGGCAGCGACCAGTTCCTGATCAAAGATCCGGCCATAGTCAGGTCCAGTGACGGCGCGCAACTCGACGCGCCCGTCTTCGATCTCGAGCGTCTTGATCTGCTCGGCTCGTTATCTGAACAGTCAAGCTGTCTCAGCGGACTTTCATCAGCCGAAACCAGCCGATCTGGCGGCGTTGCGCGGTTTTAGAACGGGTGAGACACTCGGGAGTATCTGGAGGGCTGCTCTTCGCATTGCGGTTCGTGGTTTTTACGACTGCTCAGCGAACCGAATGCGACTGGTGAAGGGATTTCTTTCGTGCAGACTGCTCCGCGGCCGTACCGGTCGACCACCTCACTTACGCTCAAAGCATCTCGCCGATATCTGACGCCCCGCTGGGATATGCGAACATGGTGGTCTTCAACTGCTCTGCCGTCAGCCCTTGCCTGATCGCCAGTGCAAAGATGTTGATCACTTCGTCAGCGTGCGGACCGACAAGATGGGCGCCGAGGATGCGGTCAGTGTCCGCGTCGACCAACGTTTTGAAGCCATACACCGTCTCGGCCTGCTGGCGTGCGGTGAACCAGCCGTCCACGCGCTCGGTCTTTACGCGAACGTTCAGGCCTTTCTCACGCGCCTTGGCTTCGCTCATGCCGACGGCTGCGATCGGCGGGATGGTGAAGGCGACACTCGGAACGCCTGTGTATTCAGGCCTGACCGTGTTGCCGTTGAGCAGGTTCGCCGAGACTACCTTCGCGTCATGGCTTGATACCGGAGTGAGCGGCGGTCCTAGGCCGGCGGCATCACCTGCTGCGTAGACCGCGGGGTTGGAGACGCTTTGCAAAAATCCGTTCAACGCCAGCCGCCCGTTATGGTGCTTTACGCTCCCGGCATCGAGATCGAGCGTCGCGAGCGCCGGCGCCCGACCCGCGGCATGGACGACCAGATCTGCGTCCATATCGAGTTCGCCGTCAGGACAGTCCGCCCGGACGCGATAGCCGTCTGATACCTTCTCAATGGCGGTCACCCCTGCCTGTGTGCGGACATTGATGCCGCGCTCGCTGAACTTGTCCATCAGCCAGCCGACGAGATCGGGGTCGAATTGCTTGAGCATTCGCTTCCCGTGCTGAAGAATTGTGACCTGTGCTCCGGCGCGCGCCGCGATGTGCGAAAACTCGGCCGCGATATAACCGCCGCCGACAAGGACGATGCGTTCAGGCAGGCTCTCCAGTTCCAGGAAGCCTTCATTGGTGATCAGGTGCTGCTCGCCCGGAATGCCGAGCGGCACGGCCTCGGCGCCGGCGGCGATCACGATACGGTCCGCCTCGATCCTCTCTCCTCCGAACTCGAGCGCATTCGGGCCGATAAAGCGAACGTGACCGTGGAAGGCGTGAATCCCTTTGTCGGCAAAGGCTTTCTCACGCTTCTGCGGTACCGGATCGGTGAAGCTGCGCTTGAAGGCCATCAGTCCCGTCCAATCGAGCGTCGCGTCCCCTTCGATTCCACGTCCGCTCATGCGCCAGGCGTGATCAGCCGCCTCGGCGCCGCCGACCATCATCTTCTTCGGATCGCAACCGCGCAAGGCGCAGGTGCCCCCGAAGGGCCGGAAGTCCGCGACGGCGACGCTCCAGCCAGCCGCACGAACCCTGTGTGCTGTTACGATCGCAGCCGTTCCCGTGCCGATGATCGCAAGGTCATATCTCTTCGCCACTAGATCTCCTCCAACATTGTCACGTTCGACATCCGAGCCTTCACGGCTCAGCCGGCGCAGCATGAGAGCTTCGCCACGTCCCTGTCGAAGGCAAGAGCCGCGAGCTTCAGGCCCTCAACGGTGGTGAGATACGGAAAGAGCGTATCCGCGAGGTCGTCGACGGTGAGGCCGTGCCGGATTGCCAGGGCCGCCGTCTGGATGCTGTCGGCTCCCTCCGGTGCGAGGATATGCGCCCCGAGCAGCCGGCCGCTGCCAGCGTCGGCGACGAGCTTGATGAGCCCGCGTGTGTCTCGGGCGGCAATCGCGCGCGGCACCTGGTCGAGACCGATCGTGGAGACACGGACGGCGTGGCCGGCGGTCCGCGCAGCCGCCTCTGTCAGCCCGACGCTCGCCACCTGCGGATCGGTGAAGACGATGGCCGGCATGACACTGTTGTCGTAGCGCAGGCTGTCGCCGTTGAGGGCGTTCTTCGCCGCGAGCTTGGCACCGTAGGCGGCCATGTAGACGAACTGATCGTGACCGGTGACGTCGCCGGCAGCGTACACGCCCGATCTTGTCGTGCGCATGCGGTCATCGACGAAGATGCCGCCCTTCGGCGAGAGAGCGATCCCATGCTCGGCGAGCCCGAGACCTTCGATATTGGGCGCGCGGCCCGTCGCCACGAGCACCTGATCGGCGTCGATCGTGACGTCCTTGCCGTCGCGATGGACAGTGAGTGCAACACCGTCCGCGGTCTTGCGGATCGTCCGGTACGTGATGCCGGAAATCACCGCGATGCTCTCGTCCATGAAATACCCCGTCAGCGCCGTGCCGATCTCGGGTTCGGCCTCCGGAAGGAGACGCGAGCGGCACACCAGCGTCACCTCGACGCCGGCGCGGGCGAACATCTGGGCGAGTTCGGCCCCGATATAGCCGCCGCCGATCACGAGCAGAGATCGGGGCAGCGCCTCGAGATCAAGCGCCGTCGTGCTCGTCAGGTATGGCACGGTCTCGATGCCGGGGATGACAGGGACGGCCGGTCGCGCGCCGGTCGCGATGATGATCTTGCCGGCTGAGACAAACGTGCCGTCCACCTGGACGCCGCCGTCCACGATGCGCGCCGGCCCTTCGCGATAGGCGATGCCGTTGTAAGCCGGGAGCAGGTCGGCGTACTTGGCCTGACGTAGCTCCGAAACCAGCGCGTCCTTCTGACGGACGGTTCCGCCCCAGTCGGTCAGTTCGGCCTCGGCCGTGATGCCGGCGAAACGTGCCGCGGCTCGGGCATTGTGGAGCGTCTCGGCGGCGCGGATCAGCGTCTTCGACGGCACGCAACCGATATTGACGCAGGTGCCGCCGATGGTGCCGCTGCCGATGAGGGCCACCTGGGCGCCCTGATCGGCTGCCGTGATCGCGGCCGAGAAGCCGGCCGAGCCGGCGCCGATGATGGCAAGGTCGTAGGAACCATTGTTGCGGCCATTCGTGCCAAGGCGCCGATGCGTCACGGGCCTGTCCGGCGATGCCGTATCGCCCGACGATTGAGGCTCACCTTGTGTCTCGGCCGCGTTGTTGCCGTGGCCGGCGATTGTGCCGATTCCGGCAAGGCTGGGCCCGAAGATCGCCCGACCTGCTTCGAGAGCTTCCTCGATCGACAGCCGGAATCCCGGCTCGTCTGCAGGACGCTGCCGGCGCCACGCGGCGAGGTGATCGTCGGAACAGAAGAAGGATGTTGCAGTGCACAGCGAGTTCGCAGCGCATCCGCCTTCGTAATGGACGCTGAGCCATACGACGGCCGTCGTCGGCTCAACGTCGGCCAGAGCCCGGCCCCGTTCCTGCGTGGTGATCCGGACCGGCGCGCCGCAGTGGCGGCAGCGCGAGACGATCGAGATGTCTTGGTCGGTCATAGCGCCGATGCCGAGCGCGTCGACCGCGCACATCGCAGTAAGAGTGCGTCCGTCCAGTGTGACCCGGTGGCCGGTGTCGCGGTCGGTGAAGGGATACGCGCCGACAATCATGTCGCCATCGAGTACGACGAGGTCGCGACGGCGGAGCTCTTCGAGCAGCGCACGGACGGCTTCCTCGCTCAGCCCCGCACGCTTGGCAAGCGCGCTTGGGGTCGGGGCTCGCCCGTGTTCGGCGTAGAGCTGTAGCAACGCAACGCGCACGCGATCCGTGGCCGCCTCGTAGCCGCTCCAGCGGTTGAGCACATGGTCGGAGCCGACCATGGCCAGCAGGGCCTCCTTCACCACGGGTGACGAAACCACCGACCAGTCCGGAAACGTCACACCCGGCCGCACGGCCAAGCTCGGCACCGTTGCGGATGTAGAAACCGTCGCCTTGTCGCGGGACGCGGAGGATGTGCAGCAATCGTTCATGGCTTCAGGCCTTCATTCAGAATCTTCGTGTTGGAACAGACGACCTTTGCACGGCGATGATGGATGCCGCCGGCGACAAGCCCGAGGCCCGCGGCGATCAGGGAAAGCACGACCAGACCCGAACCCGTCAACCACGCGCCGAGGCCGGCCAGCGGCGGGGGCACGGCAAGGAGTGGCGCCGCGCAGCAGATCGCAACGACAATGGCGCCTGCGGCGCCGGTGCGGATCAGGGCGCGGTCATGCATGTCAACTGCCTTGCTCCTGCGTCGGGCGGGCCGGATAGCCGGCATTCATGCTGGCGGCCGCGATGGCATCCGGGGTCGTCTGCGCGTCGTCGAAGGTCACGGTCGCGGTCTTGGCTTCGAACGAGACGGCCACCGTCGAGACCCCGGGGACCGCCGCCATCGAGGTCTTCACGATGTAGGGGCAGGAGGCGCAGGTCATGTTGTCGATGGCGAAGGTGACTGTGCGTTCGGTAGCGAACACGGCAGGCGCGGTCATCACCGACATGATCAAAGCAAGAGCACTCAAACTCTTCTTCATGGGACGGGTCTCCTCTTGGTGTCAGGCGGAAAGCAGCAGCGGGGCGACGTAGTCGAATGCGAAGGCGGCCGCGACGAGCACCGTCGCAAACCAGAGCGCGATCTGGACAATGCGGCTGGGGATCGGGCGCGCGCAGGCAGCATCCTCGGCGCAGGCCCGCCTCGGCTTCCAGTAGACGAGATAGAAGCCGTAGCCGAGAACGCCCGTCGTCCCGGCGACGAAGAGCGGCTTGTAGGGCGCGAGCGCCGTCAGATTGCCGATCCAGGCGCCACCAATGCCTAGGCTAAACAGGATGAGCGGGACGATGCAGCACGAGGAGGCGGCAAGCGCGCCGAGAATGCCGCCGACGGCGACCAGGCGCTGCCGTCCGACTTCGGCTCGGTCCGACGCGAGCACGTCGGTCGTGGCGGACGTCATGCCCGCCGTGCTGGGTCGCGATATATCCATGTCCGATCTCGCTTTCCTTGCCGA
Organism: Phyllobacteriaceae bacterium; assembly: GCA_040255475.1. Classification (GTDB taxonomy): domain Bacteria; phylum Pseudomonadota; class Alphaproteobacteria; order Rhizobiales; family Rhizobiaceae; genus Mesorhizobium_L. The sequence continues at coordinate 30,224 of JBDZVC010000015.1, read as the reverse complement.
AATCCTCATTGCGCAGTACCATGCGGTCTGTAGCAACTACAGGGTCAAGAGGGATTTTTGCGATGCGCGATCACGCTGGCGTGAAGGGCCTGCAGCGGGCTGAGCTCGCCCGGCGGACGGGCAGCAATCTGGAGACTGTGCGCTACTACGAGAAGGTCGGGCTCCTGCCCGAGCCACCGCGCACGGCGGCCGGCTACCGCAGCTACGACACGACGCACGAGCGGCGCCTTCGCTTTGTGCTGCGGGCACGCGAGCTCGGCTTCTCACTCGACGAAATCCGCGAGCTGTTGCGCCTGGTCGACGAACGCGACCAGCCCTGCGCCGAGGCAAGCGCGGTCGCCGCCGCGCATCTCGACGATGTGCGGGCGAAGATCGCTGACCTGAAGCGCATGGAGCGGGTGCTCAAGGACGTCGTCGCGCAATGCGCCGACGGCACGCGGCCGGAATGTCCGCTGATTGAGGCGCTGTTCCGGGAGCGAACTGTCAACTGATCGGGTCGAGGAGCGCCTATGCGGCGCCCCTGACGTCGTTCCGGCAAGCGTTGCCCTGCTGGGCGTGCAGCCAGTCGGCGATCTGCTGCGCCTTGGCTGCGGCGGTGAAGATCGCGCGCTTGTCGGAGCGAAGCACCTCGAGCCAGGAGGCGATATAGCTGGCGTGGTCGGGCCGCGGCTCGACGCTGAGATGGAGGTCGGCGCAGATCATGGCGCTCAGGAGCTCGACCGTGCATTCCTCCATAGCATAGGCGGCCGAGCCGAACCGTCCGGAGAGATCACGGTCGAGGCGATGCCTGGCGCCGGAGGCGTGCCCGCATTCGTGGAGCAGCACGGCGTAATAGGCTGCGGCATCGCGGAAGCAGGCGAAGTCGGGCATCTGCACGTGGTCGGTGGATGGGCGGTAACAGGCCTGCGATCCGCCGTGGCGGATGTCGATGCCGAGCGCTGCGCAGAACCGTTCGGCCCGCTCGATGCGCTCGGCCTCGGGTAGCACCGGTATCTCGGGCGGCGTGTAGCCGTCGACCTGCGCGCAGTTGAAGACCGTGTAGCCGCGGGCGAACATGCGCCGGGCGGGCTCGTCGCGATCCTCGTCGCCGTCCTGTACGTCTGCCTTGCCGTGGCGATCGACGGTCTTCCAGAACACGACGAGGTGCCCGCGCTCGCCCTTGCGGACCTGGGCGCCGAGCGCCTGCCACTGGCGATAGGTGCCCCAGATGCCGGCGGGAAAGCCGGCGGCGTGCGCGGCGGCCCAGAGTGCGATGACGTTGACGCCACGATAGGCCTTGCGCGAGGCGACGTTGACGGGCGTAGTGATGGCCGATCCGTCGTGGTGCCAGGGCATCCGGTACTGGTCGGCGCCGGCCTCGATGGCGGCGATGATCTGGCTGGTGACACGCTCGTAGATGTCGTTCCGGGGCTGGGGTGTGCGATCGGTGGTCATGGCTGCCTCCTGTGTTCGCCCTCTCCGTCGAGGGCGAGGCGGCAGGGGCAGACGCGGGAAGCCGGGCCGTCACACCCTGTTCTCGGTGCTGGTGCGGAACAGGGTTGATGGGCCGGCAGCGTCTGCCACAACCCGAGCCCTGCCTCGACGGGCGAGCACGGGAGGCAGCCATGACCGGCGAGCGGCGCCTGGACCGGTCAGGATGAAGCGCGGCTGTCAGCCGGTGCCGTCCAGAGGCGGACGCCGCAACGGGACGACCCTGGCGTCCACGGATCGAGACAGCTCCGCTCGCAGACCTTCGATGACGGCATCTCGCTCGGCGAGCTGCAACGTCAGCATCTGGATGTGCTGCGCGAGCGTCCGGGTGAGCGCCCGCAGCTCCGCCATCTCGGCACCACGCACGGCGCGTAGTTCCGCTTCCAGAGCATGGATGCGTTCCTTGAGGGCCCTGGGCGACGATCGCCGCAGGCGGGCTTCGGCCGCGCGGAGCTCGGCGAGAAGATCGCCGGCCCGGTTCGCCGTCGCTCGGCTGACGCCGGCCTCGCGCGCCAGGTTGGCGACGGTCAGCGCCCCGTCGGTGCGTTCAGGGCGGCCGTCGAGCAACCGCTTCATGGCAGCCCTTAGCGCCGCTTGGCTCTTCGGCCCGAGCGCGGTCATGCGTCACCGTCCATGAGAGGCGCGATCAGCCGGCACTTGCGCTCGTTGTCCCGCAGGATCGCCGTGCGCTGCAGCGGCGATAGACGCCGGTCGGCCAGAAGCGCTTCGCCCTCGACGATCGAGGCCTGCCACGGTTCGCGGTGCCGGGCGGTCAGGCAGGCGTTCGGGCACCGGTCGGGGCTGCAGCGCGATAGGGCCGGCGCCGTCCGCTCGGCATCTGGCGCGCCGGTGAGGCAGAGCGCGGTCGCTGCATCGAACAGGCAGTCGTTGAGGAAACCGACATGCAGGGTCCGCCCGAGATGGGCAACCATGGTGCGCAGCCGCTTGCGGTCCAAGATCCGGCCGGGAAGATCGCCAAGTTCCTCCTGCACGCGGCCGAACTCGCGTCGCAGTCGCGCAGCACCCGGTCCCGCCGGGCCTTCACGGCGAAGATAGGCCTCGTAATGGGCGACAATGTCGTCGAGCTGGCCGAGTGCACGTTCGCGCTCGATCGCCAAGCGGAAGTCGGCCTGCGCCGATCCGGCATAGCCTTCGAACATGGCGACCGAGGCGTGCTTGTACTGGATCTTGCCGGCGACCGTGCCGAACGGCCGGTTGGCGATGTACCAGGCGATCGTGCGTCGGAGCTGCCGGGTCGTAAACTTCCAAGGCTCGTCGCCGATGCGCGGAATCGCCGGCGCGGCCTCCGAGCGCGTGTCGAGGCCCTCGCGGAAAAGGTTGAGTGTCGGCGTTGCACCCATCCCGAGATGATCGTTGCTCCAGGGCCAGTCCTTCAGCGCCACCCACAAGGATGACAGTTCCTTCTCTCGGCGATTGCGTGCCGAGAGAACCTCCATCACCGCGACGGCGCGAGCGACGGGCTCGATCGTGATCCAGTCGGCCGTGACGCCGCGCGCGCCATGGCGCTTGTACACCGTGCTGCGCAGCCGGTACCGCTCGACCAGGCCGTCGGCGCTGCGCACCGGCGACACGCAACCCGGCTGCATCGCCTGCACCTCGCTGTCGCGCATGCCGGTGAGGTAGGCGCAGACGAGATAGCAGGCGCCCTGCAACATCCGTTCTTCGCGGGCGAGGCTGAGGCCGTCGAAGCGCTCGCGCCATGGCAGTCCGGTGTCCGGATCGATCGAGATCGGCGTATCGAGCCCGCCGATCTCGGTTCCGAGCTCGGCGGCTGCCTTCTCGATCAGTCGTGCAGTCGGCTCGGACTGGCTGATGCGGCCGCTCTGCGGAGCGCCGGCGTGAAGGCGCATCAGATGGAGATTGTAGGGCGGGGTCTCTTCGCCGGTGAGCGGGTCGATGCGGCGGGCCACATTGGGCGCGTGCTCCCAGATCGGCACGCCTCGGCCCATGGCCCGGCGCACGTCGAGCCACTTGGCCACGCGGGCGCGATAGTTCTTGGCCACGGCCCGTCCGGCCCGCGCGTCCCGCGCCATCAATCGGGCGCAGCGGGCTTCGAGAGCGTCAAGCTCGGCCCGCGCCGCGAGGATATCGGGCGCATAGACCTCGACATACTTGAGCGCCCAGCGCAGCATGGCGCCGATGACCGGCTCGGGAATGCGCGGCGTGGCGTTCTCGGCGGGCGCTGGCGGCCGGCCGGCAACGCGGTGCGGCGCACGTCCACGCCACGGCAGGAAACCGATGCCGCCGCCGGTTAGCCATGGCGCCAGGTGATGCAGGTCGATCGGCACCTCGACATACTTCACCGTCTCGTGAGGCGTTCGCCGTCCGCCGTCACGGGCATACGCCAGATAGGCGTCGAGCAGCGCCTGATCGATCCGGCTGAGATCGACGGCGCCAGTCCTTGCGCGGAGGAACGCGGCGAAATGCTGGATGTAGCGCAGCAGGCGGATCGCCGAGGTCGCGCCGCAGGGCGCCCGATATCCCGGCACATGGATGCGCAGGCGGGCGATCACGTACTCCTTCGCCAGCCGCCGCGTGACGGGATCGGCGATGCGGGCGAGGTTCAGCCGGTAATTGCTGTAGCGGGCGTTCACCCGGAAAATGGCGGCGCCCAGGTCCCAAAGATCGTCACCGAAGCGCGGAAGTCGCGTGCGGTCGGCATCGTCCCTGACCGCCACGCCGGCAAGCACGGGCTCGTCGTTGCCATAAATGGCCGAAGGCAGCGACGCGTGCTGCGGCAGCTTGATCGGTGCCGGCATCATGGCGCTCTCGCTTCGGGCGGCAGGTAGAGGAGCGCGGGGTCCGATGACCCAATCCGACGGGCTTCCTCGATCTCGGCGTCGGCGAACCGGGGCAGAATCTGTTCGGCGATGCGTCCGTGAACCCGGCCGTACTTGGCGATCCAGTCGGCTTCGCTCAGCACCTGCCGCTGCGCCCGGATGAAGTTGAGGAAGGCCAGGAGCGCGGGCACCTTGCGGGCGGTGACCACGGCATTGCTGCATTCGAGACACCCCCAGAAGGGGGACGGACAGGCCTCTCCCTCCGAGCCGAACGGGCTGTTGTAGAAGCCGCCGCAACTGGCGAGCCAGACGTCCTGCTCGCCGCCGAACAGCGCCTTGACCGCGGCGGCGCCGACAACGGGAAGGCCGGTCGCCTTGTCGGGATCGGTCTGGACGGCCGCTTCCTCCTCCGACGACAGGACACAGGGGGGGAACGCGGCGTCGAGCGCATCGGTCATGGCGTCGGCAATTGTCGCCTCGTGCAGATGACGAAGCGCGGGAATGTCGGCGTAGTGGTCGGCCGCGACCGCGACAGTGTGGCCGACGGCGAAGCGGTTGACCAATCCCAAGGGCTTGCTGCTTCTCGGTCGCGATCGCCGATCCGACGGCACCGCAGCGCTTACGAGTGGCCAGTCCTTCGATCTGGAGGTGATCAAGCGGAAATACGCGAACATGATGGACATCGTGACGTACGATGATCTGTTGCGTCGTCTCGACCGCATTGTAGAAGCGCTCTCTGCGCGTGTCAGCGATGCGAAGTCGTAGAGGCCATTGATCGACAGCGGGTCGGAGCGCTCACTGCCCAGGTCCGGTCCTCGGGCGCTCGATACCAAACAGCTCGGCAGCCTTGTTTCTGCTGAGACCAAGAACAGCATCAAGCTGTTTTCGGGATAGGGACGGTGCGCTGGCGGTTCGATTTGGACTGTGATTGGCGCCATTCTCGAGGAACAAGGCGAGGACCCGCCCAGCGGCGCGGGTGCCGCCGTTGAAAAAGATCGTTTCGAGGGTCGCAACTGGGTCGGCGGCAGAGTGCAGCATGTAGCGCATCAATGCGACTGCGTAGTCTTGGCCGTCCTGCAGGTGCAGAAGGTGAGCGTCGATATCCCTGACCAGCCGGTGTGTGGCGGCCAGGAGCGTGGACAGGTCGACCAGGGTTGGTGGGGTGTCGGCATCGAAACGCGCGATGACATCCGCAATGACGACGCCTGCGAATTCCGTCTTCAGGAATTCGGCGTGTTGTAGAAACTGTTGACGCTCCGTCCTCGAGAGATTGGCTCGATGCTCGAGGTGGACGAACCGGTTGCGCCAGGCGACGAGCAGGCTCACAGCGAGGACGTAGGACGGGTGAACCGCGCCGCTGTAGTGCGAGCACAGGGATGCCACGCGCTCTGGCAACGTCGGTCGATGATCTTCGCCCGCGGCCTTTCGACCATTGAGACGATCGTCTAGCTCGAGGGCGGTGAGCCCCTCAATCCGACTCAGAATCTTGAGATAGCGGTCAAGAGCATCGACAAGCACAACCATCGTGCCGCGCAGCGCGAAGTTGCGTGTATCGAGCCATTCGTCAGGGGTGGTCGGAAGGCTCCAAGGGACGGCGAGATCCGGTGGCCGAACAGCTGCCGCTCCTCCCTTCAGGGTTTCAACTGCGACCAAAAGGGTATTGAGCAGCCGATTGGCGTCCCCGGCGGCAGTGCGGAAGGCAATGAGTGCCGGCGACTGTTCGAAGCAGAGGGAAGCTGGAGCACGCATCGGACCATAGCCTGTGAGTGGTGCTACTGGCGGACAAAGCGCCCGGGCCGGTTTCCCCGATTGCTGCAGATGAACGTGTTGCCGGTGGACTCACTGGATAGCATGACGGAGCCACGCTGGGGTTGAAGCACGGCTGCGACGGCGCCTGTGAAATCGGACCACGGCATGTGGCGCGGGCGTTCGATCAGGAGCGATGTCTTGTGCGGCAGGACGTGAGCCTCGAGCCCCTGGCGTCGCAATGTTCTCGCGGCGATGCGAATGTTGTCGCGGATGACGCGATTGAATTCTGCGAAGTACCTCATCTCTCAGTCCTCTTTTCAGGCCGGGGGCCGCCTGCCTCGTGACCGCGCCACGCTGCAATGGCCCGCGCCGGGGAGCGGGGGGTTGATAGTCGAAGGTTGATAACTACCTCATGTTGCGCTATGTATCAACCCTATTGTCAACCACGGCGGCATGTTCCGCCAAACCCCGTGAGCTGCGAACGTGGTCCAATCTCCTCAGGAAGCCGAACTCGATCCAGTGGTGCGCGCCGTCGCGGAGGCCCGAGCGCGCGACGCCGGCAAAAGCGTGTCCGACTATCTGGCCGATCTGCTCATGCTGTCGCGAGCGCCCTCAGCTGCTCAACTGCTCACGACTGGCTTGGGACACGCAACAGAGCCGTCGGGCGACGAGTTGCACAGCTTCAGTCGATACTTACTTGAGACCGCGCGCGACATTCGCGATCGGCACGATGGCGATCATTGGTCGCGCCTCGTGGCAGGGCAGGTTCCATGGCTTGCATCGGAAGCGACGGCCAGCCCGGCGCTCCGGCTCGTTTTCGTCTTCAACTATCGCATTCAGAGTGCTGCGCTACTGATGAGCGCCGCTTTCCATGAGGCTGCAGTCAACGACTTCGAGTTTGCGGGGGGCCGATCAGTGGCGCGGCATCGGCGACAAGTCGTTCAGACGTGGTACAGCAGCATCGTTCACAACGTTATCGACTGTTCGCAGCAGCTCAGGAGTGCGCTCGTCCACGAGTGGAAACCGACGCCACGCGCCGAACGGCTTGCAATCGATGCCTTCGTCATTCTCAGCGACCTAAGTCCAGCTCGCAACGAGCTGCTTCGGTTGTGCCGCTATGACCGTTCAAGAGCCTTCTCCGAATTGGCGAGGCATGTCGAACTTGCTGCCGACCAGTTCCGACTCTCTACCGAGCTGCTAGCAGAGGTTGAGGGCGCCACTCGGTCGCCCGAACTGCCTTCCGAGGCGCGCTTTTCGGAAGCGAGCCGCCTGCTACTGCAGCGCGCGGGTGGTAGCCTGTCGCTCACCGAGGCTGCGCGGTTGCTTGGCACAAGTCGGCAGGCGCTTCACAAGCGGGTCAAGACCGGCACGGCGTTTGGTCTGATGGACGGCGCCGAACTGACCCTGCCGAAGTTTCAGTTCGTGGAGGCGGATGGTCAGACGAGCATCGTCGAAGGGTTGGGGAAGATCGTCAGACTTTTCGATAGCAGCAAGGCGGGGAGGTGGTCCGCGCTGCAGTTCTTTGTGGAAGAAGACCCCAACCTCTCGGCGACGCCAATCCAGAAACTCATATCGGGAGAGGTGCAGATGGTTGTCGGAGCTGCCGCAGCCTATCTCGATGTGGACGAGGAATAGGTTTGGCCGCGTCCTTTGCGCCGACAGCGAGCTTTCCCGCGGGCCTGCTGCCGCTGCAGCTCGATGCGGGAGAGATCATTGTCCGCATCCATCGAAAGGGACAGGGCCCCATCTTTTTCGGACCTGGCCCAGGCAAGGCACCGCGGAATCGCTTCGATGCGCCCGGTGGTGAGTACGGTGTTCTCTACGCCGCACAGAGGCTCGAGGGGGCCTTCGTGGAAACCCTTTTGCATCGGCCAACTGGACGAATCGTAAGACGAGACTTCATCGAAGAACGACAGTGGACGCCTCTTCGCCTCGAGCGTTCGCTTACCTTTGCCAAGATCATGGATGAAGGGCTGCTTTTCCATGGCGTCGATGCTTCCGTCAGCTCAAGTGACGACTATGGTCCGTCAAGGGCCTTGGCGCTGGCTCTTCACAACGACTTCCCCGCGCTGGAGGGTTTGGCTTACAGGTCGCGTCACAACAATGGCGAAATCTGTTACGCGCTATTCGATCGAGTGCTTTCATCAGATCTGGTGGCGTTGCCAAGCCATCGGTTTGAGGACAACCGCTCGCGAGTTGATGAATTGGTGCGCCTCCATGGCGCGGTCCTCGATACGAGTGCAGCGATCATCTGACAGGGCCAGCTCCTTCGAGTTTGCCCGGTGACCCGCCGTCGGACGTGGAGAGAATGGGGTATGGTGTATCAGCAGCCATCGCTTGAGTTCGAGTGCCCAGATTGTGGGTTTAAAATCCACGAGATCATCGACGAAGTACCGGCCTATGACGCGATGGCGGACCGAGAGTCTGACGCGCAAGGCCACGCCGAGCACGTCGCAACGTGCCCCGGATGCGAGCGGCAACATTCAATCGGCATCACGAACACCGGCGCAAGCCTGGTGGCGGAGCTGGCGGACGGCAAGACGAGTGTCCGGGTCGTGGGTGATCCGGTTCACGATCCCGAGGATCTATGGGAGGCGGAAGCATATCAACGCGCGAACCTGCCCGCCGACCCTGGCAAGATCTTCAAGTTTGCCACCTACGACATCGATTACATCGCCGGTGAGATCGAGCATAGCCCCAACGGGTCCATCACTGCGCTCAACCGCATGTTGCTGGTTCAGTATTTTTCCGCGATCGAGGCCTATCTCAGCGACCGCTTGATCAGGTTGGTACTTGATGATGCCGAGGCTATGTCCGCCTTGGTGAAAGGCAACAAGGAGTGGGCAGCCGAGAAGATCGGAATTGTTGAACTCGCCTCGAATCCAGACGCTTTTCGCGACTGGGTGCACACCCGCCTGCGCGAGCTGATGTACCATAACTTTTCGAAGATCGATCACTACTATCGGAGCGCGCTCGGTTCGACGATCTTTCCAGATGAGGCGACCAAGCGGGCGCTCATGGAATTTGTGCCCGTGCGGCACGATTGCGTTCACCGCTATGGTCGCGAGCACGACGGCCGCGAGCGATCCATAAGCAAGGCCGACCTCGAACGGCTAGGTGGAGCCCTTGAGGCGATGGTCGCTCACCTCGAGGCATCATTTGCGCGCCGGGCTGATGCCGCATGAATACTCAAACGGTGCTCGTGGATGGGCAGCTGGCGATGCGGATGCGAAGGCTCGATGCCGCGCGAGCGGGCGTCCCGGGCCGGCACGTCCTGACGCTCCCACAATTGGCGGCGCGGCTGGCCGGAGGATTCATCGTGCCAGCATCGCAGGAACTATTGTATCCGGCTATAAGGCTGGCCCTTGACGCCGGAGGTTACGAAGATATCGCGCAAGTTTGCGCACTGCCAGGAATGCCCTCGGCCGTCCTGTCGGCATTGCGCGATTGGTGGGCGGCGGGGCCCCAGTCCTCCGTGCCGAACAATTCGCGCCTTAGAGATTTCATGCTGTTGGAACAACGAATTCGTACTGCGCTACCCAAGGGGGCGCTGGCGCCGCCCGATTTGGTCGCAGCGGCATTGGAGAGACTGCATCTCGCTCCCAGGTTGCTGGGTGCGATTACCCTAGTGGATGTTGCCGACATAAAGCCGGTGTGGCGTCCGCTTATGATCCAGCTCTGCAACGTTGTCCCAGTTCAATGGATCGCCTCACGCTTCAGCCGGCGAAGCTGGTTTCCGGGCGAAACCATCACTCGTGCAGATGGCCAGGGCCTTTTCACCTCCGCAGACGTCTGCGCCGATCCGCGCAGCGAGGTGCGAGAAGCGCTGCGCTGGGCCCGCGCGAGGGTAGCAGAGGACGGTATTGCTCCGCACGACATCGCCATCACCGCCGCCTCGCCGGCCACCTGGGACGACACCTTTCTGATTTTGGCGCGGGAAGCTGAACTGCCACTCCACTTTACCCACGGCGTTCCCGCTCTCGCCACTCGCGAGGGGCAGGCCTGTGCGGCGCTCGCCGACATCCTGCTGAGGGGGTTGTCCCAGGAGCGCGTCCGGCTGCTCTTGGCGCGTGTGCCGCCAGAGCGCGAGCAGATACCCTCTGATTGGGCGAGGGGGCTCAAACGAAGAGCCGCACTGACCAGTCTCAAACTCTGGCAGCACGCTCTCGAGACGGCGCGGACTGAGCGCGCGGATGGCGATCTCGCGGAACGCACGCTCCTACCGGTGCTGGAACTCCTTGCCGATGGGGTGCGGCGGGCGGAGCATGCCGGGCGCCGGCTGTTGCGCGGCTCGGCACTCAACTTGTGGCAGGACGCGTTGCGGATGGCGCCGCCCCAGGCGATCGAACTTTCGCTGCAGGCGCTGCGCGTTGAGGACGGCAACGAGCCAGGCAACTGCATCGTCTGGGCCCCGGCCCATCACCTCGCCGCTGCACCTCGCCGGCATGTCCGTCTGATTGGGGTTCAGGCCAATGGCTGGCCGCGACCACCGATCGAAGATCCGCTCCTGCCTCAGCATCTGCTCGAGCTCTTGCGTCTGCCGTCTGCAGATATCGCCGACGACGATCGCGCGACGTACGACATCATCGTCAGTCAAGCGGACGATTGGAGCCAGTCGCGCGGACATCGGAACGCGATGGGGGCGGTGCAGGCGGCGAGCACATTGTGGCGAGGTGATCGGGAACGGATGGTGGGCCGGAGCGCCATCCCCCGCCACGCGTTCAGCCAAACCGATCGTCTCTATGCAAGGCCGGCCGACGCGGGCAAAGACCACCAGGTGCGTTCGAGCCGCGCGGCGTGGCGTGCCTGGCAGGATGGCGAGAGGCACACCGCCCATGACGGACGGGTTCGTGCCGACCATCCGCTGATCCTCGGCGCGCTCCACGAGGTGCAGTCGACGACGTCGCTGCATCGCCTGCTTTGCGATCCGCTGGGATTTGTCTGGGAGTATGCGCTTCATTGGCGCGAGCCCAACCTCGAATCCCAGCCGCTTGCGCTTGATCACCGCTCGTTTGGCGAACTGGTCCACGCCCTCATTGCCGGCGTGCTGCGGCGGGGTGCACCGGGCAATGTTGAGGAAATTGAGCGGGCCCTCGAAGACGAATCGGACCGGCTAAACCGGGCTTGGCCGATCGCGCGGGCGGTCCCGCCCGGGCTGTTGTGGCGGCACTCCATGGCGCTGGCCCGCGAGCGCGCTTCGCGTGGCCTCCTCGACGCGCTCGGTGAACCGCGCGGGACGAGTTGGACGGAGCTGGTCTTCGGCGAAGCCAACGACGGGCCTCACCCCTGGACGACGCTCATGCCTGTTGCGGTCGGCCTCACGGGCATCGTGTTCCGGGGACGCATCGACAGGCTGGATGAAGACGCATCAAGGGGCATCGCGATCGTTACCGACTACAAGGCGGGCGCAGCGCCGCAGCAAAAGAAGGCCGTTGTCTTCAATCGCGGGAGCGAGCTCCAGCGGGTCTTTTATGCGCTTGCTACCCAATCCTTGCTCTCGGGGGTTCGTCAGGTTGAATCGCGGCTGACCTATCTCAAGGACGAGCCGGCTCGCACCTTGGGCCTCGGCCACGATGAACTTGCGGCGGCGATCGAGCAGGCTATAGGGTTCACCGCGGCCGGGGTGGCGTTGCAACGCAGTGGTCAGATCGCGCCAGGCCCACAGCCAGCATTTTTCGAGGCCGTGTCGGTTGCCCTGCCAGCGGATCTGGAGGCGTACCGGCGGACCAAGCAGCGGCAGTTCGCGCAGGTCAATAACCCGCTCGTCAAGCTGTGGACCAGCTCATGAGCGTTCCAGACATTGAGGCTCGCCGGCGGGCGCTGACCGACTTTACGAGCAACATTCTGGTCGAGGCGGCGGCCGGCACTGGCAAGACGTCGTTGATGGCCGGCCGCATCGCGATGATGATCGCGAGCGGAATCGAGCCGTCGAGGATTGCCGCGATCACCTTCACCGAGCCGGCCGCGAGCCAACTCGAGGCCCGGATCCGTTGGACGATCGCGGAGCTTCTTGCTGGACGGGTGCCGCCCGCCCTTACCGGTGTTGTCACCCAGCCCCTGGGGGACGACCAGATGGCCCAACTGCTGGCCCGCGCGCCCCGTCTCGGCGAGATCACGGCGACGACGATCCACGGCTTCTGCCAGGCGATCCTACGTTCTCACGGTCTTGCGGCGGGCCTCGATCCGGGATCGCGCGTCATCGATGAAACTGTTGCTGATGCGCTGTTCGATCGAGTGCTATCTGAGTGGTTGGCAGAAAAACTCGCAGATGGTGCGGATGGTGATGGGCCGGTTGCCGTGCTGGCCAAGGACGATCCGCTGGGTGTCGTCGAGCGGATCCGCGAACTCGCGATCTTGCGCCGGGACCATCGGACCGCTACCGCACCCGCCGCGGATTTCTCGAGCCGGCCGGATCGTGTTTTTGCTGAGGCCGTCGTCACGTTTTCACGGTGGCATGCAAGCGGCCCAGCGGAAGCCGGGACTGCAGATCTTATCGATGATCTCGAACGCCTTGCCGCCTTCTTTGGAGACGCCTTTGAGCACACCGATTTCCCGGCGCTTTGGCGCTTGACCAAGCCGCCACGGGTGGCCGCGATGCGGCCCAAGTCAGTTGACCTGCAAGACTATGACAAGACTTCGGCGTGGAAAGACGTTCTTGGGGAGGAGAAGGGCCAGCGTCGAGCCGATGAGGCAGCTGCCCGCTTCGGAGACGTGAGCCTCGCCTACCGCGTGCTGATCGGCTCGATCGCGCAGGGGCTAGTTCACCAGCTTGCCGGACTCCTCAGCGAGGTGATCGAGGCCTACGATCAACGCAAGCGTGCTGCCGCCGTCTTCGATTTTGATGATCTGTTGCTGCATGCGCAGGTCCTTGTCCGCCAACATCCGCAGATCCGTGACGCGCTCGCCAATCGATATCCTTACGTGCTGGTCGACGAGTTCCAGGACACCGATCCGCTTCAGGCCGAGATCGTCTTTTCTCTGGCCGCGGTCACCCAGCCAACACGATGGAGCGAAGGTCCTCTCCGCGCGGGCGCCTTGTTTCTAGTCGGGGATCCGAAGCAGGCGATCTATCGATTTCGCGGCGCCGACATCGAGGCCTATGGGCTGGCAAAATCGGTGCTCGCGCGCGCCGAAAATGGCTGCCTGCTCGCCGTAACGGCCAATTTCAGGTCACGGCCAGAGGTGATCGAGCACGTCAATCACGTGTTCCATAAGGTGCTGGCGCGGTCCGGCCAGCCGGGTTTTGTTGCCTTGACCGCGACCCTCAATCCGCCACCGCTGCCGGTCCCGGCAGCTGTGAAGGTGACGGTCAATGTCCCCCGCGATGCCAACGCCGAGGATCAACGAGAGGCGGAAGCTGCGGCGGTCGCCGCGCTATGCGCGCGCCTGATCGGGTCTCTTCCGATCAGCGAGCCGGATGAACGTGAGCGCCGTCTGCGCGCTGGCGACATTGCATTGCTCGCGCCAACCCATACCGACCTCTGGCGCTACGAACGGGCGCTCGAAGGACGCGGTATCGCCGTGGCATCGCAGGCCGGGAACGCGCTGTTCCGTCGCCAGGAACTTCAGGACCTTCTGGTTCTTGTCCGAACCCTAGCGGATCCGCTGGATACGCTTGCGTTCGGGGCCCTGATGCGTGGTCCGCTGGTGGGGCTGAGCGATGAAGACTTGCTCGATGTGACAGCTGGGCTGGAACCCGACGAAGATGGCCGTCGCCGCTTCCAGCTCCGTACGCCGGCGGACAAGGTTGCTCATCCTCTTGCTCGCGACGTTCTTGAAAAGCTTCAAGACCTTTATCGACTGGGCGCCGAACTCACGCCCATGCAGCTGCTTGGATTTGCGATCGAACGGCTCAACGTCAGGGTCGTGATGGCCGCCCGGCACGGCCAACGCAACGCGCGTGCCCTTGCGAACCTCGATACCGTCCTTGAGCTCGCCCGGCCCTACGGCGTTGCCGGACTTCGTGCCTTTGCCCGCGACCTGCAGCGCGGGTGGGAGAGTAAGCGCCGTCACTCGGAGGGGCGCGTCGATGCATCGGGGGACGCGGTAGAGATCGTTACTATGCATAGTGCCAAGGGCCTCGAGTGGCCGGTTGTAATCGCGGTCAATTCATCGACCCAGTTCAAGCCCCAGGATCAGTTCGTCTATCGGCAGTCGGACAACACGATCCACTGGATCGTCGGCGGCCTCGAACCCCCCGAGCTGGTGGCTGCCCGGCACGAAGAGGAGTTCCGCGAAGGACGTCAGCGCGAACGGCTTTGGTATGTCGCAACCACGCGTGCCCGTGACCTGCTGGTTATTCCGGACTTGCCGGGAGCCTCGTCCCGTTCGTGGTCGCGGGTCATGGACCTTGGCCAGGCACGCCTGAGCGAGATCGCAACGGAAGCCCTACCACCTGTTGAAGCCGTTGCTCCATCTGTGTCATCGAACGATCAGACGGAAACGATCTTTGCGGCCGAACGCGACCGCATCGCAGCCTCGGCGACACCGATTGTCTGGGATCGCCCGAGCGAACGCGATCCCGATCGCAGCGCCGATGTGCTGGATAGCTTCGTCGTCGACATTACGGCCGACGGTCAGCGGACTGTCGGCGCCGGCTCGGTACGCGGCAATGTCCTCCACAAGCTCATGGAAGAGTTCCTCAACGGCGAGTTGCCGCCCGAATCGGAGGCCGCGACCAAGCGGGCCGCGCAGCTGCTGGAGCAGCTCTTGCCTGTTACCGAGGAAGAAGCCCAAATCGTCAGACCGGATCCGCTCGAGATGGCGGCGACGGCTCTGCGCACGATGAAATTTCCGGAACTCGCGCCTTTCATTGAAAGCCTCGTTCCCGAGGTACCGCTGTGGGCAGCCCATCCGCCTCGCTTTCTTTCGGGCAGGGCCGACGCCGTCGCGATGGAGGGAGACAGGATTGCGCTCGTCGTCGACTGGAAGTCCGATGTCAACCCGGACGCTGCCGCGCAGGGCCGGCACGCGGCGCAGTTGCGCGACTATCTGGCAGTTGTCGGCGGCGTGCGTGGTGCTGTCGTCTACATGTCGTCCGGATACGTCGCCTGGATCGAGCCCGCGGCGCGGTGATCACCAAGCCGGGTTGAGAACGGGGGAGGCGGAGCAGACCAGCAAGCGTCGCGATCCCCGCGTCATCGCAACGTAGAGATTTCGGGCGTTGAGCGCCCCGGCATTGAGAACAACAGAGATGTCCGCCTCGAGCCCCTTGAGCAGCAACGTGCTGCCAACCGAGCGCCTTGCCAGCGGCCGGCCCACGAGACGCGACTGTTCCCGGATCGCGACCGTCGCGTCACGGAAGGAGGGTCCCCCCGGGGCGCCGGCGAGTTGTAAGGCGCGCTGTGCCGCGGCAAGCACCGCCGGCCGGTAGCAGCGCACTCCGCCCGCCCGGTTGATTGCGACGAGCAGGTCCGCGATTCTGGGGAGCGTTCGCTCGTTCTCGAAAACAATTGCGGCCTGTTCGATCTCGGAGGGGGCGTGGCCGAGGGTACCTGCTCGGGCTAATGCCGTTGAGCGCACGAGGTCGTCCGCGGAAAAGTTGCTCATCAGGTTCTCGCCAAAGCCAGCCACCACGGAGAGTGCCTCGTGGTGGTTGAGATCGAGCGAGGCTCCGAAATCGGTGAGATCGCGCAAGTCCACGGCTTCCACGGTCACGGCTCCGTCGACCTGGCGTGCAAAGCGGCGTTGTCCGCGCGGATCGGTGCTGTCCCCGATGATCAACACCTTGGTGTCACCCGGAGCCTGTACTGCGGCGGCTTCGAGGCGAAGGGCCTCATCGCGCCGGCCATCGAGCTCGATCCACTGAACACCCTCGGGCGCCGTGCGCAGATCGATCGGCGTGCCGCTTGCGAGTTGGGAGCGTACAGAGAGTAGCCACTGGCCTAGCTGGGCAGCGCCGGCATTGTTCCACCGCCAGGGAGTCGTCAGTTCCCCCACTACCGGAAAGAAGGCGATCACCTCCGTCTGCCAGTCGGCTAACCGATCCGCCCCAAATCCAAAAATGGACTGGAAGGGATCGCCGACGATGGCTGTCGGAAGGCTTTGAGCGAGCCAGGTCACGAGCGCGTGCTGCCGGATTGAGCAATCCTGGTACTCGTCAACAAACAGCCTTTCGTAACTCGCGGCAAGAATTTCGTGCACATGTCCGGCGGCGACAAGGCGGGCTGCGGCATCTCGGATCGCCTCGTAGTTGGGTCGTGCACCGTTCACGATCCGTGGATCGTGGCCGGCCCGTTGTGGAAACGTTGAGATGAGGCGGATCGCGAAACCATCGAGCGTCGTGGCACGGTAGGTGCCCGGCTTCACTCCTGCCTTCTCAAGCCGGCCACGGAGTGCTGCGACGCCTGCATTGGTGTGGGTCAACACCAGGATAGGCTTGGGCCCGCCGTGCCGCGCCAGGGCATCGGTGATGAGCTGGGTCTTCCCACATCCGGCCGGGGCGATAACCAGACCCCGTCCGATGGCACCCAGATCCATCTCAGCGTCCGCCATCTTTGACCCAGTTCACGAGGCCATCGATGACGCCAGTCAGGCTGGCATCAGCATCGCGATAAGCGGGTCCGACAATGGTTCGCCCTGCGGTCTCCATCGTTGTGATGGTTTTCAACCATCCGAAGCGTGCGGCCGCGTTGCCGAGAAGCACACGGCTATCGGCGCCCAAGCCGTCGATCAGTGTCTCTGTTTCCAGGGCGGCGAGTGTCTGTGCTTCGTTGGAAATCGTCCGGACGTGTGCCTCAACCAGGCTTCGATCCTTTGCCTCGATGGCAAGATCCAACAGGCGAGCGGCGGGCTCATCGGGAAGCGCGGTGAAGAGCTCCTGCTCTAGCGCCCGCCCGCCGGTCCAGGCGAAGACCTTGCCACCACCGGCGAGGAAGCTCGCTTCGTCAGCCGCTGGCGCGGGCTTGTCACTGTCGCGCAGGATAGCGACCCGATATCCCAGTGACACAAAAGCGTTGGCGCGCGTGAAGGTTTCATCGCCATTCCCGTTGACGAGCGTGGCTCCGTAGGCCGTCAGCGATGTTTCGCCGCTGGAAGTAAAATACAGATCCAGTCCGCGCATCAGGCCGATCTCGCTGCCGCCTTCGCACACGACGATCGAGGTAGCGAGCAGGGCGTGGGCGTGAGCCCGGATCGTGCCCTGCACGTCGCCGGCGTCGCTGGCGCGCGTAACGATGTGCTGCTCCGCGTTGCCCCGGACGATGTGCAGTTGCTGTGCGCTCAATTCCGTGACGGCTGTCGGGGAGTGGCTCGTCGCGAACACCTGCAAGGGGGGAACTCGGTCCTTGGCACCGAGTGCTCCGAGCAAGCGGATGATGCGGTGCGGCTCGAGGCCATACTCGAGCTCATCAATGAGGAAGGTTGTTGCCTTGTCTGCGGCTTTTCGCTGGAGAGCGGCGATCAGCAGACGGGACGAGCCCAGGCCGAGCGAGCGCAGTGGAATGCCATCATCATCGTGGAGCGAGATCGTGCCGCCGGTGAAACTGATTGAGCCTGCATCGATGAGTGCTTGCACGGCGGCGCCGACCGGCACACCCATCTCGCCGGCGGCGGTCGTGACCAGTTTCAGCGGGCCGTCCAACTCCTTGAGTTCCTTCTGGTCGAAAGCGTCTCGGATTTCGCGGGCCAAGCGAGTCAATTCCCCTGAGGTATCCGCCTTGCCATCTGTGAGTTTGCTCAGCACGGAGCCTCGACGCCACGTAAGGTGGCTATCGCCGGTGACACCAAGCCGTGCCGGCGCAATTCGGGTGCGATCAGCCCAATTGAGATTGCGTGAGCGTCCCGCTGCCTGAGCCCGGGGCGATACCAGCGACCATTCGGGTTCGAGGTCACTGTGCACGGAGAGCTGCAGGGTCAATGCTGCTTCGAGACCGGCACCAGGCTCGGGTTCCACTATGCCAGTGCCTGCGTTGAAACCCACCAGGAAGTCGCCATAGGTGTCGATACTCTTGAGAGGATCATCAAGAGCGCCAAGCGTCACCAAAATGCGGATTGGTTGGTCAAAATCGATTCCGTGGAAGTCGGCATCCGTGAACGTCAGAGATCGCCGTGCGCCGAGGCAGAGGTCGATGGCATCCAGGATTGTGGATTTTCCGCTGTCGCCCGGCCCAACGAGGCAATTCACGCCAGGTCCCGGCAGCCATCGCAGCTTCTTGACGGCGCGGAAGTTCTCGATTTCGAGCACTCGGATCAGCGTCATTTCATCATGCCTTCAGCGTCCGGTATCCACATCTTCGTTCTTGTCGAGCCTAGCACGGTTCGCTTGCTCATCGCTCGAAAGGGCGTATCCTGCCAGCGTGGCTGATCCGGCCATGCCGTCCACATTGGCGAAGCCCGCGGGCAGGAATGGACAATTACCCCGTATGAACCTCTCTCCAAGGTGCGCGGGCCGAGTGGACACGCCGTTGCAAGCACCGCCGGAGCGGTTTCATGCGTATCCATTTTCCCGATCTCGTTCGGCCAAAACAGGCCGCAAAATACTTGGTTCGTGCCGCGGCAGAACTAAGCCTCGCAACCGTGCACGAGGCTGTCGCCCAGGCATTAGGCTACCGAGACTGGCACGAACTCTCGATTGCCGCCCAGCCAGGCGGCTCGGCCACACTGGAGCACGTCAGTCTCGAGGATGCCTTGCACATTATTCTCAAGCTGGCGGATGCCTTGGCTCTCCCTGAACCAGACGTCCAATACGCGGTTTCGAAAGCGCGGCTACTTCGGGCAAGCTCCTGGTCCATCGACGACCACATGGTCCTCTGCACATCGTTCTGGAGGCAGCGCGTCTTGGGCCCTCCTGGTCGGGGTCAGCCCGGAACCGTCGTGCGAGACGGGGCCCATGGCTCTCGGGCGCCTGCCTATCTGCGCTATCCCGGCCGTCCAACTTATCTCCTGTTCGACACGGGATTTGGAGAGCGGGCGGACTTCGAGGTCGTCACCCCGCGTTCGCCACTCCCCGACTTTGTGCCCTCGCGGATTTGGTTGCCCTATGGAGTCTGGGAGCTGAGCGATGGGTCGGCGGTCCTGTTCTCTCGCGACTATCTGCCGATGTGGCGCATTTTGAACGAACGAACTGAGCGCGTTGCGCCGTGGCTTTGGATCAAAGGCATTGTCACTGAAACGCACTTCATGGGCCCCGGTACCACCACCTGGGCCTCTGGTCCGGCGCGCGAAAGTGCGATCGGCTATCTACAGCGGCATCGGATTTCCGAATTGCCGAGGCTGACCAATATCATGCCGCACCTCTTCGAACGCGAGGTGGATTCCCTAACGGACGGTGTTGCCCGCCTCTACGCGAACCAACGTCAGGCTGAGGCCCTGCCGCCATACGCTGAGTTCAACGCCCGTGTCTTGGACTAACGTCAACGGCTTGGCGGCCTTGGACTAGCTGGTCCACAGTGCACGCGCGCTCTCATCAAAGATCTGCTCGTTGGATTCGGTAGTCCGATGCCAGATCACGCTCGATGAATCGACGTCATGAAGGAGGCCACCAAGATAATAGGCGAGTTCTTTGACAACAAAGGCGTCAGCGGAGAGGTATCCAACCGGCAGCGGGTAGCTGGTCCGCGGATCCGGCGAATGAACCAACGCCATCGCGAAGCTGCCCGGCTGGACGATGACTTCGAGGGCTCCGAGCGTAGAAATCTTGGGGCCGATGCAGCGGTCGAATCTGACTTGGCCCTCGGTGGGACCGAAGTGCCGGACGATCCGCCGTCGCTCTGCCTCCGAACTATCAGTCCGCATCAGCAACGTTATCCCGTCAGGGAGAACACCGCGAAGTTCACGTACCAAAGAATCGAATGCGACACTGCGGCCCCAATGGTCGAGCTGAGGCGGCAGCCAGAAAAGCGGTCCGGGATTGCCCTGGCTCGCGTGACTGGTGACCCATTCGACAAGGCTCTCTCTGGCGCGCTCTCCGACAACCGAGCCGAAAACCGGAACCGTGCCGGCGTCTTTATGTGGTGCTCCTGCGGCGACAACCGATCGGATCCAGCTTGGGACGCTGGAGAGGTCGCTCAGACCAAGTCGACTGAAGACGCCGCCGTCGATGTCAGCGAGAGTCTCGAACGACCAGTCTGCCTCGCCCGACCCGCTGATGCGCTGAATCTCGGCACTCAAACTCGCGATCAGGGGGTTGCGCGAGTTAGGGACCCCAACCTGTCGCAGAGCCGAGAAGTCGGCTTCCGTCTGGCTGGGCTCATCGAGCCGGTAGTTGATCGGCACCGCAACCGGCACCGACAAGGATCTGATCTGCTGAACATCTTCGACAGAACGAAAGCGCATGTCGTCGCTGCGCCGGCGGAACCGCTGCGCCCATTCTTGGAAATGATGCTCAAACGCCACCGGCGCCTCCGAAAGTGCGTTAGCGGCGCGCTGCCGGTTGGGCAGGGGCAACTCCGGCACGCTTTTGGTCAGTGCCTTGTCGAGCTCGGCCTCCTCGATCGGCGCAAACGCGATGAGATCGAGCACTAACTGCGCCGTGATTTCTTCGGCTGCGAAAAGTTCGACATCGCCGAGGGGCGACACGGCCTCCAGTCCCTTGGTAGAGAGCTCGAACCTGCCGTCCCGTTCGAGTACGAGTGATGTCTCGAGCATGTCTTGGATGAGGACCGCGACTTCGGCTTCCCGGAAGCCAAAGAAGGCGGCGAGGTCCTCGGCGGTTACTCCGGGAACCAGGCGGATCAAACGGAGGGCAAACTCGGTTGCGAGCGGGATGATCGTCCGTTTCATCAACGTCGCCGCGAAGCGGAACTTAGTGGCACGGACCGCGAAGGAAAGCTGGTCGATCAGAACGGACTGGGGGCCGGTTCCGGCCTTAGGCGCACTCATCTGTTGAGCCCCCACTGTAGGCCGGTTCGCACCCGCTCGCGCTCTCGCAAGGATTTGAGAACGGGGGAAAGTGGGTTGCCTTTTCGCTCGAACATCCGCGCCGATCCGACAATTACTAGCCGGTCCATGGCGCGCGACAGGGCGACGTTGATGCGATTGTCGCTACGTACATGCCCCATGCTGGAGTCAGGATTGTTGCGGACCAGCGAAACGATAATGATCCTGTTCTCCTTGCCTTGGTAGGCATCGACGGTATCGACCCGCACCATCGAGCGGAACGAGGCCGGCAGCCCCGACGAGGTCAACAGTTGCTCGATCAGTGTGGCCTGCTGCGCGTACATGCAGATTACCCCGATGAGCGCTTGCTCCGGCTCCAGTTCGAGAGTCTCGGGAGCCGCGTCGAGGAACGTCTCCTTGGCGCTGAGCGCGCGTAGTAGTTCGATGACACTGTGAGCCTCGCGCCGGTTGGTGAAGCTATGACCGCTCTCACCCTCTTGGCCTCCGCTCGAGGTATCGACCCAAGCCACTTGGTGGTCAAAGGGTGCGGGCAGCTGGTCATAGACCTGGTGTGGGACTGGCCGCTCTGCGTGCAGACGCTGACCCGGATAGAAGTTATGCGAGACGAGGTCGCTGATCTCCTGGGCCATTCGGTACTGGCGGGTGAGCGTCCGTGCGACGTTTTTCCCGTAGCTCGATCCAAAGGCTCGCTCGAAGTCGCTGCGCTTTAGCTCGCGTGGCGTGACGCCAGCAATGCGGGAACGCATTTCCTTCATCAGCTCATGGCCGAACAAAGGCGGCAATTGCCGGTGATCCCCAACCAGAAGCACGCGCTTACCCGATTGCATGCCCACGGCCAGTTCGCTGGGCGTACAACGCGCCGCCTCATCGATGATGACGAGATCGAAAACACTTCGTTCGATGCGAAGATCGTGCCGCCCGATGCCCACGCAGGTGCCGCTGACGAGATTGCGGCTGCGTGCCAGGAACTCCTCGAGGTTGCGGTGCCGACCGCCTAGTCCTGCGATCCAGTCGCGCGACATGGCACTGAGCCCCATCAGACGTTCCTGCGCATCGACATCACCGACCATATGGGTGCGCGCGACCCGCTCTCGCAGGTCCTCGAGGATCTCTTCGGGCGTGCCTTCGCGCTCAATGCCGTCAGCGTCGAGGATCTTGAAGAAGGCATGCTCTAGCGCGCCCAGGCTCCGCCTGCCTGCGGTCACCACGTCTTCTGCCGCACTGTCGACGATGTCGCGCCGCGCGTAAGCCATGCGGCGCACCAACGTCGCATAGGTCGCCTCAACTTCCTGGGCTTCCCGAACGAACGGCGCGGAGAGGCCGAGGCGCTTGGCGACGGCCGACATGCGGTCGGTCATGTCCGCTCGAAACAGCTCGCGATAGCGGTCCTGTACCGCCTGAGAGTGATACTTCCGCAGCGGCGGGGAGATCTTGTCGTAGCGGCCGACCCGGAGCAGATCCAGGTCACCGCCAAGCTTGCCAAACACGCTGAGCACCCGCTCGGCTGCTGTATTTACCGCTTCGTGGGACTGCGACAGAACTAGAACGTTGTTCAGTTTCCCGCCGTTGAGCGCCCAGTGCACGAACGCAGCGATGAACTTGGTTTTGCCCGTGCCCGGTGGCCCCTGCAGCAGACCTACGGGTCCAAACTGCCAGAGGTGCTGCATGGCTTCGCGCTGGTCCGGATTGAGTCCGTAGGCAGCAAGTTTGTCTTCCGGAATCTCCGAGGCAAGCCGTTGCGGCTCGATACGCGCGTCCGGATCGAAATAGCTGATCAAATTGCCGATCTGGCTGCGTCCGGTAAGGACACGTTCGACAGCTTGGGAGCGACGGCGGAAGCTCGACAGGTCTTCCGCGGCATGGAGGCGCAAGGTGTCTCCCGCGGCGAGGCGCTTATAGTTGCGTGCATCGCGGACAACGATTGTGTTGCGCCTGGAGCGATCTTGGTCGACCAAACCGACGAGCTCGCCATTCCAGGTGATCTTGATGGCGGAGCCGCTCGCAATCTCCATGGCGTCCCAGTCGACAACCTCTTCGCACGAGAGGATGATCCGGAAACGTTCGCCAGTTTCCTTCGCGGCCTCGCTCAGCGTCACCTCGGGCTGCAGGTCTTCCTCGACGGTGATGGTTTCCTGCCAAAACCGCACGACAGGAAAGCGAGTGCCTCCATCGGTACCCGGATGTGGAGGGAGCGTGGGAACTGAGGGCGTCACCTCATCGGGCGCCGACGTGGGACGCGCGAGCGCGTCACGCAATACTTCGAAACCCGCAAACCCTTTGTCACCGGCAATCAGCGTTACGGTGCCTGGAAAGGACAGCGTCGAATAGCGAGCCGCCCAGCCCGCAGAGCGGGCCGGCACGGTGTGGACCCTAGCGCTAAGGGGCAGGCCGGTTCCCGCGTCGAGCTGTATCTCGAGCTTGTGGTCGAACCCAACAATCTCTAGCCGGTGGTCGGGCCTTTCGACGACGTGGTATCTGCCATTGTCGGCAAGTAACGGCCCTGGCTCGCGCAGCCGCGCGATTGCCACGGTTAGGGCGATACTCTCGTCGGCCCGCTGCTGCTGTGGGCCGTTTTTGATGGTCTCTCGTAGGGGACGCAGGGTTTCCCATGCATTGTCGCCTTTCCCGCACTCTTCGGCTGCTGACGTAACAAGAGCACCCCACACCTCTCCCGGGTGGCCTTGGGTCCAGGCCGCCGCAAGCTCACCAGCGATCGCGGCAGCGGCGTACCGGTCTCGGTAGGTCGCATCGTCGCCATGCTCGGGCGGTTGATAGGCCATCGTTACCCGATCGCCTGCCTCCTCGGTTGAGTAGTCAAGCAGATCGAGAAGCACCGGGGAGGGGGCATCCGAAACGGTTGCGATCAAGATGTTGGCCGGCTTGAGATCACCATGAGCAAGACCGTCTCGGTGCAAAGTCTCAACGGCCCCGATGAGCTGACCGATAAAGCTTCCCAGTTGCTCTGCCGTCCATGCATGAGCGTCGCTGACGGTGAGTGGCGCGCCTTCGGTCCAGCTTTGGACCAAGAGGAGCCCATCCATTGAGAGGCACGCAAAGTCGATCCGCGGCGCCCAGGTCAGGGCAAGGGCCTGCAGCCGTTCGGCACGCGATAGGAAGTCGAGAAGCCGCGCTGCGTTGCGGCGGACATCCCCAATCAATTGACTCGGCCAGCTCTTGATAAGCAGATCACGCCCGTCCTCGTCGCGTGCGCGATACACCCGGTGGGGTCGCTTGACCAACCACTGTGTCGGTGCGTATTCGACGAGGGGGTCAACATCGCGACGATGCCGGACCAGCTGACGCTCGAGCGAGATACGCTCGTTGCGCGAGACGGCGGCGGCAAACCCCTGCGCCGCTTCGGTTGCACTCGAGTAGCGATCGGCCGGGTCGATCGAAAGTGACCGGTCGAACCAGGGGATGAGCTCCTGCGGGACAAGGGCAAGCTTGTCGTGGTCGGGTGGCCAGATTGGCACGTTGTCGATCGCTGCCAGCCTGTCGTTGGTGAGCAGCGTCCAGACCGCTGCAGCCGCAAGAAAGACGTCCTGCTGGAAGGGACTCCCAGATTTGGCGGCGCCCACATCCTCGGGTACGCGAAAGCCGCCGGCAAGCAGTTTAGCCCGCTTAGTTCCGATCGAGGTAACGTCGGGAAAGTGCGAGGCGCCAAAGTTGGAGAGCACCACGAGACTGCGGCGGTCGTCCACCCAGATAGAATGACGGTCGAGATCGCGATGGGCGATACGCATGCGGTGCAGGCTCGCAACGCGATCGAGCAGCAGACGCGACAGCTCCACACGACGATGGAGGTCAAGGTCGTCAAGCTGTCCGGCAAACCGGATTAGTCGGGCGAGGTCGGGATGTCGGTCGAAGACCTCCGAATAGCGCAGGGTGAAGTCTCGGTCGTGCTCCCGCGACCTCAGCACAAACGTACCGTGGAACTCCGGATCGCTGCTTGAGATTAGGCCGAGTACGGCTCGCTCGCGCCCGGCGACCTGGGCACGCTCTTCTTCCAGCCCGAAGCTGGCCAAATCCTTGCCGAAGTCCCAGACGCGCAGCAGACCGGTGTAATTAGGATCGGCGGCGTCATGGCACGAATACTCGTCGTAGAGGTCATGATGGAACTCGGCCTTTCCTACTGGCACGAAGCCGTGGAACTTCGTCTCGCGTGCAACGATGTGACGCTGGTTCGTGAAGAGTTGCTCGAGCGCATTGATGTAAGCACCCTTGAGCAGCGATTTGTCGCCACCAAAGCCGCTCTCCATGGTGCAGAGCGCCTTAAAGTCCTTGGGGTTCGCGATCTTGACGAAGTCGTCGAGCAGAACGGAACGCTGACGTTCGACAGCGCTCAGACCATTGAGGTTTGCTCTGCGATCGGTGAACACCACAAAGCTCTCGATCGGTGGAGATCCAGGGATCTGATTGACTTTGCTCCGGACGAGATCAGCAAAGACCTTGGCGTTCTCACGAATCTTTAGCGCAGCTGACGGCCCCATATTGTTGTCGTCGGCGTACCAGACCCCGTTGCGGCTCTCGATGCGACCGCGCAGCTGTTTGAGATCGACGAGGAGAATGCGATCAGGCGTGATGACGGCGACGTCGATCTCGCGATCCTGGTTGCGCTTCTTTGGGTTGAGCATGTTGAAGCTTGCAAAGCCGCGCCAATGGGCCGGCAGCCGGTCCCTTAGCTCATTGATACCGTCAATCTCCGAGGGGAGAGGTCCCCGCGGGTTGAGAAAATCGATTCTCATGTGTCGCCCGAACGTCGCAGGAAAGTAGCGTGGATGCTTTTCAGATGCTTCCGATCAGAAGTCTACGTCAAACGGTCATGAATATCTCGGACCCGAATGCAGGTTACATTCGGGGATGTAGTCAGGGGACCTCCGCTTTGGCTGCACCGAAGTACTCAGTTGCCCGAACCGGAGGTGACGTACCCGGAAAAGCGGCTGTGCCTCATTTCAGTGGTGCAGTGTGGTCGCAGTTCGGGAACTGGCTGCACCCGAGAAACCGTCGGTTGGCTGGCCCGGTTCTTTCGACCATGTGACCCGCCCGGCACTCAGGACATTGGCGTAGCGCGTCGCCGTCAACAGTCTCGAAGCGGAGGTCGTCGCCGGCGATCTCGGAAAGCTCTCGGATGTATCGAGACGGTTCGCGGCTGTTGCTGAGCAAGAAGACGCCGCGGCTTGCGCGGGTCAGGGCGACGTAAAACAGGCGACGCTCCTCGGCATATTCGAAGGTCTCCGGGCGCGGTATGACCAGGTTGAGCAGTTCATCGTCTTCGATCTGGCTTGGGACCCCATAGTCGCCTTCGCTCACATCGAGCAGTATCGTGTAGTCTGACTCGAGCCCCTTGGCGCGGTGGAACGACAGACCAGCTACTTCGATGTGTTCGAGAGCTGGTTTGGCGTCCTTGAATGGGTCGAGCTGATTGTAGCGCCACAGCACCATCACCTTGAGCTTCTGGCGTCCATCGATCCGCCACTGGTCCGGGATACCACCGAGGAAGACGTCGAGCCGATTCAGCAGCCGCCAGCAGGCGCCACCGAAGTCGGGCCTACCTCCGTTGCTCTCGATCGGAACAACACGGATCGACCGAGCGATCGCCGGTCGTGTCGACTGCACCGCCTTCTTCAGCTGCGCGGGATTGCGCTGCACAAAGCTCGCGGCGGTCTCGGCGATGAGTTGGTTGCAGCGATAGGTTTGCTCGAGTCGACCTTGCCAGCTTGCGCCGAAGTTCGCCTCGAACTGGGTGAAGATCGTGATGTCTGAGCCGGCAAAGCGGTAGATGGACTGCCAATCGTCGCCGACGGCGAATATCTTGGTGAACGGCCTCTGATGCTTCAGCGCTTTTATGAGGTTCGCACTCGGCTCGGAGATGTCTTGGAACTCGTCGGCAAGGATCAGGGCGTAGGGGCTTTGATACTGACCAGTCTCCACGAGGCGCGTCGCATTGGCGATCATGGAATCGAAGTCGATGCGGTTGGCGTCCTCCAGTTTTTGGGAGTAGGCCCTGGTGATGCTCCAAACCGCCCGTGCAAAGTTCTGGGCGCGAGTGGTATCGTGCATCGATCCGGCGCGCGCGATGAGCATCTCCAGAGTCAGATGGCTTGCCCGGATGTGCTTGATGCACACCCCGATCAGCTTGTGGTAGTGCTTGATCACCACCGGCTCGAGGGCCTGGACGATGGCTGAATAGCTCTTCCGCCGGAATGGAACGCTACGCCTGGTTAGCTCGGTTTCGAGCGCCCCGACAAGCGATCCGCTGCGCGCCTGTGCCGACGTCGTTTCGAAAACATCCAGCTCCGCCTTCCGATAGTAAGCTCGCTTGCTCTCGGCATGGGCGAGATAGTCGGTGAAGGGCGACGAGCCGTCGGCATTGATCGCAAGGTGCTCGTGAATCGTTTGGCTGGCCGGGTAAAAAAAGTCCGGATGCAGGTGCGTGGTCGCACCGTCCTTGTCTTCGAGAGCGATCTGCCTCTCGTACTCGAATTCTACGGAATGCAGCCAGAGCCAGTTGACGATTGTTTGCTCTTGAAGCGACTTCACATAGACGCCGGCCATCGTACCGATTGTCGCATTGCCTTTGCGCCGTCGCACCGAGAGGTAGCGTTCGTGATCGGCCTTAGTGTCGAAGACTTCAGCAGGAATATCGGCCTTCGGATGCAGAACCAGAAGGTCGATCCAGAGCCTCGCGAACTCAGGATCCGAATTCAAGAGTTCGTCGACGATCTCCTCGATCACCTTTGCCTCACCAGCCGGATGCTCGATCCAGTCGGCGAGTTGGGGCGGTCGCCCGTCGGTCTCTTCGATGATCCTGCGCCCCAGCGCGTGAAAGGTAGTCACCCTGCACTTTAGGTCCGGCACTTGGATACCGAGTTGACGGGCGATCCGCTCCTGTAGTTCCTCGGCGGCACTGCGGTTGAAGGCAAGTACGAGGATCTCGTCTGGGCGATGGAGCTGTTTGTCCAGGACGTACGCTACTTTGCCGACCATCGTCGCGGACTTCCCAGAACCGGCGGACGCGACAAGCAGGTTGTTGTCCTCCAAGCGAATGCAAGCTTCCCTCTGCTGGGGAGATAGCGACCGTCCGTCGAGGTCGTCGAAGAACGCTCGGTATCGGTTGAGCTCCATGCCAACAAACTCGTCGTTGTAGCGGTGGCGGACGTCTGCGTTCGTGAGAAAGTCGAGAGACGATGGCAGCGTGGCTTTGAGAACCGACGGCATCATTTCCGAATCGAAGAGCGGATGGGACAAGGCAGCGGCAGCTTTGCCCGGCACGTCCGCGATCGCTCTCGCTAGATCGGCATGAGCCAGGTATTGCCGCTTGTGCTCCGTGATGGCTCGTAGTCGCGCGTCCACCTCGCTGAATCGCTGCGTCTCAGAGGCAATGAGGGCGAACAGATGGTTGTTGACGAAGCCATGGAGATCAGCCGCGAGCTGCATAGCAGTATCCTCGCCCAGGCAGGCGAGACTATCGTGGCGGTGACTGGATCGGACCTCGACGCAATGCCATAGCAGAGCCTTGGTGACAGAAATGGCAGTGATATCGATGCACGACAGATCGATCATGCCGGACGATACAAGCTGTACCTTCTCCGGTGTCGATGGACTAAGAGTCAGCTTCCAGCGCCCGGATGGCAGGAACCGTGCGAAGAAACCGGGGCGATAGGTTCGGGTGCGTCCAGCCATAGTGGACTAGGTGCCACAACAATGGCGTCGTCGTCACGCAGGCACCGAGGGTGACACTGCCGGCCCGCGGGAACTAACAGGAACCGATTGGGGGGAGTCCCGCCGCGTTTCATAAGGATGTGCCGGAGTCGCGAAGTCAAGACACGGCCGCGTTCCGTCTTGCGGCCAGGGCGGGGCTAGGCAACTTCCTGCGAGGGTCTAGCACGCGCCGGCTGTTGAAGGCTGGCTGCAATCGTGTGGAGCTGTTCTGGCCTTGGGTGGGTATATCGGCGAAGCATCTTCCAGTCTTTGTGCCCGGTGACCATCGCGACCTGCTCGATAGTAAATCCCGCCTCGAACAAACGGCTCGTGCCTTCGTGACGGAGATCGTGAAAGTGCAAGTCCTCGATCTTGAGGTCGCGGCAGGCACGACGGAAGGCGGTTCCCGCAGACTTCCCATTGAACGGGAAGATGCGACCAGCGCCTCCGGTCGTGAAACGCTGCTCTTCAATGATGGCGCGAGCGTCGTAACCGGTCACCGCTAAGAGCGGTATGCGCATGTGATTTCCCTTCTTGTGGCGCGGATCCTTGCGATCTCGCAGCAGCAGGGTGCAGTTACGGTCATTTAGGTCTTCCCACGTCGCGCTACAGATCTCGCCTAAGCGCATGGCCGTCGCGATCGCAAAACGAATGATCCTGTCGACAGGAATGATTTGAAGGTTACTTCCCTCGAAATAGTGGATCAGTGCCTCGATCTCGTCGTCGGTCGGCCGCCGATCGCGTTCGTTCCCTTTGCCAACCAGACCCAAGCGGGCGAGGGCAACACGACCAAGTTCCACCGGCTCTGGCGAGTAGGGCAGGCCATGCACTGCCGCACCGTGCACGAGCAACGTGCGGACATACCCGATGTCCATGCCCACAGTGACCGGCCCAGCTCCTTCGTCGGACCGCTCCTTGCCGAACTTGATGATCTGTTCGCGGTTGAGGTCGGCGATGTTCAGTTTTCCGAGCTTGGCTCGTAGCAGGTCAAGGCTGAATCCCTTGGAACGACCGATTTGCTTGCCAACCTCCTGCATATCCGCGATATGCAGGTCGATGAGGTCGGAGACTGTCTTGATCCCATCCTTGTGCCTGGGAGCGGGTTTCTGCCCCAGGTCTATCTCCCGCTCAATTCGTCGCGCCCACATTTCGGCGTCCTTGCGGAGCGAGAAGCTGTTGCTGAGGTAGTGGCCCTTGCAGCGAACCTGGACACGCCACTTGCCGGAAACCAGCTTATTGATGGAAGCCATGGGTGGTTCTCTTTTTCGTGCACGCTACGTGCACAGTGAGCGGTACAAAATGCGAAAACTGACGGATACTGCGTCGTACAAACGGCGAACGTGTGCAGGTTTTAAGGCCCTGAAAATACGAGAAAAAGCGTGATAAATCAAGCGCGTAGGTTCTCCGTTGCGCCCATGATGGACTGGACCGACCGGCATTGCCGGTTCCTCCATCGCCTGTTGACGCGCCGCGCCCTGCTGTTCACGGAAATGGTCACCAGCGCCGCCATCGTGCATGGCCCGCGTCAGCGCCTGCTCGGCTTCGATGCGGTCGAGCATCCGGTCGCCGTGCAGCTCGGGGGTTCCGATCCGCGCGAGCTGGCCGAGGCCACGCGCATCGCGACGGCCTTCGGCTACGACGAGATCAACCTCAATGTCGGTTGCC
>JBDZVC010000672.1:0-1568 GCA_040255475.1 Phyllobacteriaceae bacterium | reverse complement strand
GCCGAACTCCTCCGCGTCGCGGAAAAGTTCGCCATGGTCCAGCCGCGACACCTCGATCACGGCCTGCGTGCGGCTGTAGACATGGAGCTTGCGCAATATCTCCGACACATGCGCCTTCACCGTCGTCTCGCCGACCTGTAGTTCATAGGCGATCTGCTTGTTGAGAAGCCCTTGTCTCAGCATGCCGAGCACCCGCATCTGCTGCGGCGTCAGCGTGGCGAGGCGGCGCAGGAGTTCGGCCCGATCCTCGCGCCCGGGATCATCCGGCTGCTCGGCGAAATTGCGCGGCACGCAGACCTCGCCTTCCATCACCTCGCGGATGGCCTTCGCCAGGTCGTCCTTACGGGCCGATTTCGGGATGAAGCCGGCAGCGCCGTAGGAAAGCGTCTCCGAGACGACGCGCGGGTCCTCGTGACCCGACACGACCACAACCGGCAGGCGCGGATAGCGCGTGCGGATGGTCAGAAGCCCCTCGAAACCCTGGACGCCGGGGATCGACAGGTCGAGCAAAGCGAGATCGAAATCCTGCCCCTCTCCAAGCACGGTGAGCGCCTCCTCGATCAGCCGCGCCTCGACCGTCTCGGCATCCGGATAAGCAAGTTGCAGCGCACTCTGAAGGGCTTCGCGGAACAGCGGGTGGTCGTCGATAATCAGGAAACGCAACATGACGGCTCTCCATACACCATTGTGGCGGTGCCGTCTTTTGGCATCAAGTACACATTGAAGGGGGTCAGCCGACGAAGGCGCGCTCCACCACGAAATCGCCAGGGGCGCTGTGCGAGCCTTCGGTAAAGCCGGCCTTTTCGACAAGCGCCTTCACGTCGTGCAGCATGGCCATGGAGCCGCAGATCATCACGCGGTCGTTGGCTGGATCGAACGGTTCCGAGCCGATATCCGCAAAGAGCGTGCCATCCTCGATCAGCGCGGTGATGCGGCCCATGCGGGGAAATTTTTCCCTTGTCGTAGAGGCGTAATAGGTGAGCCGGCCGTTGGTCAGTTCACCGATCAGCGGATCCTCGACGCTCTGCCGGTAAAGCCCCGCGCCATATTCCAGTTCGGTGACGTCCCGGCAGGTGTGGGTGAGCACGATCTGGCCGAATTTCTCATACGTCTCGGGATCGCGGATGAGGCTGGCGAAGGGTGCGATGCCGGTGCCGGTCGAGACCATGTAGAGGCGCTTGCCCGCCGTCAGCGCATCGAGCACCAGCGTGCCGGTCGCCTTCTGGCGCAGGAGGATCGTATCGCCGGCGACGATCTTCTGCAGATGTGCGGTCAGCGGGCCGTCAGGCACCTTGATGGAGAAGAATTCCAGTTCGTCGTCCCAGGCCGGGCTCGCGATCGAATAGGCGCGGAAGACGGGCCGCTCCGCATTGGGCAGGCCGATCATGACGAACTCGCCGGAGCGGAAACGGAAGCTCTGTGGACGGGTGACGCGAAAGGAAAAGAGCCGGTCCGTATAGTGCGTGACGGAAACGACCTTTTCCGCGTACACATTGGCGGGAATGGGAAAGGCGCTCGCGGATGCCTCGTGCGGACGGGCGAAATCGGCGGTCTGCATGTCTGACGCT
>JBDZVC010000199.1:0-7846 GCA_040255475.1 Phyllobacteriaceae bacterium | reverse complement strand
GCACGGTGCTGCCGCGCTCGATCATCGAATTCTACTACAAGGCCGACCAGCTCGATGATCCGATGGTGTCGGAAGAGCATATCACGGCCTTCGGCTGGGCCTCGCCGCAGGAGATCGACGACGTCATGGCGCTTGCCATCCGCGTCAACGACTTCCTGTCGGGCCTTTTCCTCGGCGTTGGCATCCAGTTGGTCGATTTCAAGATCGAATGCGGTCGGCTCTACGAGGGCGACATGATGCGCATCGTGGTCGCAGACGAGATTTCGCCGGATTCCTGCCGCCTGTGGGACGTCGCGACGCAGGACAAGCTCGACAAGGACCGCTTCCGCCGCGACATGGGCGGGCTGGTCGAGGCTTATCAGGAAGTCGCCCGCCGGCTCGGCATCATGAACGAGAACGAGCCGCCGCGCCCAAGTGGGCCGGTACTGGTATCCTCCTCGCCCAACGGCCGCGGCAAGCCGCACTGAGCGGCGGCAAGCGCATACACAGGAGCTTCCGGAAGGTGATCAAGGCCCGCGTGACCGTCACCCTCAAATCCGGCGTGCTCGACCCGCAGGGCAAGGCGATCGAACATGCGCTTGGCGGCCTTGGCTTTTCCGGCGTCGATCAGGTGCGGCAGGGCAAGGTCTTCGATGTCGAACTCGGCGGCTCCGACAAGGCCAAGGCTGAAGCCGACCTCAAGGCCATGTGCGAAAAGTTGCTCGCCAATACGGTGATCGAGGACTACGCCATAGCGCTTGCCTGAATTCCGGGAAACCGCCGATAGCCTCGGTCTCCCGCGGTCGGCCCATGAACCCAGAAGACAGGACATGATGCAGCAGTCACGGCGCCCCGCGGCATCCGAAAGAAGCTGCGTGAAAAATGTGCCCGGCGCATGCCCAATGGGGTTGCCGCCTTCGGAGCGGCCCTCTATAAGCCGCCTGCCGAGCGCCCATCGTCTAGCGGTCTAGGACGCCGCCCTTTCACGGCGGAAACACGGGTTCGATTCCCGTTGGGCGTACCAGCTAATCCTAATGCGAACGGCATTCCGGTTAACCGGAAATCACATGCCATATGTTCTCATGATCGGCGTGTTCGCCACGGATGGTTATGGCGTAGGCCGCCTTTGCGTGATCCATCCAGGATAGCCTCACGCGACGCTGTTCCGCATCTGGTCGCGCACGCGTGCGGGGCGTTCGCCGCGGATGATGTCGCTCACCTCGACATAGGCCATCTCGATCAGATAGGCGAGCATGTCGCAGCGCTCGGCTTCCGCCATGGTGCGCATCTGGCCCAACATGCTTTGCATGTAGTCGAGAGTGTCGGTTCGCCGCTTGTTAGGGGCCATGATCCCTTCCGCCTGCGGATGCTGCGGACAGCCTTGACCAAGGCCCGGCATACCCCGAAGAGGCTTGCCGAAGCTGCGCGTCGCATCCATATACTTTTAGTTGTATTTTACTTATAAGCTCAACCTACCACCTACGACTAGGATTGCAATCCTATTTTCATCAACCTCAGGTTGCTGGCAGGCTGCCTGCAATGCTCGAATTGCACGCCGCCTCTTGACCGCGCGACAAAGCGCAGCCATGTGCAGGGCGGATTTTCAACCGCTTGCGCCGCTGGTTTCCTCATATCCGTGGCGAGAAACCTGACAAATCATGGACGTTGTCGTCGTCGAATCGCCCGCCAAGGCGAAAACGATCAATAAGTATCTCGGCCGGGACTATAAGGTCCTGGCGTCGTTCGGCCATGTGCGCGACCTGCCGGCGAAGGATGGTTCCGTGCGCCCGGACGAGGACTTCGCCATGTCATGGGCGGTGGACGGCAAGGCATCCAAGCGGCTCGCCGACATCGTCAGCGCCCTGAAGGGTGCAGACGGGCTGATCCTCGCCACCGACCCCGATCGCGAGGGCGAGGCGATCTCCTGGCATGTTCTGGAAGTGCTCAAGCAGAAGCGCGCGCTGAAGGACAAGCCGGTCAAGCGCGTCGTCTTCAACGCCATCACCAAGAATTCCGTGCTCGACGCCATGGCGCATCCGCGCGACATCGACGCGCCGCTGGTCGACGCCTATCTGGCACGCCGCGCGCTCGACTACCTCGTCGGCTTCACGCTCTCGCCGGTCCTGTGGCGCAAGCTGCCGGGCGCGCGCTCAGCCGGCCGGGTGCAGTCGGTGGCGCTCCGCCTCGTCTGCGACCGCGAAGCCGAGATCGAGCGTTTCATCCGCGAAGACTACTGGCAGATCGCCGCCATCCTCGCCACGCCGCGCAGCCAGGAGTTCGAGGCCCGGCTGACCGCCTATGACGGCAGGAAGCTGCAGAAGCTCGACATAAAGTCCGCCGAACAAGCCGCTGAAATAAAGGCGATGCTGGACGGCGCCACCTTCAAGGCGGTTTCCGTCGAGGCGAAGCCGACCAAGCGCAATCCCGGTCCGCCCTTCACCACCTCGACATTGCAGCAGGCGGCCTCCTCACGCCTCGGCTTCTCGGCGAACCGCACGATGCAGATCGCGCAGCGCCTCTACGAAGGCGTCGATCTCGGCGGCGAGACGGCCGGGCTCATTACCTATATGCGCACCGACGGCGTGCAGATGGCGCCGGAGGCGATCAGCGCCGCGCGCAGCGTCATCGGCAAGGAATTCGGCGAGAAATATTTGCCGGAGAAGCCGCGTTATTATTCCGCGAAGGCCAAGAATGCGCAGGAAGCGCATGAGGCGATCCGTCCGACCGATTTTTCGCGCACGCCCGCCTCGGTGAAGAAATATCTCGATGCCGATCAGGCGCGGCTTTACGAGATTGTCTGGAAGCGTGCCATCGCCAGCCAGATGCAGCCGGCCGATATCGAGCGCACGACCGTCGAGATCGAGGGACGAAACGGCGCCAAGCTGGCCGGGCTGCGCGCGGTCGGTTCGGTCACGCGCTTCGACGGTTTTCTCGCTGCCTATGCCGACCAGCGCGACGAGGATTCGGAAGACGAGGAGAACCGCCGCCTGCCCGATATCCGTGCGGATGAGGCGCTCGACCGCCGCTCCGTCACCGCGACCGCGCATACCACCGAGCCGCCGCCGCGCTATTCGGAGGCCTCGCTCATCCGCAAGATGGAGGAACTCGGCATCGGCCGGCCTTCCACCTATGCCTCGACGCTGAAGACGCTGGAGGATCGTGGCTATATCGTGATCGAGAAGCGTCGGCTGATCCCCGAGGCCAAGGGCCGGCTGGTGACAGCGTTCCTCGAAAACTTCTTCGAGCGCTATGTCGAATACGACTTCACCGCCTCGCTGGAGGAACAGCTCGACGAGATCTCCGACGGAAAGCTCGAATGGAAGGACGTGCTGCGCGATTTCTGGAAGGCGTTTTCGGCTTCGGTCGATGACATCAAGGAATTGCGCGTCACCGATGTGCTCGACGCGCTGAACGAGGCGCTCGCTCCGCTGGTCTTCCCGGCCAAGGAGGACGGTTCCGATCCGCGCGCCTGCCCGAAATGCGGCAACGGCCAATTGTCGCTGAAGCTCGGCCGCTACGGCGCCTTCGTCGGCTGCTCGAACTATCCCGAATGCGGCTACACGCGCCAGCTCGGCATGGAGGCGAACGGCAATAGCGCCGAAGCCATGAATGGCGACGAGCCCCGCGCGCTCGGCACCGATCCCTATACAGGCGAGGAAATCACGCTGCGCTCTGGTCGTTTCGGCCCGTATGTCCAGCGTGGCGATGGCAGGGAAGCCAAACGCGCCAGCCTACCGAAGGGCTGGTCGGTCGAGACGATCGATCATGAAAAGGCGCTGGCTTTGCTTTCGCTGCCGCGCGACGTCGGCAAGCATCCGGAGACCGGCAAGATGATTTCCGCCGGCATCGGCCGCTACGGGCCGTTCGTGCTGCATGACGGCACCTACGCCAATCTGGACTCGGTCGAGGATGTGTTTTCCATCGGGCTCAACCGCGCCGTCTCGCTGATCGCCGAGAAGAAGGCGAAAGGCCCGGGCGGACGTTCGACGCCGGCGGCGCTGAAAGACCTCGGCGACCATCCGGATGGCGGCGGCAAGATCACCGTGCGCGACGGCCGCTACGGGCCCTATGTCAATTGGGGCAAGGTCAACGCCACCCTGCCGAAAGGCAAGGAGCCGATGTCGGTCACGGTCGAGGAAGCGCTGGAACTCATCGCGGCGAAGGCCGGAAAAGCCGGCGGCGGCAAGAAGAAGCCGGCACGGAAGAAGAAGAGCTGAGGAAGATTTGGCGCGCAGGATCACCGGCGGCGGGAAGAGCGGCACGGGACGCCCGGCGGTGCCGGCAGCGGTAAAAAACAAGGCTGCCTACCGCCCCACGCGCGAGGAACTCGTCCAGTTCATCGCTGACAACCC
This sequence comes from Phyllobacteriaceae bacterium, assembly GCA_040255475.1. GTDB lineage: Bacteria > Pseudomonadota > Alphaproteobacteria > Rhizobiales > Rhizobiaceae > Mesorhizobium_L. Next base: position 3,515 of record JBDZVC010000199.1, on the reverse strand, counting down.
TGATCGCTCCGGCCGCCGCGACGTCGCCAAGGCCTTCGGCCTGAAGAACGAAGACCGCATCTGGCTGAAGGACACGCTTCGGGAACTCGAGGACGAAGGCCTGCTCGAAAGCCGCCGCAAGCGCCTTTCCATGCCAGGCTCCCTGCCGAGCATGGCGCTTCTCGACATCTTCTCCCGCGATCCCGACGGCGCGCTGCTGGCGCGGCCGGCCGAAACGGAAGGACAGCAAAATCTCCCTCCCACGGTCGTCGCGTTACGCACGCCGCGCGGCGCGAAAACGCCGGTCGCCGGCGTCGGCGACCGCGTGCTTGCCCGTATCTTCCGCTCTCGCGAAAAGGACGGCCCTGCCTACACGGCGCGGGTGGTGCGGCTCATCGACAAGCGCCGCGACGCCGTTCTCGGTGTCCTGCGCGAGGCGGCGGACGGCGGCTTCCGCATAGAGCCGGTCGAGCGGCGGCAGGCGGAACTCATTGTCGACAAGGACTATCTGAACGGCGCCAAAACGGGCGATCTCGTCGAGGCCGAGCCTTCTTCCTCAGGGCGCTACGGGCTGAGGCGCGGCAAGGTGACCTCCGTGCTCGGATCGCTTGCGAGCGAGAAGGCGGTCTCCATGATCGCCATCCACGCGCATGGTATCCCGCACATCTTCCCGCCGGAAGTGCTGGCCGAGGCGGAAGCCGCGAAACCTGCTACGATGAAGGGGCGCGAGGACTGGCGCAGCGTGCCGCTGGTCACCATCGATCCTTCCGACGCCAAGGACCATGACGACGCTGTCTTCGCCGAACCCGATCCGGACGAGAAGAACCCCGGCGGCGTCATCGCCACGGTCGCTATCGCCGATGTCGCCTCTTATGTGCGTGCCGGCAGCGCATTGGATCAGGAAGCGCTGAAACGCGGCAATTCGGTCTATTTCCCGGACCGGGTGGTGCCGATGCTGCCTGAGCGCATCTCCAACGATCTTTGCTCGCTGCGCGAGAACGAGGACCGCCCTGCCCTCGCCGTGCGCATGACCTTCTCGGCCGACGGTCGCAAGCTCCGGCACTCCTTCCACCGCGTCATGATGCGCTCGCATGCGAAGCTTGCCTACACCCAGGCGCAGGCCGCGATCGACGGCGCGCCGGACGAGGAGGCGGGACCGATCCTCGATACCATCCTCCGGCCCCTATGGGACGCCTACAAGGTGCTGCACCGCGGCCGGCTTGCCCGCCAGCCGCTCGAACTCGACCTGCCGGAACGCAGGATCCTGCTGAAACCCGACGGCACAGTCGACCGCGTCGTGGTTCCCGAAAGGCTCGATGCGCACAAGCTGATCGAGGAATTCATGATCCAGGCCAATGTCGCGGCGGCGGAGACGCTGGAAGCGAAGCGGCAGGCGCTGGTCTATCGCATCCATGACCAGCCCTCGCTCGCCAAGCAGGAGGGATTGCGCGAATTCCTGCAGTCGATCGGCATATCGCTCGCGCGAGGCGCCCAGTTACGCCCCGGACAGTTCAACAATATCCTCGAACGGGTCGCCGGCGCCGACAACGAGGCGCTGGTCAACGAGGTCGTATTGCGCGCCCAGAGCCAAGCCGAATATTCGCCGGACAATATCGGCCATTTCGGCCTCAATCTCAGGCGCTACGCGCATTTCACCTCGCCCATTCGCCGCTATGCTGATCTCATCGTGCATCGCGCGCTGATCGCCGCGCTCGCTCTTGGCAATGACGGGCTGACGCCGGGCGAGGAAGCGCGGCTCGAAGAGATATCCGCGCTGATCTCGGCTTCCGAGCGGCGGGCGATGGCAGCGGAGCGCGACACGGTCGATCGGCTGGTCGCCGGCTATCTTGCCGAGCGCGAGGGCGAGACGTTCGACGCGCGCATTTCCGGCGTGACGAAGGCCGGGCTCTTCGTACGCCTGCCGCAATTTGGCGCAGACGGCTTCATCCCCATTTCAACGCTCGGCAACGACTATTATATCTTCGACGAGGCTTCCCACTTGCTTCGAGGACAGCGCACCGGCCGGGGCTATCGTCTTGCCGATGCCGTCGAGGTCAGGCTGGTGGAGGTCGCGCCGCTCGCCGGGGCGATGCGATTCGAGATGATGAGCGAGCCCCGGCCGCTTGAGGGATCCGGCCGGTCCTTCCACAAGGCGAAGCGGCGGGAGAGGAACAAAATCCCGACGCGGCGTGCCGGCAGGCGGAGATAATGATGGAAGAACAGGTTTTCGGCGGAGAACTGCACTCGGGCAGGCCTGCACGCCCGCTTTGGGACGCGATGCTGCGTGGGTTCCGTGGCCGTTGTCCTCATTGCGGCGAAGGCCGCCTTTTCCGATCCTTCGTCAAGACAGTCGACCGTTGCGAGCATTGCGGCGAAGAGATTTATCACCATCGAGCCGACGATCTGCCGGCCTATCTTGTCATAGTGATCGTTGGGCATATCACGCTTGGCGGCTTCCTTGCCGTCGAAGTGATGGCCGAGTTGCCGATGTGGGTCCATATGGTCATCTGGGTGCCGTTGACCATTGTGTTGGCGCTTGCCCTGCTCAGGCCCATCAAAGGGGCCATCGTTGGCCTGCAATGGGCGCTTTACATGCACGGCTTCGGTGGCGAGGATGACGTGCTGGAATCGTATCCCGAGGTATAGCTTCTCGGGCAGGAGAAGTTTTTGCATGGACGGGATGACGCGCACCGAGGTCGATAAGGCCGAATCGAAGGATTTCGCGCTCGGCAAAGGGCCGCTTCGCCCGCGTGACGCCGCGACGCTCATTCTTCTCGACAATTCGAATGCCGGCGTGAAGGTATTGATGGGTCGGCGACATCGCGGCCATGCATTCATGCCTGGGAAATTCGTCTTCCCGGGCGGCCGCACCGATCCAGCAGACAGCCGCGTCACGGCTGCGAACGAACTTCCGGCCGGCGAGATCGCGAAATTTACAGGCTCACTGCGGCCCGTTTCGGCCGCCCGCGCCCGCGCCATCGCCATGTCCGCCATCCGCGAAACCTATGAGGAAGCCGGCCTGCTGATCGGCACGCGTGGGGCCTTCGCGACCAGGGCGTCCGGCTGGCAAGGTTTTGTCGAGCATGGCGTGCAGCCTTCGCTGGACCGGCTGCGTCTGGTGGCACGCGCGATCACACCGCCCGGCCGCGTGCGGCGCTTCGATACACGGTTTCTTGCGGCCTGGCGGAGCGATGTCGCGGTGGCGCTTCCGGACGGCGGGCCCACGAACGAACTGGAGGAGCTCGTCTGGCTGCCGCTGGCGGAGGCGAAGGAAGCCGATATCCCGACGATTACGCGCTCGATCCTGGGCGAGATGGAAAATCGCCTCGCCGCCGACCCGGACTTGCGGCCCGGCGGGACTGTTCCCTTCTACCGGATGCTGCACAATCGTTTCCAGCGCCACCTTCTCTGACACAAGGCAACTGATTGGAAGGAGAAGGCGCACCGCGGGAGCGGGAGCGGCCCGTTCGCCCCGTTCACACTTGACTTTCCAGCGGCACGGTTTATGTGTCCGGCCTGATTTCCGCGGCGGGTGA
>JBDZVC010000014.1:0-39438 GCA_040255475.1 Phyllobacteriaceae bacterium | reverse complement strand
GCCGACGAGCCGGTGCGGTCATGACGGTGACGGTCAACGGCGTCGAAATCGCCGTCGGTTCCGACGAGCCGGCGGAACTTGCCGCGGCACGCGAACTTCTGAGGCAGCGCGCGGTAGAAGCCGGTTTTCTGGACGGCGAAGCAAGTGACGCGGACGAAGTCGGCGAGGCGATCGAGGCGTTGCTTGCGCGTGAGGTGGTGACGCCGACGCCGGAAGAGGCGGAATGCCGGCGCTATTACGATGGCCATCCTCGCGAGCTCATAAGCGGCGACCTCGTTCATGCTCGCCACATCCTCTTCCAGGTGACGCCAACCGTTCCTGTGCCTGAAATTCGTGCCCGCGCCGAGCAGACGCTCAACGCACTGCTGCGTGACCCTGGCCGTTTTGAAGCCCTGGCGCAGGAATTGTCGAACTGCCCCTCTGGCCAACACGGCGGCAATCTCGGCCAGATCGGTCGAGGCGACATGGTGCCAGAGTTCGAACGAGCAGTGTTCCGGCCAGGACCAACGGGAATGCTGCGCGACGTCGTGAAAACGCGATTCGGCTTCCATGTCGTTTCCGTCGATCGGCGGATAGCAGGCAAAAAGCTATCGTTCGAAGCCGTACAAGAAAAGATCGCAGAGCGGCTGAGCGCGGCCGTCGAGGAAAAGGCGATGCGCCAGTATGTGAGCGTGCTCGCGGCGCGTGCCGAACTCGTGGGCGTCGATCTCGATGCTGCGGTTACGCCGCTCGTACAATAAATTTGCCGGCAAGCTGAGCCGGCGCAGCGGTTTTGTGTCAAAGTGGAAAGAAACTGATGCTCGGCGACCTCATTACCCGCCTCGATCAGCCTGACGTGGCGGCTGAAGTGATGGCGTCCCTCGGCCCAGTAGCTAGGGTCAGGACTTCGGTAACGGGACCGTCCCAGTCAAGCAATTTTAGGCAAGCGTAGTCGTCCGCCTGCAGGCGGACGTGTCGACGGCTTGATGCTGAACGGCGCGGTATATGCTTGGAGCTGCGGCCTTCCTATGAGATCACCCGGGTGCATGCTTCGGTCCGTGGTCAGCGCGCGAGCTGCCAACATGATGCTGGTTCGATGCAGTTTCCGATGTGCCCATCTCATTGGCGTGCTCGACGAAGAGCGGCAACAGTCCTGACCTCGGCATCATCGGAACCGCATCCCTGGGGGACCTCGAAGACCTGCGGTCAAGCAGGTGCGAGATTCAATTCGTTAAATCCCTTGCGGGATGATCGGTGCCTCTGCCTGGAAAGCGGTGCCATCGACTCAAATTCGGTGAAGGATCACTCCGATGAGCCGAGTAAGCGCCACCATGGCGCGCTTGCGATCGCGGCGGCGGGCCCAAGGTTCTGAGCCATGTCGAGCGCCCCCGATTCGGGATATTGCGTAAGGGCTATTGGGGCCAACATCTGTGAGCGAGGGGCTATTGGGTTGCCACGAGCGGCAACGTGACGGATGAGATGTGGATGGAGTATATCAAGAACCAGACGCCGCGGGAGCCTGACGACAATTTCAACGTCACGTGAGTTCGTGCCGGTCTGCCGGATGGCGGACCGATCCGGCTTCAAGCCGTAACTTGAAGTCACCGCCTTTTAGGCGGTGGAGTATTTACTCCGGAGAACACCGCGAGCAGACGGTGTATGCGCTTGATCGCAGGCATTCTCATCGTCTCCGGGCTTGTGACGATGAAGATATCGAGCAGCGGATGAAGCCCTATAAACCCCTGACTCTAGTGGAGTCAGTACCGGGTGTTGCTCCTGGCTCGCGTCGAGAGCAGCTTTAGGTCTGGAAATGCGTTAAGACAGCGAGATAGAACACTTCTGCGCTTCAGGAAAACGGAAAGCGCTCCAAGCGGCGGATTGTTCTTCTCCAATTCGGCCAGTTCGATTACCGATATCTTGTTATTCCGCGCCTCACAGTTCGGAGATAGAAAAAAGCGGCCCAAGAGAGCTTCGGCGGGATCATGACGAAGGCAAGCGGGCAGGAAGCAGACGGTTTATCACCGAGGGGCGACGATAATTCGCGTCGAATCCTAAGGGAGCGCAGGGCGGGCGCGGTCACCGACTCCTATCCTCTTTATAGCCGCGGTACCGATGTTAGCCGGCTCGGAAGGGACCGGGATGCCTGAAGGTCATGTTATCCACCGTTTCGCTGCAGCCCTTGCCGAACTCTTCTCCGGCGAAATCATACAGGCCTCGTCCCCGCAAGGCCGATTCAATGACGGCGCTGCATTGATCGACGGTTCGACGTTCGCCTGGGCGTTTGCCCATGGCAAGCATCTTTTCGCCTCTTTCGAGGCGGCAACGCACGCACCGCATATCCTTCACGTTCATCTCGGCCTCTATGGCGGATGGACCTTCGCGGTGGCCGCAGGGCGCCCCTTCGCTCAAAGGCGCAACCCGTTGCTCACGGCAGCCGGAGAAGGCAAGGCACCGGGGCTGATCGATGACAGGCCCGTCTTTACGGTACCCGCCCCGCGAGGGGCGGTTCGCCTTCGCCTTCTCGGGAAGCAAGCGCTCGCTGACCTCAATGGTCCCTCGAGATGCGAGGTGCTGACGGCAGCCGAGGTCGAGGCCATACGCTCCGGTCTCGGCCCGGATCCGTTGCTCAAGGATTCCGACCCCGCGATATTCATCCGCGCCGTCCGATCCTCTCGTCGCGCGATCGGAGAGCTTATCATGGACCAACGCGTCATTTCCGGGATTGGCAACATCTATCGCGCCGAACTGCTCTTTCGGCACCGGATCCATCCGGCGACGCCTGGACGGCAGATGAGCGACCGTAAGCTCAAGCAACTGTGGTCGGATGCCGTTGTCCTCCTGGCCGATGGAAAGGATACCGGCGTGATCGTCACGACCGATGCGGGACGTATTCACGAACCCCTGACAGGGTGGACCAAGCCTGCCGAGCGCGCCAGCGACGCAGAAGCCGACCTGCGCTGGTATACCTATCGGCGCAGCGGTCGCCCCTGCCACTGGTGCGGCGCACCGATCGAGACAGCGGTTCGGGCAAACCGCAGGGTCTACTGGTGCCCTCATTGTCAGCGGGCGCCGGCCGCATAGCTACAGGACCACGTTCTCTCAATCCGTTCGTAGCCCCTGCGTGGCCCCGGGTATCTAGCGCGGAATATTTTGCCGGAACTGGCCTATCGAAAATGGGCCAGTTTATTGGCAGGTGGTTCTGGACAGGTTGAGCCTTCAGGGCCTTCACATCGACTGGAACCTGCAACGAGTCAGCAAGCTCGGAATGCTGATCAACTTGGCCAATTGCCCGTGCCGTGTGGCTACACGCTCGATTTCCGCTGAACCTGCGGTTGGTGGAGCAGATGCTTATTGAACGCAGCATCGTCGTTTCTTACGAAACGGTCCGGTGCTGGGCAAAGAAGTTCGGACCGGAATATGCTGCTCGTTTGCGGCGGAAATTACCGAGCCCTGTGCCGAGTCACGATCTGGCTCCCTGGGCCGATCTAAAGATACAACGATCACGCGCCACTCCTCGTTACCACGCCTTTCCTCGCTCAACTCGCTCGTCCCGATATGCCCTCCAAGCACGTACTTCGGCCAGATAGAACGCAATCTCGCCTAGGCGCTGATAGTTTACTTGCTTCATTTCCCTCATGGCTTCGACACAATGGCATTCCCGCATTCTCATGTGTTCAAATAATGCGATGAATCTGTCGATTACGAAGCCGTCCTCGTTTTCCTCCATGAACTTGTTGTAAGCGGCGGCGGGCGATATCTTTTCAGACACGTAGACGCATGGCGAGTTGACGCAATATCTCTCGCCGAAACATTCGCCAGTATCCCATCGAATTCGCTGCATTAGAACGGCACCGTCCACTGTGTCAGCCATCTCTCGAGCCTGCTCGAATTGGCCCGGTTGACAGCCGCCCGTCGCAGGAAACGTGCGTGAAGACCTCATCAATTGAGGGGTACCCATTTCCTGTAGGCTATAGACATGATACTCAAAGGTTGCGGGCAAGACTATGGTGGGAGCGGAGACCCTCACATCGCGATGACCGCCTCCTCTTCCATACGACTCCACAATGCCGTAGCCGTGACAGGCCAATAGCCAAACTTCATCCGTGATCCTGTCGTCGAGGTCCGCTCGCTCACCTCCTAACGGGATTGGCCCCTCGTTTGCGCGTCTGTTCCACTCGGCCAAGAGAGCTATAAGCGGTGCGCTTATGGCTTTCTCAAGCTGATCAGTTTCTCCAGGAGGAACGAGCAAAACGGGTTCTTTGCGCTCATCTTCCGCTACATCGAAAGGGGGAGCAAAAGGTAAATAAAACTCGCTATCCACGCTCAGGTCTCCGTGCTCGCTTGCGGTTGCTGTGCGCGAATGTTGAACGGTTCATTTCCGCCGCGCACTTACGAGGGTGACGAAGATTCGTCAGGATTCCAACATATATTTTGTTGACAGGGGGAGGGAACGATCCTCAGGGGCGGTCTTCTTTTCGGCGAGGTGAGCGCATGGTGCTGTCGTGTTGCGCCGGATCCGACCGGCTCGGTCGACCGCGAAATTTCCCGAATGCCTGCTTACTGATCTCCTCCGTCCATGCCCGCTGCTTCGGGGTGCCTTAGGGCTTTGCCATGAGCATCTTCGCGGGCGTCCTCGACTCGTCGGTTCGGGACTTGCGCGCTTCCTCGGCTGTCGCCGGAAGTGTCGCGCGCTCGGCCTCTGACAGCGCGTCGTATGCTATCGCCTGCATGACGTAGTCGAAGCGCGATGGCAGATCGTCGCATTCGCCGGTCATGATCGCGACGGCAATGACGAGGATCGGACGCTGAGCCAGGCCGCGCAGGGCATCTACCCGATCCTCGCCGTCGCGGAAAAGGACGGACTGCTTTCAAAGAAGCTCCTCCGGACGGCAGAGCTCGACATTCGTTGCGGCCGGCTCACGGCGGCGATCGTCAGGCGGACCATCGAGACGGTCGTCGGCGAGGACCTACGTGCGGGCAGTAGACTGGGCGATATCGAGTTCGCACGGCTTGGACTCGGCGATCTCGCAATCTCGGTCCAGCCGGGCGTCAGCGCCGCGACGGCGGTCGAAAACCTGTGACAGCTCGCCCTCACTGCGAAAGAGGCCGACGGCGGATCGGAAGGTTCCGGCGACGGGACTGCGAATGATCGGCAACGGAGTTCATCCGGTTCCTATACCATCCTCCGGGGATCGGATCCGGGTTCCGGGGTTGACGTCATCGAGCCGGCGAAGACATCGGAGTATGTCGCCGGACGCACGGCCCCGACGATCGAGGCCCTCGCCGGCTACGGCGAGGCGAGCGTCTGGGCGCTGCAGATCAGGGACGAACTGCCGCTCTGGCGGTCGGGCGAACTCGCATGGGAGGAGATGAGCACCAGGATCCTCCTCTGCGGCCCCCCTGGCGTCGGGAAGACGTTCTTTGCCCGAGCGCTCGGCAACACATTGCAGCTTCCGCTGCTCGCCACGTCGGTGGCGCGGTGGCTGGAGCCGTCCTGGCTGGGGGACGTGCTTCGGCGGATGCGACGCGCCTTCGCCGAGGCGAAGACGCGCAGCCCCTGCGTTCTCTTTGTCGACGAGTTCGACGGGATCGGCCGGCGTATGGACCGTGCCAGGGACCAATCGGACTACTGGAATTCGGTCGTGAACCAGGGTCTGGAACTCCTGGACGGTGCAACGCGCATGGCAGGCGTGATCGTCGTATGCGCCACGAACAAGCCCTCGATCATCGATCCCGCTCTCCTTCGCTCCGGAAGGCTCGAACGGTGGGTGGAAATCCCGCTTCCGGACACAGAAGCACGGCTGGCCATCCTGCGACCATGCCGGTGCCAGACCTTGTCGAGTGGTTTGCTGAATGGGCCAATGATGCGCGCAGTGACCAACGTGCATTACTGCTTTTGACGGCGCATCGTTCGAAGGGCCTGGAGTTCGATGATGTCATCATCCTGAATGGCGGTTGGGACAGGCCCTCAAAGGGCGAGGACGCTGATGCGCCGCGCCGTCTGTTCTATGTTGCCATGACCCGGGCACGACGCAGTCTCGCCATCGTTGCCGACGGTCAGCATCCATTTGTCCAACAGGGCGGAGATCATGTGTTATGTCGAGCAGCGCCACCCATTGCAGCTAGCGCCGCTCTTCCGACTTCAGTCTATCAGATGCCGAACCTCAAGACCGTGGACCTTTCATGGGCCGGGCGTCTGAGGCATGGCGACCCCTCGCTTGTGGCAATCTCCGCGGAAAAGGTGGGGAACCCACTTAAGATCGTGCGCGATGGCACCGTCTGGATGATGCAGAATGCGCAGGGGCAAACACTCGGACGCATGGCCAAAAGCTGGTCGCCTCCCGAAGGTCTCCGTTTCCTTCGCGGTGAAGTCGGCGCCATCGTGCGATGGCGCAAGTCCGACAACCAGGAAGAGTACAGGGTGCATCTTCACCGGGATATTTGGGAAGCGATCATCCCTGAGCTTATATTCAGTTGACCTATTACCCATTAGGGACGGCTGGCTTAATCGGCAGGTAGCGGAGTGGCTAAAATGAGGTCGGCGGCAGAACGTCCGCTTACTGATTTCGTTAGCCTTAAAGCTGTCGGTCAGCTTGCGGCCCACTCGGGACGATAATCGGCCAACGCGAAGGGCACGTCTCCTATCGGTGGAGAGCGGCCCGTCAGCTTCGGGGTGGAAAGTGTCCGTCTGGCAGACTAGAATTCGCAGCCATGTTGGAACCGCTGGGATCGAATCTGTGGTTCGCGGACGGCGGAGTCGTCTCGTTCAAAGGCTTCGACTATCCGACACGCATGGTCATCGTGCGCCTTGCCGATGGAGGACTGTGGCTATGGTCGCCGGTCGAACGGACGGCAGCGATTGGGGACGAGGTTCGGGCGCTGGGGCCGGTTCGGCATATCGTCAGCCCCAACAAGCTGCACTACCTGTTTCTCGGCGAGTGGCGGACCGCATTTCCGGAAGCGAGCCTATGGGCGACGGCGGCGACTGTCGCCAAGTGCAAAGGACTCCGCTTTGCCGGGGTATTGGCCGACGATCCGCCTGCCGAGTGGAACGGGCAGATCGACCAGTTCCATTTCGCCAATTCGCCTTTCATGGACGAAGTGATCTTCTTTCACCGTGCGTCCCGCACCGCCATCATCGCCGACCTGTCGCAAACCTTCAGCGAGGGATTCTTGAAAAGCCGTTGGCCTTGGTGGATGCGGCCGATCGCAAGGCTCTCGAAAATGGTCGACGGGTGGGGTTATCCGCCGATCGACTATCGGATCAGTTTCCGCAACCGCGCAACCGCGCGCACCAAGATCCGTGAGTTGATCGGAAAACATGCCGAGCATGTCGTCGTCGCGCACGGCGAAATTGTCAGGACGGGTGGCGAAGCCTTTCTGCAGCGTGCCTTTTCATGGCTGCTCCAGTAGCCCCAGCGTCAGCAAATTGGGCGGAACTTTCGACAAGCCCACTGGGTGGTTTGCTTTCGGTCTGCATTCTTGAAAGGCCGCCTGGCCCAGTTTCGAGCCATGGCTGCATTCCGAAATCGTCAAACTGGATTGGGCGGATGGCCTGCTGGCCTGGAGCTTTCGGGTTGTCGCAGGGTCGGCGGGCGCAGATGGGTTGTCGCCCCGGCCTTGGCTGTGAGAGCGGTTCTTAAAAGACCAGGATTCATTTCCAATTTACTCCACAATTTTCCAGTATGAGTCCTTGCGGACCACCTTGCCGTTGCGAAACGTGTAGAAGTCGCAACCCCGGACATCAACTTTTGTCCCCTCGCGGGTCGTGCCGGTGAGGGTCCATTTTGAAATGCCGGTATCGGCAGCCGGGTCCACAAAATGTTCCTCGCTGCCGTAGTGGACATCCGGCAAGCCCTCAAAGCGCGTCGCCAGCGCTTCCCGAACATTCCGTTTGCCCTCGAAACGAGAGCCCCATGGCTCGCTGCCCTTCGGCATCTCCAGGATGCAATCGTCAGAAAAGAACGCCATGATGCGATCAAGATCGTGCGTGTTGAAGGCCTTGCATAGCTCCCCTAATTTCCTCCGTATGTCCATCGCCCGTCTCCCTCCAGTCAGATAGTCGAATATTTGTTCGTTTTGTATGATGTTCGAAATAATTCGCCAGCGACAGGACCGGTCAAGGTCGTAGGCACTGAAAGGCCGCGCAAGCTAGAAACCATCGTAGCGTGCCATACTGTTACACGCACGCGACAAACACACGGCCTTCCCTGGATGCTTTACTCCGCGCCGGGGCCGTTTCTATCACCAACGCAGGCGGCGACGCCGCGGGCGTAGCTCATGGCCCATCTCTCGGGCGACATTCCTTCGAGCGCTTAATTGTCCTGCCCGTTCAATAACTGAAATGTCCCACAGCCATCATGGCCGACCTTACGCCGCCACTCACTAGGCGATGGCTCCATGTCGGTCTAAAGCTGTCGAATGCGACGGACAATTCCACGACATCCGATGCTTCGCCGGACGCGCGCCATGTGGGGATCGCGGCGCGTGTGGCAGCCGCGACTCGTGTTCTGGACTGGCGCCGTGGTCGTCGGCCTAGTCAGCGTGCTGTTCGCCGAACTGGCCGACGTCGCGCAATCCGGCTTCCACGCCATCATCGGCAAGGGCGGTGGCTGGCGCGGTCTGCTGCCGCTGCTCATCACGCCCCTTGGCTTCGTCATGTGCGCATGGGCGGCATATGTCTATTTCCCCAACTCGCAGGGCAGCGGCATTCCGCAGGCCATCGCCGCCCGTCATCTTCGCGACGAAGAGGAACGAAGCCGGCTGCTGTCGCCGAAGATGGTGGTCGGCAAGATCGGCCTCACCCTTCTTGGGTTGCTGTGCGGCGCCTCGATTATGCTGCAGGTGGCCCGTTGGGGCGGCATGGCGCAGGCGCGCGGCCTGATCCTCGCCGGGTCGGCCGCCGGCGTCGCCGCCGCCTTCAACACGCCGCTCGCCGGCATCGTCTTCGCGATTGAGGAGATGGGCCGCACCTATCAGGCGCGCACCAACGGGCTGGTGTTGACGGCGGTGATTCTGGCCGGCCTCGCCTCGCTCGGCCTGCTTGGCAACTATACCTATTTCGGCGTTGCGAAGGGCACCGTTTCGTTCATCGCAGCCGGGCCGCTGATCCTGGCCTGCGGCATCATCGGCGGCGCGCTGGGCGCGCTGTTCTCGTCGCTGGTGTTGCAGGCGACGCGCAGGATAAGGCGCTGGAACGTGCTGCAGCCCTTGCCGCGCACTCTGCTGGTGGCCGGGCTATGCGGTCTCGGCGTGGCGCTCATCGGCATAGCGTCCGGCGGGCTGACCTACGGCACCGGCTATGTCCAGGCGCGCGGCGCGATCGAGGGCACGCCGCTGCCCTGGTTCTTCTTCGTGGAGAAGCTGGCGGCCGGCGTGCTGTCGACGGTTTCCGGCATACCCGGCGGCCTGTTCGCCCCTTCGCTGGCGGTCGGGGCTGGCGTCGGTTCGTCGCTGGGCCTGATATTCGGCGGCGGCACAGGCATCGCGGCGCTGCTCGGCATGGCCGGCTATTTCGCCGGGGTTGTTCAGGCGCCGATGACGGCTTTCGTCATCATCCTCGAAATGACCGGCAACCATGACAATGTCATCGCGCTGATGGTCGCCTCGATGCTCGGCTATGGCACGGCCCGCATGATCTCGCACGAACCGCTCTATCACGCGCTGTCGCGCATCTTCGTTGCCGAGGCAATCCGCAGACGCCGGGCCGAAGGAGCAATACCGCCGACCCTTCAGCAGAGCGTCGATGGAAGCTAGGTTCCTGGTCTCGTAGGGACTGCCGACATCTTCGGTCTCCTTGAGGCTTTCAGGCCGTTCTACGAGCGGAGTGGTGTAAGGATTGTTCGATTGGGGATCGTATCGGTAGCGCGCACGGTACGTGCCGCGCATCGCGTTGCCGTGTTTCTTAAACAGGGACACGATGTCCTTGACCGTGCTGACGGCTTCTCCAAAGACGACGGGCATTTTTCTCTCCTTTCGATGATGGAGTTCTCAGACGCGGCGCTAGGGGCGGAGTGTCAATGATGGGCAATGTCGATGCCCTCTACCTATTTCGCCGGCGCGGCGGCCTGCGCGTCACCGCCAAGATCCTTCTTGAAGGTCTCGAAATCGACCTGCATGCCGTTGAAGATGATGCTCCAATGACGTGTCGAGGCGGCGATGGCGACCGCTTCCTCGATCTCGTCCTCCGTCGCGCCTGCCTGCTTGGCGCTCTTCATGTCTTCCCACACGCAGTAGGTGCACGGGATTTGTGCCGAGACCGCGAGCGAGATCAGTGCCTTCACCTTCGCCGACAGAGCGGTTTCGCCCGAGAACTGCAGCGCCTTCACCTCAGCCCAGGCGCCTGGAAGTGCCGTTTTGGACACTTGGTGGAGGAACGTTGGCACCGAGCCGAGCGTCGCCTCGACATCCTTAAAGGTGGCATCGACCTCGGCCTGACCGGCAGAGGCGGGGCTGGAGATCGACAGCGCCGCAAACATTGCGGCCAACGCGAATGCGCCGGGGAAGAAAGACCGCAACCCTAGGATTGCATTGGTAACGAAGCCGGGGACTACGGGACTGAACATCATCTCACTCCTATGATGAAACTATTCGCGCCATGTTGATGGTCGCGTACTCAAAGGAGGCGCCGGCGGAAGAGAAAGTTCGATCAGTGGTCTTCGAGCCTGGGCGGCCGCGACGAAAGGTGAAGATGAAGGTGCTGCGCGACGCCGTGCTGGTGGAAGACCACCAGCGCAACGCCAGGCGGGCAATGGAACGGGTCTTCGGGCGGATTGAGAAACGCTCCCTCGATCACAGTGATCCTGCCGGCACTGAGAACGCGCCGCGGTTCGAGTCGAACGCCGGCCTCGGTGTCGGAATCGATCTCGCAGGCAGGGTGAGAACGGCCCAGCGTCGGCATCCCTCCTCCGCGGACAAGGTGAAGGTTCTCCGCGAAATGGCCGAGGAAGCGGTCGCGCTCGCCGTGCCGATTGAGACGATCGAATATCTCGAAGTAGAAGCGCTGGTGTTCGTGTGACTGCAACCTAGCATCGGAATCTATAAGGCCTGCTGTCTCGAGCAGCATCTCGGCCAGCTTGCGCTTGGCCGCCGAGAGCCGGCTGCGGACGGTGCCGATCGGGACGGCGAGGATGGCGGCCAACTCCTCGTAGGACTGATAGCTACCGAAGTAGCGCAGCATGGCCGCGACCCGCAGTGGCTCGGGAAGCTTGCGCAGGGCGTCCCATATCCATTCGCGAAGCGCTGCTTTCTCAAGCCGTTCCTCGACGCTCGCCCCTTCGTCGGGGCGGTCAGGAACCTCGGCGACAAGCACCTCGCCTCGCCTCCGGCGTAGTTGCCGCAGGCAGCAGCGGTGCAACACCATGTGGAGCCAGCCCACGACCGCCCCCGAATCTTTGAGATCGCCGATGTGCCTGAGCGCGATCAGGAATGTGTCATGGACGGCATCCTCCGCTTCCGGGCTATGGCCGAGCACCCGCAGCGCGGCTGCATAGAGCCGCGCGCGATGACGCTCCAGCAGCAAGCCGAGGCAACCGCTGTCGCCGGCTTGGGCGGCAATGACAAGCCCGGCGTCGGTCGGGCTGATACGAGGTTCATGACCCATAGCCCAAGGATGCGCCTGCGAACGGAAAAGTTCGAATTCAATTCGCACAGTCGACCGTGAATTGTAGAACCACTAACGACCGCTTTTAAGGCCGGATGGAGAATGGCCGCTTGCCGCCGGATTTCACCATGACCGGACTGTCTGGAATCGGCCCCTTCCTGACCGATGGTGATGCGCCCAATCTTGATTATTGCACCAATGCGATCGCAGACCTCGAAAGCGCTGGCGTCGCTTTCGCCTCGCCCGTTCGAAGCCTGTTGTGGGTTTTCAAATCCTGTAAATGCGAGCCGCGTTGCCGAGAAAAAGCTTCTCTTTCTCGTCGTCGGTGAACGGATCGCAGATCTCGTAGAATGCCTCGTAAAGCGCATCGAAGCTGCTGTAGAGCCGGTCGACCGGAAAATTGCTGCCGAACATGCACCGATCGGACCCGAAGAGATCGATGGCCTGCAAGACAAACGGGCTTATGCTCTGGACAGACCAGTGCCAGTCCACCATGCCCAGGCCCGAAATCTTCACAAAGACATTCTCGCATTCGGCCAGAAGACGCATGCCTTCCCGCCATTCACTGAGGCCTTTGGCGTCCCGGTCCACAGGCATGCCGGCATGATTGACGATGATTGGGATATCAGAATTTGTCCGCGCCAACGCCGCGGCGTCCCTCATCTGCAATGGATAGAGCTGAAGATCGAACGACAATCCGTAGCGTCGGAGCAGTTGGAAGCCCTTCTTCCATTTCGGATCGACCAGCAAATCCGGCCGATCGACATAGGTTTTCACGGGGTCGACATGCCAGTTGACGATATGGCGAATGCCGCGGACGTTGGGAAAAACCTGCAATCCTTCCAGGATACTTTCGATGTCGGCTGCCTCGAGCCTGGCTCCGGCCACGATGGCGTGGGGGAACCCGTGAACGTCGGCGACATCTTGTAGCCAGCGTGTCTCAGCGAAAGGGTCGCTTGATGCGATGCCGGCGTCGACATGGACCGATTTCACGATGTTGTGCGGCTTCGCCTCGGCGAGATAATCCTCAACGCTATAGGTATGGGCAATGGGGCTGACGTCCCCGGCGACACTCGGCGGTGGCGGGTTTGCAGTCAACCAGGGATAGGAGTTGCGGTGCAGGTCCCATAAATGATGGTGCGCATCGATTTTCGCGAGAGCGCGCAGATCCGTGGCCATCTTCTCAACCACCATGCTTCTTCAGCAGCGGTTGCAGTTCGTGTCGGGAACGCTCGATATGGTGCCTCATCTGTTCCGCCGCCTCGCTCTCGTCCCGACGACGGATCGCAGCCACGATAAGCGCATGTTCCGCCACCGCCTGCGAGGCGTCGATAACGCCGATGCGGTAATAGAGTTGTGCAATCCTGTGATGGCTGCGCAGCCTCTCGATGGTGCTGACCAGGAAGGGATTATGGGTCGCCGCAGCGATCATCTCATGGAATTTTGCATTGATCGTCGCGAATGCGCCGTATTCGGAATAGACGCCGCCGGTAGGTGCGCCCTGCATCGCCTTGTCGAGCCTTGCGAGTTCTTCCAATTCGGCTTCGGTTATATTCGCCGCCGCCCTTGCCGCAGCGAATGGCTCGAGTTGTAGCCGCACGTCGAAGAGATGATCGAAATCGTCCTGCGATAAATACGGTGCGCTGCGATATCGGCCGTTCGGATGGCGCACGACCAGTCCGTCGCTCTCCAGCCTTGCGAGCGCTTCCCGGATCGGCGTCTGGGAGACGCCGAGTTCCGCGGCGAGCACGTCGATCGCCATTCGGCTGTCCGGCTCCACGTCGCGGTCGAGGATCATCCCCTTGAGGGCTTCGTACGCGTCTCCGGCCAAGACCCGGCGTTCAAGCTGTATGCGTCGCATTCCCGGCCGAGCCAGCGTCATTTGATTTCCTCTCGTCGCATTCTAGCGATTCGATTGACAAGCATAAACCCTATAGGGTACAGGAATAAAAATATACCCTATAGGAAATTGAGCTCGGCGTCCATCGGCATGAATTCCGCGTCCCGCATCTCCAAAGTCGAGGTCCATGAATTTGAATTCGTGGTCGATGGGTTGAGCCTGGAGGCTGACAATCCGAGCGCCCTAACCAACATCTGCCATCAGAAGGGTGGGCGCCTGCCGATCCGCAAGTTCGCCGTGGTCATCGAAACCGGAGATGGCGGCCGCGGTGAATACGTCGCGCACTGGGGCGGTACCCGCGGCGTTCTTGGCCATGTTCTGATGATGGCGCCGTTTCTCGTCGGTCGGGACGCCTTCGAACGTGAATTGATCTTCGATGATCTCAAGCGCGAGATGCGCCAGTACGACCATATGGGTCATGGTCATTTCGACATTGCGCTGTGGGACTGGGCGGGCCGGCAGCTTGGCGTGTCGGTCAGCAAACTGCTCGGCGGCTGGCGGACACGGCTACCAGCCTATGCCAGCACCTACCATGCACAGGAAGGTGGCGGCGGGCTGGATAGCCAGGAGGCCTTCGTCGAATTCGCCGCGCAGTGTCATTCCCTCGGCTATCGCGCCTTCAAGATACATGGCTGGCACAATGGCGATGCCCGCCGCGAAGCAGCCAACCTGCTCAATGTCGCCAAGCATCACGGCGACAAGCTGACACTGATGATCGATCCGGCCTGTGAATTGAGGAACTTTGCCGATGCGTTGTATGTCGGGCAGGCCTGCGACGAGGCAGGCTTCTTCTGGTACGAAGATCCGTTCCGTGACAGCGGTGTATCGGCTTTCGCGCACCGGAGGCTGCGCGAGCGGCTGAAGACGCCGCTTTTGATAAGCGAACACGTGCGCGGTATCGAACCGAAGGCCGATTTTCTCGTAGCAGGGGGTACCGATTTCATACGGGCCGACCCCGAATATGACCTCGGCATCACGGGTTGCATGAAGATCGCCCATCTCGCCGAGTCCTTCGGCATGGACGTCGAGATCCATGCCTGCGGCCCCGCACACCGCCACTGCATGGCGGCGATCCGCAACACGAACTACTACGAGGTGGCGCTCGTCGGCCCCGGCATGCCGAATGCGCTGCCTCCCGTCTATGCCTGCGGATATTCGGACGAGCTGGAAGCAGTCGGCGCGGATGGCTGCTTTTCCGTTCCAGACGGCCCGGGACTTGGCGTCACCTACGATTGGGATTTCATCGGGCGGCATCGTGTCGCTCTACACAATTTCGGCGCGGCCTAGAGCCGGTATTCGCAAGAGTGCCGCCGCGGCCGGATCTCGTTGCAAACTCAGGAGGAGCGATCAATGCCTATCGAAGGACTCAAACGATCTGTCTTGAAATGGATAACGGCCGCTGCAGTGGGAATTGCTGTAACAGCCACCGCCCTGCTCACACCAACACCGGGCAAGGCTGCGGATTCCGTTGGCATCGATCCTGCCACCTATGACGGATCCATGCTTCCGGCCGATACGCTTAAGCAAATGGTTGCGGCCGCAATGAAGAAGACGCCGCCCAAGCACGGCAACAAATATGTGGTGGGCTTCGCCAACCTCTCGCGCGACATACCCTTCACCATTTTCGTCGAGAAGAATTTGCAGGCCAATGCCGACGCCGCCGGCGTCGATCTCGTGATCGCCGACAACCGCCTGGATGGCGCGACCGCGCTGTCGGTCGCACAGAGTTTCGCTCAGCGCGACGTCGACTTCGTCATCGAATTCCAGATCGACGTGAATTTCGGTCCGGCGATCATGAACGTCTTCAACCAGGCCAAGATCCCGGTGATCGCCATCGATATCCCGATGCCGGGGGCGAACTTCTTTGGCGTCAACAACCCTAAGGCCGGCTTTATGGGCGGCAGCTATCTTGCCGAGGCGGCAGTCGCCAAATGGGGCGACAAGGTGAAGTCCGACGGCTATCTCGTCATCGGCGAACTCACCCAATCGGGGGCAGTGCTTGGCATGCGCTCGCGTGGCCAGCGCGCCGGCTTCAAGAGCATATTGGACCTGCCGAAGGATCATATCCTCCAGATTGATACGACGGCGACGATCGAACAGGCGTTCTCCCAGATGAACAGCGTGATTGCCCGCATCCCCGCCGGCTCGCCGATCATGGTGACCGCCAACAACGACCAGTCGGTCATCGGCATGATCAGGGCCGCCAACGCTGCCGGACGGAAGGACGACGTGGTCGGTGTCGGTCTCGGTGCCGACGAGATCGAAACCATGATGAAAGAGCCACGGTTGATTGCCGCCGTGGGCTTCTTCCCCGAGCGCTATGGAAACTGGCTGATGCCTCTGGCGTTGATGAAACTCGCGGGACAGGATGTGCCGCCTTCCGTCCTCATCAATCATCTCATGGTCACGCCGGAGAATGCCTGCAAGTTCAGCGACAAAGTTAAGTGTGATCCCGCCGTCAGATTTGCCAAGTTCGACTACAAGTTTCCGCAGGAGCCGTACGAGACGCTGCTGGCCGAGATGCGCAAGGATCCGACCTACAAAGGCAACGAAGCGGTTATACCGTCGAACTGATGCGGGCTCGGCGAAGGGCTGGAATCAGGATGGATCATGCACGATAATATCCAGGACCTTCGCCTTTCCATGCGCGGCATCGAAAAGGCTTTCGGTGGCGCGCGTGTTCTTCGAAATGTCGATCTCGACCTGCGTAAAGGCGAGGTGCTCGCTTTGCTCGGCGCCAACGGAGCCGGCAAATCGACGCTGATGAAGATCCTCGTCGGCGCGTACAGCCGCGACGCCGGGTCGATCGAGATAGATGGAAAGCCGGTCCTCATCAGGACTCCGCTGACAGCAATGGCAGCCGGCATACGGCTGCTGCCTCAAGAGATTTCAATAATCCCGGAGATGACGGTCGCCGAAAACATCTACATCGGCGAGTTGCCTTATGACCGGCGGCTGGGCCTTCGTCATCTCGACAAGGCGCGCATGAGGGAAGGCTCTAGACAATTGCTCGGCCAACTCGGCCTCGATCTCGCTCCCGACCGAAGGGCGAAGACGCTCGTTGCTTCCGAGCAACGGATCGTCGAGGTAGCACGGGCGCTAGCGGGCCACGCCAAGGTGCTCGTCATGGACGAGCCCACGGCGGCGCTGACCGAACATGAGGTGGAATTCCTTTTCCGCATCATTCGCAAACTGACGCAGACCGGAGTCAGCGTCATCTACATTTCGCATCACCTTGACGAGGTGTTCGACATCGCCGACCGCATCCAGGCCCTGCGCGATGGCCGTTCGGCCGGTGTCTTCGACAAGAAGCACGTCTCACGCTCCGAGGTACTCGAGGCGATGCTCGGCAGGACGGTCTCCAACCTTTATCCGGCGCCGGCGAGCCAAGCCGGCTCTCCCGTGCTGGAAGTTCGCGACCTGACGGTTGCAGGCTCTCTCGACAAGGTCTCGTTTGAAATACGCCGTGGCGAGATCGTCGGCGTGTTCGGGTTGATCGGCTCGGGGATCGAGACCGTAGGCAAGGTTCTGTTCGGGGCCTCCAGGCTGGCCTGGACCGGCACGCTGACGATGGACGGCGCAGAATTCAGGCCCGGTTCGCCCAGGCAAGCGATCGGGCGCGACATCGGTTTCGTGGCGGCCGAACGGGCGACCCAGGGAATCCTGCCCGACATGACCGTCCAGGAAAACCTGACCCTCCCTTACGTCGGGGATTTCGCCGGAGCACTTGGCATCGACCGTGGCAAGGAAGCCCAGCATTCCGAACACTGGATCGGGCGGCTCGGCGTACGCGCCAAGGGCAGCAGGCAGCGCCTGCGCTATCTCAGCGGCGGCAACCAGCAGAAGATCTGCCTGGCGCGCTGGTTCTACAAGGACATGAGGCTGATCATTCTGGAGGAGCCGACCAGAGGCGTGGATGTCGGCGCGCGGCGCGACCTCTACGCCGAGTTGCGACGGTGCGCCGAAGCGGGCAGCGCGGTTCTGGTGATCTCGTCGGACGTGGAGGAAGTCGCAGGTCTGTGCGATCGCATGATCGCTCTCGATCGCGGACAAGTGGTAGCCGAACGTCGTCATGGCGCGACCGCCGGTGAATTGATGGGGCTCGCCGCCGAGGCGCGGGAGATTACGGCATGACAAACCAAAGCACGGGCCAGGTAACGGCGGCTGGAGCGGGCAGTTCCTCGCTGATGGACTGGCTAGCCAAGCCATGGGCGGGGGTCGCCGGTCTGTTCGTCTTCTATATCGGCTTGCTTGTCGTCTTCGCGATCCTGTCGCCGTGGTTCTTCAATTTCAACAACCTGATGACCATCGCCTCCAATATCGCCTTTATCGGGCTCATGGCCGCCACGCAGACGCCGCTGATCATCGCCGGCGGGCTGGACCTTTCGGTCGCCGCGATCGCCGGCCTGGCCGGCGTGGTGATCGCGCTGTTGAACGGCGCGGGCGTTGACATCTGGGTCGCGACGGTCGTCGCGCTCGCCCTCGGCTCCGCGATCGGAGCCGTCAACGGCCTCCTCGTAACCAAGGTCGGCATTAACCCGCTGATCGCCACGCTCGGCATGATGAGTGTCATCGAGGGCATGGCGCTGGTCCTCACCGGCGGCCTGACGCAACCCCTGTTCGTTCCCGATTTCAACGTGCTCGGGTCCGGCCGGCTGGCGGGGATACCCATTCCGGCGCTCTTCATGCTCGCCGTCTTCCTGGTGACGGGTTGGATGCTGATGCGCTCACCGTTCGGCCGCTTTGTCTATGCGACGGGCGGCAATGCGGAAGCGGCCCGGCTCGTCGGCGTACCGGTCGACCGGACAAGGATTATCCTCTATGCGTTTTCAGGGTTCAGCGGCGCCCTGAGCGGTGTGATATTGGCTGCGATGCTTGGCGCCAGCGCGCCGACCGTCGCTTCAGCAAGCCTGCTGACGGTGATCGCCGCAGTCATCCTCGGCGGCACTAGCCTTCTCGGCGGCCGCGGCAGTCTCGTCGGTACGCTCATCGCTGTCTTCATCCTCGGCACGCTCAACAACGCGCTGGTGCTGCTCGCGGTGTCGAGCTTCTGGCAGAAGGTGACAACCGGCGTGGTGCTGCTTCTGGCCGTCGGCCTCGATCAATTGCGCACGCGCGCGCTCGGCGACTGAGGCCGATCCCAACGACCACGCCTTGAGAAAAGGGAGCGAGAAAAATGGCCAGATATGCATGGGTACTTGAAGTACACCCCGGCTGCGAAGACGAATACAAGCTCCGGCACAACAACATCTGGCCGGAACTCGTGGCGGAGATGAAGCGCGCCGGCCAGCGCAACTATTCCATTTTTCGCCACGGCCTGACGCTGATCGGCTATTTCGAGTGCGATGACATCAATCGCGTCTACGAAGTCATGAAGGATAGTGCAGTCTTCAAGAAATGGGGAGAATCGATGGCGCCCCTCATGAAGGCGGAGATCAACCCGCTGACCGGCTATCCCTATCTTCTGCCCAAGGTCTGGGAACTCGACTGATCGGAGGGACCGGAATGAATCTGAACACGACCCGTATGCTCGGCCGGACCGGGATCGCGCTGAAGCCACTCGCCTTCGGCGGCGCGCCGCTGGGCGACATGTTCTCCCGTATAGCGGACGCGCAGGCCCACCAGACGCTGGAGGCAGCTTGGAACGGAGGGCTGCGCCATTTCGATACCTCGCCCTGGTATGGCCGCGGCCAAAGCGAGCATCGGTTCGGGCGTTTCCTCTACGATCGGCCGCGCCGGGATTTCGTTCTGTCAACGAAGGTCGGTCGGCTGCTGCGGCCGACGCGGACGGGCGAAGTTGACAACAGCTTCTGGGCCGGCGGGCTGCGTTTCGACATCGTCTTCGACTATTCCTATGACGGCATCATGCGCTCCTACGAGGACAGCTTGCAGCGCCTCGGCATGGATCGCGTCGACCTGCTGTTGATCCATGATCTCGATTTCTGGCATCATCAGACGGAAGCCAGGGTGACGGCCTATCTCAGCCAGCTTGCAACGAGCGGCTGGCGAGCGCTTGCGGAACTGCGTGAACAGGGCACAATCCGGGGGATCGGCGCCGGGATTAACGAGATGGGCATGATCCCGCGGTTTCTCGATCTAATGCCGGTCGACTTCTTTCTTGTCGCTCTGCGCTATTCGCTGCTGGATCAGCGGCCGCTGGAAAAGGAGCTTCCTCTCTGTACTGAGCACGGCTGTGGCATCATTTGTGGTGGCGTGTTCAACTCGGGCATCCTCGCGACAGGAGCCGTCAAGGGCGCCAAATACGACTATGCCGACGCACCAGCGGACATTGTGGCGAAGGTCTCGCGTATCGGAGCGATTTGCCACCGTCACGATGTGTCCATGATCGCCGCCGCGCTCCAGTTTCCACTTGGGAATCCAATCGTTGCCTCCGTTCTAACGGGCGCGGCAGCGCCGGAGCAGATAGCCCAAAACCTTGAAGCCATGCAGGCCACAATTCCGGACGCGTTCTGGCAAGAACTGAAAGAGGAAGGATTGCTCGACAGGCAGGCTCCCACGCCGTGATCGGTCAAATGTCGTCGGTATGATTGCGCGCGTTCACGACGAAGGGTTGCCCGCGCCAACTTGCTACTCACGTTGGCTAAGGCCCAGACGCAGGATGAAGTTCGCTACGGTACATCGCGCCCGTCAGTGTCTTCGAGCCGGCGGTGGAATGTCGGCTTCATGGCCTACTCATCCCGAAAGCGAACTGACCGCTCCCGGCCTCGAATCTGCCGGAATGAATCCTTCCCCCACTGGCGTGGCGGTAGGACTCGTTGGGAGTGGATTCCAGACAGGCGGCTCCAGGGCCGGCGATTGCCAAACGCGGACATTCGAGACAAGCTTTTGATGCTGGAAGGATCGACCACCGCGGAGCACTCTGCGAGTATATTGTCCGGGGCCTACGAGTTTTAATGCAGCGGAAATTCGCTAGTCGGTGAGCAAAGCAAGGGCGGAGAAATGGACTTCAAAGACCTTTTCACTCATCAGCAAAGAATCCTCGAGTTGGAGCTAGAAGTAGCGCGTACTCGTTTCGAACATCTCGGCCTCCGGGGTAATGCACTCGAGATCGCTTCCCGCGACTTCTTCGAAAAGCACCTGCCACGGTCCGTAAGCGTGGGGACGGGCGAAGTGATCGCTTCAGAAAGCGACAGCGACAGCGCTGCAGCCCGATCAGGCCAGATGGATCTGGTGTTTTCGAATCAGTCGCAACCGTTCCCAACGGCACGAGATATTCCGACACTGTTTTTCATCGAAGGGGTGCTGGCCGCTGGCGAAGTGAAAACCAGCTTGTTGCGCTCCATCATGCCGGACGAATTGCGGAAAGCTCGGAAGTTTCGTGCGTTGCGCGCAAAGAACATGTCTCGGCTAGTGCAGGTCACTAGCCCAGACGTCTGGGCATCCTACTATGTTTTCTATCGTCCGTACTTCATGATCGCAACCGAGACGAAGTCGCCCTGGCAATCGATCCTATTGGATGTGATGGAGTATATCGACAGTGAGAAGGTCCTCCCTCTCGACGGCATATTTCTTCTGGACCAGAACGTTGCGATAATCCTGTCGCCCCACCAAGGCGCACCGTTCACCCGAACAATCGGCCTACCTTTCCCTCACAAAGTAGGTGCTCTGGACGCGACGGGCTTCATTAAGCCCTACAGCACCGACACGCCTCTTGCCTTTCTAATGGCCTGGTTGTCGCTGTTCAGAACCAGCCTCTTCGAAGATCAGCAACCGATCGGCATTTATCTTCAGGACATGGTCAATTCGTCTTTGCAGGACATGACCCTGTTTGAAACACATACGCCGGTGGAGGAGCTTACGCGCGCGATCGAAGAGAAGGGTATATGGCGTTTCAACTTGGACATGCTCAGAGAGAAGTATCCAAGACGGCAACAACAGCCATCCCTTTCTAAGACTGACGTTGAATTGAGTTAACAATACTGTCGGAAATCGCTGCCTTCTCGGTACGTTAGCCAAGTAGAAGCTGCAGCCGCCCCGTGGCTCCGCCCCCGCCGCTTGGCAGAACCGAAAAGATGACAGGTTTCGGGCGGAGATGGCAGCGTGACAAAGGGCTGATATGAGGTCGTTAGTTGAACGGCGGCTTTCTCAGTTCCTCATCCAGAACCGGACTGTCCGGAGACGGCCCCAACGCAGTCTCTACAAGTTTCAAACGTAACCGAATTTTCTCGTTCTGAAATCGTAGTGTAACCCAACATCGCCAGATTCCGCACCTCAGCAAACAAGAGTCACATCTCGCCGAGTGGATGGGCGCAGGCCAGCCGGTTCGGCTGTGACTCGCTTTGGAAGAGAGGTGATGATGACCAGTCAACTTTCGCGGACAGCGTCTCCGGCCAGGCATGCAAACGTCCAGCCGATTGCCGCCACGCCGGAGCTTCCTTCGGCCATCCCGCTGATGGCGCTTTCGACCGGCTTCTGGGCCTTCAAGACCCTTGCCGCTGCGCACGAATTGGATCTCTTTAGCCGCCTTGCGGGCGGCGCCGGCATTACGGTTGACGAACTGACCGAAGCAATCGGTCTGCAGCTGCGCCCGGCCGAGATGCTGTTGACCGGCTGCGCCGCACTCGGGCTCCTGGAGAAAACGGACGGCCGTTATCGCAATACGCCGCTGAGCGAAGCCTATCTCGTGCGCGGGAAACCATACTACTTCGGTGGCTTCGTGGAGATGGCCGACAAGCGGCTCTACGCGGGCTGGGGAAGGCTTCCAGAGGCGCTCCGCACTAATTGTCCAACCACGTGGGATCCGGCGGTGCAATCCTCGGCGTTCGACGGCGAGGATCCGACGATGCTGGCAACTTTCTGGGAGGCGATGCATTCGCTTTCCACCATGACCGCGCGCAAGCTCGGTGAAGCGGTGGATCTCAGTCATTTCCGCCGCCTCCTGGACATCGGCGGCGGATCGGGCGCGTACGACATCGAGCTTTGCAAACAGTATGGGGCGCTGCGTGCGACCGTGTTTGAATTGCCGCATGTGGCAGCAATCGCCGCGGGAAAGATTACCGAGGCCGGCTTGACCGACCGCATCGAGGCCGTCGGCGGTAACTTCTTCGAACAGCTTCCCGGAGATCATGACGTGCATCTCCTGTCGATGATCCTGCATGATTGGGACGAGGCGAAGGACCGAGCCCTGCTGCGCCGATCCTTCGAGGCTTTGCCAAGCGGCGGCGCGGTCATCATCAGTGAGCTTCTCGTCAATGACGAAAAGACCGGGCCAGCGCCGGCCGCGCTGATGAGCCTCAACATGCTGATCGAGACGGAAGGACGAAACTACACGCAGGCCGAATATTCGGCGTGGCTCGAGGAAGCCGGATTCCGGGACATCGAGACGGTCTGGTTCGACGCACCCGCCGCGAACGGCGCCGTGATCGGCCGCAAACCGTAGAGCCACGGGATGGAGGGAAGCATGAGCATTCATGACCTCGGATCTGCCGCGGCACATGTGACGTCGCAGGCGGCCAGGCGGGTATTGCCCGCAGCATTCGCGGTGTTGGTGGCGGCGATCGGATCGCCGCCTGCCGGCGCGGGCGACCGCGAACTGGTCGAACGGGGGAAATACCTGGCGACGATCGCGAGCTGCACCGATTGCCACACGCCGGGATATTTCCTCGGCAAGCCGGACATGACGCGTCACCTCGGCGGCTCCGACGTCGGCTTCGAGATCCCGGGGCTTGGGGTCTTCTACGGACCCAATCTCACGCCCGACGAGGCGACAGGTCTCGGGTGTTGGAGCGAGCATGATATCGTCACGGCGATCCGGACAGGCAAGCGCCCCGACGGGCGCACGCTCGCTCCGATCATGCGCATTCGCCAAGCTAACCGACTCTGACGCCAAGGCGATCGCGGCTTATCTCAAGAGCCTGCCGCCGGTGAGCAACAAGGTCCCAGGGCCGTTCGGACCGAGCGAGGCGCCGACTTCGTTCGTGATGAAGGTCGCGCCCCCGGCGAAGCAGTAGGCTCGGCGCATTGCAGGGCGGCGCCAAGCTTAATTGAGCGGCACAGTATCACTGCAGACGGAATAGCAGCAAATGGTTGGTCCTTAAGAGGCGGTCACGGCCGCCGCGAACGGATAGCCGATGCCGCGTCAAGATAGACGGAGCAAGCCAAAGAATAATTAAGCGGAAGAAGGCGATCCGGCGGCGAAATGGTTATATGGAAAGCTGGCTCCGACCGACGCTCCAAGGTAGTGCTAGTCCGTTGGCGGAGGTGCTGGGATAGCCCAAGTTGGATCGGCCCCGAATGGATGGTCGATCAGGAACGCCCATGTTCCGTCCGGAAGCCGGCGGTGCACTTCCATCCCATGATGATGCAGTTCAACGGGTGCGCCGCCTTGCCTGAAGCCGCGTATCAGCCACTGGGATCGTGTGAGCGCGAAATTCCCGGCGACGGTTGTGTGATGAGTCACGACATCCATATGAGGGTTCAGGTCGATGTATCCGGCCATCGCCTTCCGGATATTTTCGGCGCCGCGCACGATGCGCGTGCCGCCGTGGACGTCATCCACCTGCACGATCGAGGCGTCGGGATGATAGAGTGTGGCGGCGGCTTCGGCGTCGTGTGCGTTGAACGCGCGAGCCAGCCACAGACCGCTGAGTTCAGGACTTGGGGCGCCCATAGTCTTTCCTTTTCGGTCTAGAGCTGTGGTTCGGGCAGTTCCGAGAGCAAAGTGATGCCGAACTTTGGCGAGGCCTCTCGGAGACGTGCGATCTCCTCGGGCGTCGGGTGACCGACGACTTCGTCCAGTTGAAGTTCGCGGCCAACTTCTTCGAGAAACCGGTCGAAGAGAGCAGGTGTCCCGATCAGGATGTACCTGCAAGGATTGCCGCTCATGTTCATGAGCTGGTGCGGAACGCCGCGCGGCATGAAGATGCTCCCGCCTGCGGTCATCCGTCGAGGTTGGCCATCGACCACCGCTGTCAGTTCGCCTTCAATGACGTAAACTGTCTCGTCGTCCCTGGCGTGGACATGGATCGGCGTCCTCGTGTTCCCGTTGCTTTGGTTCTCAAAAAGGCAGAACTGGCCAGCTGTCTGTTTTCCGGACAGCAGGCGCTTCATCACGATGCCCGCAAGAACGAATGTTTTGCTTTCGGCGTCAGTCATCGTCGTTTCCTTCCGTGGATGGGGCAAGCGAAGGATTCGTTCGATTGCGCGGCGCGCTCCAACGTCACGTCGGTCGCTTCGCGGACGGGATTGCTTCCTGCTATCGGTCGAAGCGGAGCGCACGGCGGCTTGCGGGCGAACCGTCCAGCTTCCCGAAAAGCAGCTGCAGGACAGTCTGAATGTCGGAATTCGACACCCGGCCGCCGGCTTTTCTTGCAGTCCTGCCGTTTTCGTGGACCTATGCCGCCAGCGCTCTGCGCACCTCGTGCGGAAAGACGTCGTTTCGATACATCGCAAGCTCCTGTCTTGGCGAAGAAGGCGCAATGGTCGAACGGGCGTGTTGCGGGGTCATTTCAGGCGAGCGGATTTTGGTTTCAGCTGTAACGATGAGACGCCGCGGCTTTCGCCAATCGGCAATCTGCGGCCATCACCCCACTCCGCTGCGGTTTGGCGAAATGGAGGAATGGCCGTGCGAACCGTTGACTGGCGAACGCCCCAAAACGGCAAGAATTAGGATATCCTGTGATGTCGTCAGCCAGGAATCAACGAGAGGCCAACTTCGGCATTCTCCTGAGGCGTGCCATTCCAATATCCGTATCTGCCGGAGACCTCCAGGAAGTGCCGGAGCATAGCCTCGGCAGGCGGCCTGGTGGCCGAAACTCCCAAAGTCCGAACGGTACCTACCTCCCGGAAGAACCGCGCGATGCGAGGCTTGGTGACGACTATGCTTACTGCCGGCTCCGACGACGGATTGCGAAAGGCATGCCTGGCGCCGCACGGGACGTGAAAGACGTCACCAGGCCTGATGCGGACCCATTCGAAACCGTCGTCGGACCAGACGAGGCCCTCCATCTCGCCGGAGATCTGGATGAAAGTCTCGGGCTCCAGATGGCTGTGCAACGGAACGATGCCACCAGGCGGGATCGTCCCACGCATTGCGCAAGGCTCGCTTTCATCTTCTGAAAATGGAGTGAGGAACTCGACTACCGGACCGAGCACCTCCAGTTCCTCTCGCTCCAACGGTTCCATGCGATGTGCGACGTGCGGTTTCAATACGGAAGTCGACATGTCGTATTTTCCTCCAGTTGGTTGGTTTAGGTGGATTCGCCGCCTGCTTCTGCTTGGCCACACTTCCGAAAAGAGGGAGTGACCTTTTCCATCCAGCGGGGAATAAAAGCGCTGAGCTACGCGCATCCCGTGCGGCTACTTGACCGCGGCGATCATCGAAATGCAGCCGTCGAGGTGACTGAAATGCACTTCGCGGAAGCCGGCATCACCCATCCAGTTGACACATTCGCCGATGGTGTAGTCGAAGCCGCCGCGGGTCCTCACCAGCATGTTGAGGCTCATCAGGAGACCCGCCGCGTTGCTGCGCCTGTCGTCATCGATCATCTGGTCGTAGACGATGAGGGAGCCGCCCCTGGGAAGCGCTCCATAGGCTTTGGCCAACAGTTCGCGCTTCACCTCGATATTCCAGTCATGCAGGATTTGACCCATGACCAGCACGTCCGCCGAGGGCAGCGGTTCAGCAAGGAAGTCGCCTGCATGGAACCCCAGCCGGTCGGCGAGGCTATGCCGTTCGACATAGGTCTCGAAGACCGGCCGCATTGCCGGTAGGTCGAACCCGCGTCCGGTGAGATGCGGATGTGCACGGGCGATCTCCACGGTCGCCCCGCCTTCTGCAGCTCCAATATCGATAAAGGTGCGGCAAGCGGCCCAGGGGAAACGATCGGCGAGTGCCCTGGCGACGGGAATGCTGAAGCCTGTCATTGCCCGCGCGAAGCCGGCCATCGTGTCCGGATCGCTGTAGAGCGTGTCGAAAAGGTCCTTTTCGTCCGTATAGCCGTTCCGCGGTCCTCCCATGACAAGAGCCTCTGTCAGAGTGCCCCACGCCGGATAGAGCCGCGCATTGGCCCATTGCAGCATCTCGCCGATAAACGACGGTTTGTTGCGATCGAGATAGAGATCGGTCGCGGGCGTATTGCTGTAGACGCCGTCCTGTCGCTCCAGCATGCCGAGCGCGACAAGCGCGTCGAAGAAGTCGCGTGCGCCCCGCTCGTGCAGTCCAAGGCGGCGCCGAAGATCTTCCGCATCGAGCGGAGAAACCGCGAGTTCCGTGAACAGGTCGAGTTCAACGGCGCTCAGCAATGTTTTTGACGCTTGGAAACCAAGACCGAGGTGCATGATCCCGGTATGTGAAATCTTAGTAGCGTCGTCTGCCCTGATGATGGCGTCCATGTCGCTTCTCCATTTCTGGACGAAGGCAGGATCGGACAGCTTGGCTACCGGATAATTTCATCGGGGGGCATTTTAGCTACGATAGTAACGAATCCCGGCCGAGCCGTTTAGGACAACAGCCGGGCAAGGCATTGCGACAAAGCGCCTGTAAGCAGGGGTTTTCTCAGGACTTCGCGGATTCCGGCGCCCTTCAGGCGCTGTGGGCGAGGCGGGCGGTCACTGCCGGTCATCAGGATGACCGGAATATCTGGCCGGATCTGGTGCAGCTCTCCTGCAAGCTGCGTTCCGGTCATCTCCGGCATGATCTCATCGGTGAGGACGACGTCGAAGCGCTGCGGATCCCGGACGAATGCGGCCAAGGCCGTATGCGCCTTCTCGAAGCCGACCGGCTCGTAGCCGAGGGAAGCGAGCATTTCCTCCGCGAGCGCAACAAGCGGCTTGTCGTCGTCGACGACCAGGACCGTTTCACCTCTCCCGCGGCGAGCTGGAGTCATTGCCGCACTGTCCTCCTCGGCGGCGGCTTCCGCAAGCTGCGGGAAATAGACCTCGAAAGTCGTACCTTTCCCTATCCGGCTTTTGACGTTCACGCCGCCATGCTGCTCCGCGACGATACCGTGGATTGTGGACAGGCCGAGTCCCGTCCCCTGGCCTGCAGGCTTGGTCGTGAAAAACGGCTCGAAGATGCGCTCCATCGTGGTCCGATCCATGCCGCAGCCAGTATCGATGACGGAGAGGCGAATGTAGCGCCCCGCCGGCAGGCTGGCATGCGACAGCGACAATTTCTCGCCGCTCTCAACCGTATCGAGAGAAATCTCGATCGTCCCGTGATTCTCCATGGCCTGCGCCGCGTTCCTGGCCAGGTTGATCACCACCTGCTGGATTTCCGTCGAATCTCCCATCAGGGACGCACTGCCCGTCTCCATGCGCGTCTTCATCGACAGTGTGGCGGGGAGAGAGGCGCGGACAAGCTCGACCGCTTCGGCAACCGGATGCCGCCTGGACGGATCGGGGTTGCCGCTCTCGGCGGCGGCCGAAGGCAAGGACCTGGTCGATCACTCCCTGCGCCCGGTCGCCGGCTTTCATGATCTGCTCGAGATGGCGGCGAGGCCTGGAACCTTTCAGCAGGGCCGCATGCGCCATCTCCGCATACCCCAACATCGCTCCAAGCACGTTGTTGAACTCATGCGCGATGCCACCTGCCAATGTTCCTATCGCTTCGAGCCGGCGTGCATGGGCGAGACTGGCCTGAAGCGCGTCCCGTTCGGACTCTCCCCGCTCGCGCGCGATGGCGCTGGCGAATATCTCCGCCGTCGTACGAAGGAGGGCGATGTCATTCTCCGTCCAGTACCGGCGCGTCGTGGCGTCAAGGGTAAGGGATCCGAGGCGCTCTCCGGCGATCCACATCGGTATGCAGAGCCAGGACCGGATCTTGTTTGCCTGGAGGACGTTCTTCTCCGGCCCGGCTGGAAGCGCATCAACATCCGAGACATGGATGCAGCCCTGGCGTTCGTAACCCTCCAGCGACCAATTTTCCGCAAGTTCGTGCACTCGCTGTGCGGAGATGGCCGGCACGCCCCCCGCTCGGCGGGTATAAGAATAGCCCCCGGGAGGGTCTAACCCGCTCGCGGCGCTTATGATGATCCGGCCTGTGTCCAGGCCGAACCGCTCTACGATGCGGGCAAGTCCCTGGCCGATATCAGCGCCCATGCGCTCGCGGGGCAGATTGATGAACTGCGTCGAGATCGACGCGATCAACGATTCGAAATCGAGCCGTTCCCGCAGGTTGCGCGCGTTTACGCCAAGCCGGATGAAAAGAAGGGCGGCGTAGGCCACCAGAATGAGAGCCGCTACGTAAAGCGCAGCCTGAAAGGCCGCGGCACGGGACGCGGCCCGTCCATGCGCATCCAGGTAGGCGTCCTGAAGCGCGCGCAACCGCTCGCCCGTTGGCGACGCCTGCAGCCGAGACACCAGCCCGTCTACCTGCGGAAGCGTCGCGACGATCAGCTGGGCATGAGCCACCAGCGAGCCGAGATCGTTTGTCGCCACGTTGCCGGCGGGCAGTCGGGTCAGTCGGTCGAGCGAAGCTGTAACGCCCTTTGCCGCGTCTGGCTCGGGATTGCCCACGAATCGGAACATCGCCATGGCCAATGTCCCCAGCTCCGCAGCGACATCGTTGCGGGCTCCAAGGCTGCCGGTCAGATAGTTGAAATAGCTCAGCGAATTCTGAAGCAGCGCATTGTTCGACTTGAACGTCTCGGCGAGCGCCTCTTCCTCGCGAACGGCTGCCGCCACGGCCTGCACTTTTCGGTCGATGTCTGTCCGCCTGTCGCCTCTTGCGATGGCGCCGGCGCCTTGCAGGTCTTCACTTGCCTGGCGCATGCTCCGGACCGCCTGAACGAGGGGATCGTAGTTGCGCAGCAGCCCCGTCCTTGCTCGTAGGACGTCCCGCTGAAGGGCGGCGTTGTCGAGGATCACGGTCCGCAGGGCATTCAGCGTTTGCTCATGCCGTGCGGGATCGGGTAGTGCGCCTTGCAGTACAAGGTACGTCAGAAGGACGAGCAGCGCCGCAATGGCCGGAATCAGGATAGGAAACCGTCTCATCGGGGTGGCGGGTCGGCCCCGCTTGTCAATGCGCGGCCGCGGTATTCGCCCGTCAGCGTTCCCAGGAATTTGACGAGCAGGCTAACATCATGCTCCCCGAGTTCCCGGCCGAGCTGGTTCCGCGCCATTATCCTTACAGCCTCATCGAGCGAGGCCGTTCGGCCGTCATGAAAATATGGGGCTGTGAGCGCCACGTTCCGGAGGCTCGGAACGCGGAATACGTGGCGATCTGTCTCCTGGCCCGTAATGGCGAAGCGCCCGAGATCGGCTTCGCTTTGCGTCTTTTCGCCCGCGAAAGGGTCGGCGAAGATGCCGAATTTCTGGAAGAGGTTCCCGCCCACATTGGCGCCCTGGTGACAGGCGACGCAGCCAAAGGCTTTGAACAACTGATAGCCATGTTCCTCTTCCGCCGTGAGAGCGTTGCGGTCGCCTTGTAGATAACGGTCGAAACGGGAATGGGGTGTCACCAGGGAGCGCTGGAACGCCGCGAGCGCGTCGAGAACGCTCTCTTGGTCCGGAGGGCGGCCGTAGCTTTGCGCAAAGCGCGTCGAATAGTCAGGATCCGAGCGCAGCTTGGGGAGCAATTCCTCCCAGCTCGTGTTCATGATCGATGGGTCGAGCAAGGCCGCCTCGTTCTGCTTCTCGATCGTGCGGAAATTGCCGCGCCAGTTGAGCCGGAAATTGAGTACGGCGTTGAAAAGTGTGGGCGCGTTGAAATCGAGCGGCTTGCCGTCCGCCCCCGTCGCACGCGCTTCGCCGTCATCGCCGCCGCGATCGAGCTTGTGGCAGGAATCGCAGGCGAAGACAGCGTCGTGCGACAACCGGGGATCGTGGAACAGCTTTTCACCCAGCGCGAGCTTTGCCGGATCGAGAGAGACGGGCGCTGTGATCGGGGCGATCGGCTCGTCAGGCGGAGGGGCTGGCCGAACGATCTCGGCCAGGACAAATGGCGCCGCCAATGCCGGGCAAAGCGGAACCAAAAGCCTAGTCAACCTCTTACATAGCACTGCAAGCGCCATCGAGCCGACCTTCGTTGGGAGTGCTCGATATGAGGGCATTCTAACTCCAACAACGAGATGCCCCAAATCGATGCTTTAACGGAGCTTGGCGGCGCGGGGGTGTCGCGCTTGCAAGTTGGTCGGAAAATGCTTGCTGAACAAAATCCACTCCATCCGGAGCGCTGGAGGAACAGCGGTGAATTCGGGACAACGCCAAGACATATTCTTGTCGTCGACGATGACCCCGTCATGCGAGAGATGCTGACGGAATACCTCGAGAGCCAAGGCTTCAAGGTAATGGCCGCTGCGGACAGCCGGGAGATGTCCCGCATCCTCGAAGACAGGCCGGTGGACCTCATTATCCTGGACATGAAGCTTGCCGACGAGGACGGGCTCGACGTCATGCGCGGTCTCGGCAGCCCGCCGGATGCGCCGGTCATCGTCATCACCGGCCATCGCCGCGAAGAGGCTGACCGCGTGGTGGGCCTGGAGCTTGGGGCCGACGACTACATGCTCAAGCCGTTCAGCCTCAGAGAACTGCTTGCCCGCGTCCGCGCGGTTTTGCGACGGTCCGAACTGACCGAACGTCGTTCACGCAGCCCGGAAAAGCGGGTACGCTATCGATTTGCAGGCTGGGAGCTCGACATGCGGATGCGTCGCCTCAGATCGCCATCAGGCGAGATGACGGCGCTCACCGCAGGAGAATTCAACCTGCTCGCGGCCTTCCTTGGATCGCCGCAGCAGGTACTGAGCCGGGAACAATTGCTCGCTGCCAGCCGGGTGCACGGCGAAGAGGTCTTCGACCGGAGCATCGATGTGCAGATACTGCGGCTGCGCCGCAAGCTGGAAAACAACCCGAGCGAGCCGAAACTAATCCTCACCGAACGAGGTGCCGGATATCTGTTCGCAGCTTTGGTTGAGAAGTTTTGATGCCACCGCGAGATCATCAACTTACGATGTCCCGCTTGTCCGCGGCGAGCGGGGCACCTTCTCGCAGAAGACGTCCGTTGGTAAAAGGAGGCGATCCAGCATGACGCAAGCTCACATCAGTTTGGGCTCGTCCGCCCACCACGAAGCCAAAGCTCTCGAACAGTCAACCGGACCGGAACTGACGGAAATCACCATAAGGGAAACCTTTACCGGTAACATCGCCGGCGAGTCGTTCGTCCATGCCTTGCAACTGCGGCGCAGTGATGGATCCGCCAGTCAGGTCAGTATGCAACGATTTCTCGGAACGTTAGGCGGACGCAAAGGCTCCTTCGTCCTGCAGGGCAGCGGAATCGTTGAGAACGGAAAGATAAAGGCGGCATGGCGCATCGTTCTCGATTCCGGAACGGAGGATCTTGTCGATGTTCAAGGTGGCTTTGAGGGCGAGTTTGGAAAAGGCTCCAAGGCAACCCTGGACTATTGGTTTCCATAAGTGAAGGGTAGTCTTGATCGAAGGTGTGGCTGGACGCGTCTACATCCAGCGCCGACGCTACAGCACCTAATGAAGGTGGGCTTCGTGGCCGTCGTCAACTTTTCTGCAAGGATGAGGGCTGATTTGGATCATTCATATCACGTAATTCCGGCATCTTGAACGTCAATAGTTCCGTACGCGACACCAGAAGCTGCCAGTCAGCTTTCGGCCCCAGCTCTGTCCTTCACATCCGCGCAACGATATTTCCGGCACACGGCGCCTTGCCGTTCAAATGTTAAATACCCGGCAACCCTATGGGAGATAGCAGAAAGAACGAATGCATTTTCTGGATAAGTAATGGCCAAGACGGACCTCGCTGTTCTGAAATACTGGCGATCGTCGGTCGCAGACAGTGCGATCGGAGATGCGTGCCTGACGAGCAAGGTGCTCGAGGAGTTTCACAGCCTGTCGCGTGAAGAAGCCGAGACTGGTATTCTCGGGAAAGAGGCTATCGACTTTCTGTTTGATAAGGTGCCGGAGCATACGCGGCGCATAGCGGTCAGTTACCGTCCACTCCATGCCCGCCGGCAAAGCCGGCATACAAGATCGCGTGGTGATGGCCTGCCGCTCGAAGTCACTCCTGTCGTGGCCCAAGCACAGGTCACACGCGAAGGCCGAATTATTCCCAACCATAGCGTGATCGCACGGGATGTCCTTGAACCGCTCGCGCGTGGCGCCTTCTCGGTTGGCAGTGTCGCTAATCTGGACAGCTTTCTGACGGCACAACCCTTCGCCGGGAAAGAAGAAGATCCGAATCTCTGGCAACACTATCAGCGACATTGGCAACAGATGATGGTCGAAGCCGGCGGCGACTGGCCCGCTTCGGATCCGGAATATCAGATCGTGGGCCATGGACTGATACGGCCTGCTACCGAAGCGGCGGCGACGGTCAAGCAGATTCTCGACTTGAGCGACACCGTGATCAAAGAGCAGCCGGACTGCCTGCTTCTGGCGAATTTCACACGCAGGGCTCCTTGCGCCATCGAACCCGCGCGCGAACCTCCCTTCCCGCTGGCAGGCCGTCTTGGTCATTCCAACGACGAATTCCCTGTCGCCGACCATCAGCGCGAAGTGCTCGCTCATCTGGCCGAGGCGCGGGACGGCGACATTCTGGCCGTGAACGGCCCGCCTGGTACCGGAAAGACGACGATGCTCCTGTCGGCGATTGCCGGTGCGTGGGTCCGCGCCGCGCTGGAGCGCGCCGAACCGCCCCTGATCATCGCGGCATCCACCAACAATCAGGCGGTCACGAACATCATCGATGCCTTCGGCAAGGATTTCGCGCATGGACAAGGTCCATTTGCGGGGCGCTGGCTGCCGGACATCAAGAGCTTCGGTCTCTTCCTGGCCGCAGCCAGCAGGGAGGCGGAAGCTTCGGTCAAATATCAGACTGAACGCTTTTTCCAGAAGCTCGAAACACCCGAATATCTGGATCGTGCTCGCGCAGCCTATCTTCAGGCGGCACGCAATGCCTTCCCACACCTGAAGCACGCTGATGTGGCGGCGATCGTTGCCGCCCTGCATCTGCGTCTGCAGGAAGAAAGCAATGTTTTGGTTCGGGCTGACGAGGCTTACACGAAGTGTCGTGCGGCAGAAGATGCTCTCCAAAGGATATTCGGGGATAATCCGGACGCCGCCCTCTCAAGGCTTCGCGAAACGAAGGAGCGGTGCACAGCCGAAAAGGCTGCGGCAGAGAATCTGCTGCACAAATGGGAGAGCTGGCTCGCGGCCGAGCCGATACTGCTTTCCCTGCTCGGTTTCCTGTCGCCGATTGCGAAAAAGCGGGTTCTACGGGCGCGCGTATTTTTGCGCGAAGCGCGTGCGCCGGATGAATTGGCGGCGGCCGAGCGGATTGATGTTATCGGCGGCCGTTTGAAGGCGCATGCGAGCAATGCCGCCGCGCGTGCGAAAAGGGCTGCCGATGCCTGTGACCAGGCGGAGCAGGCCATGGCGGAGCGAAGGCTGCTGGAAGAAGCATGGCGCAAGCTGGCGGCGACCCTTCTGCCAAATTCGCAAGATGGCGCCGATCTATTGACGTTCGACCGCGCTGCCGACCGTTCCGTGCGTTTTCCTCTCTTCCTGCTCGCCACTCATTACTGGGAGGGGCGCTGGCTGTTGGAGATGGAAAAAGCATTGCCGGCACTCCAGCGGGTGCAGAAAACCGGTCGCGGCGGCAACGACCGTAGCATGGTCGAATCCATGTGGCCCCGCCGGATGATGCTGGCGCCATGCGCCGTTTCCACCTTTGCGACGCTGCCGCGCAAGATGACCTGCCGTGATAATGCCTCGGGTAGCTATCGCACGGAATATCTGTTCAATCATATCGATCTTCTGATCGTTGACGAGGCAGGTCAGGTGTTGCCCGAGGTCGCGGGGCCATCCTTCGCGCTGGCGAAGCGGGCTTTGGTGATCGGCGACATCCAGCAGATCGAGCCGATCTCGGCGCTCACTGCTGCCGTCGATACCGGCAACCTGATCGAGGCGGGACTTCTGCCGCCCAGCGGAGGCCGGGAGGCCTTGCAGGCGCTCGACAAGGTCGGCCTTGCATCGCGCGGCGGAAGCACGATGCGGCTGGCGCAGTCAGCCTGCCGCTTCTATCCCTATCCGGACTTGGAACGAGGTCTCTATCTTTTCGAGCACCGGCGCTGTTTTGATGAAATTATCGGCTTCTGCAACGAGCTCTGTTACAAGGGAACGTTACGACCCATGCGCGGCCCGGCCACGGATGGCGCATTGCGCCCGATGGGCTATCTCCATATCGACGGCATGGCGATATCGGCAGGCGGCAGCCGATCCAA
The DNA here is from genome assembly GCA_040255475.1 of Phyllobacteriaceae bacterium. GTDB lineage: Bacteria > Pseudomonadota > Alphaproteobacteria > Rhizobiales > Rhizobiaceae > Mesorhizobium_L. The sequence goes on along the minus strand of JBDZVC010000014.1, from coordinate 4,748 downwards.
TCCGCTGGAGGCGCAGACCATCGCTGTCTGGCTCGCCGCCAATGCTGAAAAGCTGAAAGCACGTTACGGCAAGCGCCTGGAAGATATCGTCGGGATCGTCACGCCCTTCGGCCGCCAGGTTCGCGAAATCCGCAACGCCTGCGGTGCTCTCGGCATCGACGTCGGGCGGCAGGGCATGACTGTTGGCACAGTGCACGCACTGCAGGGCGCCGAGCGCGATGTGGTCATCTTTTCGCCGGTGTACTCCAAACATGCCGATGGCGGTTTCATCGACCTGTCGCCCAGCATGCTCAACGTGGCGGTCTCGCGCGCGAAAGACGCCTTTCTCCTCTTTGGAGACATGGATACGCTTGCTTCCGCACCTCCGGGCAGCCCACGATCCATCCTTGCGCGCTTTCTCTCCCGAGACGGCTCAAACGAGATGGACTTCGATGTACCGTCGCGAACCGATTTGTCGCGAGGAACACGGACGCTCGAAATGCTGCGTGATGCGGCCGAACACGATGCATTTCTGCTGCGGGAATTTGCGAACGCGCAGCGCAAGCTGTGCGTCGTCTCGCCCTGGATCAATCTTGCGACCATGAAACAGGCTGGATTTGCCGACGCCATCGTGGCGGCCCGCGCAAGGGGCGTCGAGGTCGAAATCTACGCCGACCCATATCTGACCCGCAACCGCAGCGAATTCGGACAGGATATGTTCGCTGAAGCCCATGAGATTTTGGCCGGCATCGGTGCGACGCTCCATGCCGTCCAGCAGCTTCACAGCAAGGTGGTATGGTCGGAAGACGCTTTGCTTGCGGTCGGCTCATTCAACTGGTTCAGCGCCCACCGGACCGGCGAATTCGCGCGCCACGAAACCTCGGTTGTCTATCGTGGCAAGCATTTGGGGCCAGAAATCCAAACTCTTGAAGACAGCCTGAAAGCCCGCACCCTTACCCTGTAAATTCGTTTCGACGAACCAGTCATCCACGATTTGGATCAGCTTTTGGAAACGGCAGCTTATCTTAGATGCTAATCGAAACCTGGCCGGCCGCTTTCGGCCCCACGATTTGCCCGTTCAATGCAGGGCGTTGCCGGCCATGAACTCCCGCACCTCGTCAGCTATCCAGTTGCGGAATGCGCGAACCTTCGGGTCGTCCTGGTTACCGATGCGGTAGACGAGGTCATACCCCCACTCGACCTCCAGTCTGGCTTGCGGGAAGAGCGACACGAGACGGCCTGCGGCAAGGTCTTCGGCGACAAGTACGCTGCGCCCGAGCGCTACGCCTTCGCCTCGGATCGCGGCCTCGATCGACATGCTTCCGAGCGTGTATCCAGGGCCTCGCGTCCGTGCATACGGCTGGCCCATCATCGAAAACCAGCGCTCCCAGGTCGTGTTCATGCCGATCTCATGGACTAGCTGACACCTGATCAACTCGGCGGGAGACGAAAGCCCGCCCATGCGGTGGCGATAGTCCGGTGCGCAAACGGGTGAAACGGTTTCGTTCATAATGCGCTCGGCTGCCGCAGCGGGATACTGGCCCGCCCCGTAGCGCAGGGCGACATCGACATGACCGGCGGCAAAATCAGTGGGGGCATCGGCGACTTCCAGAAGGATGTCGAAATCCGGGTATCGCGTCATCAGCTTGTGCAAGCGCGATGTCAGCCACTTGCTTGCGAAGGAAACGCCTGAATTCACGACCAGGCGGTTGTCGTCATTACTGCGGCGAACGTTTTCCGCCTCGCGCGCGAGTTCGGAAAGCAGGCGGGTGACGGCACCGAAGAACGACAGGCCCGCATCGGTTAGCTCGATCCGTCTGGTCATGCGTCGAAAGAGCTGAACTCCGAGATTGTCTTCCAGCGCCTTGATCTGGCGGCTCACCGCCCCGTGGGTCAGGTGCAGTTCCTCCGCTGCCAGCGTCATGCTCAGCCGTCGCCCGGTCGCTTCGAAGGCGCGAAGGGTCTGGAGAGGAGGCAGTCGGTCAGGCATGGATTCTCATACGTGATATTTCCTCACGCGTTCTGTGAGGACAATTCGTTTGTCGGTCATGCTCGACGGCCAGTAGACATGACACGGATGCACGCGCCTGCCAACCGCATCGAGCAACGTCGCCCATGATCCGGAACGCCACCGACGCCGCAGTTCTCTCGTCGATCGCGGTGCCCGCCCGCCCCATCTCGGCCAGGAGCCTCGGCGCGATGCTGCTGCTGGCGATCATGTGGGGTCTTTCGATCCCGATCACGAAGCTTGGTCTGGAAACGATCCCTCCCTTGACGCTCACCGCCATGCGCTTCCTCGTCGCGGTCCCGTTGTTCATGATCCTGGCGGCGGGGCGGCTTCGCGTGCCATGGCGGGCAGTTCCCAGCATTGTCGTGCTCGGCTTGATGGGCATCACGCTAGGCAACGTCGCACAATCCTTCGGCGTACAGGGCACATCAGCGTCCGCAGGGACGATCATCTCGGCGACGATCCCCATCTTCATCGTGATCTTCGCGGCGATCCGCCTCAAGCAGCCCGTGACAGGCCGACAGTGGCTTGGTCTCCTGGGGGCCTTCGCAGGGATTGCGCTGGTGGCTGTGGGAAGCGGATCGGGAACTGACGACCTGACCAGAACGACGGCAACCGGCGTGGCATGGATGCTCGTTTCGGCTGTCGCCATTGCGTTCTACTACATCTGGAGCGCCGAACTCACTGAGAAGTACGGCACGCTGCCCGTCGCTGCATGGAATGCCCTGGCGGGTCTTGTCGCTATCCTGCCCTTGTCGGGCTGGGAACTGGCGCACACACCTGTGCAGATCACTGCGCAAGCGGTGTGGGCAGTCGTGTATCTCGGCGTCATGGTGACGGTCGCGGGCCTGCTGTTATGGCTGTATCTGTTGCGGGCGGTCCCGGCGCGTGTCGCGGCGAGCGTCCAGTACCTCCAGCCGGTGTTTGGGATTGCCGCCGCGTCGGCTCTCTTTGGCGACCGCCTTGGCCTGATGTTTGCGGTAGGGGTCGTCCTGATCCTCGGCAGCCTCAGCCTGGCCATCACCAGTAAGCGGCCTGAAGTGGCAGCGCCTTAAGGGTAGAAGACAGTCGGAGTCATCCTTGCGACGGCGATCTTTGAAATCAGCGCGAAGCGATAAACCGTTGCTGGTCTCCCTGAGACAGCAATCCTGAGCCGTCAGCCGCAACGATCGGGGTTTACATCTCGATTGTCGCTCCCTATAAAGATCGTTATATCCAAGGATAACGATATATGGATAAGAAACTGGCACTCAGCGCGTTTGCCGCACTCGGACAGGAAACCCGTCTGGACGTCTTCCGTCTGCTTGTCCGTGCCGGACCGGAAGGCATTCCTGCCGGCGAGATCGCCACGCGCCTGGGCGCGGTCCAGAACACCACGTCCGCGCACCTAAAAGTACTTGCCTATGCCGGGCTGATCCGGCCGGAGCGCGACGGCAGGATCGTGCGCTACGTCGCCGACATGACCGGGTTCCGAGACTTGCTGGCCTTCCTGATGGAGGATTGTTGCAACGGCAAGCCGGAACTCTGCCGCCCCGTGATCAACGCCGTGACATGCGGTTGCTAGGAGAGGCCCGATGATCGACCAGACCTACAACGTCCTGTTCCTCTGCACGGGGAATTCCGCCCGCTCGATCCTCGCCGAGGCCATACTGGGCGCACCAGCCGAATGAACGGTGCCACCGCCCGATACTTGTCGCGGCAGAATTTCGATAATCATCGAAATAGCGGTTGACACGTCGATCCGCCCAACTATGTTATTTCCATGAAACTCGAAAAAGCAGCATCCCAACTCGAAGCGCTCGGCAACCCGACGCGCCTGAAACTCTACCGCGCCCTCGTGCGTGCCGGCGAGGGCGGTCTCCCGGTCGGCAGCATACAAGGGAAGCTGGAAATCCCTGCTTCAACGCTGTCGCATCATCTGAAGCGGCTAATCGACACGGGCCTGGTCATGCAGGAACGACGGGCGACCACACTGATCTGTCGCGCCAACTACCCCGGCATGGATGCCCTTATCGGCTATCTCGCCGATGAATGCTGCGCCGACGGAACCTGTCCCCCGGTCAGGAGAGAAGAGGAAGCGGTCAGGTGACCGTCCTCTTTTTGCCCACTAATTCGAAACTGCTAGAAGGATCGAGGACATGAACATGATGGCCCGCTCCGACCTTCCTGTCGCAATTATCGGCGGTGGGCCTGTCGGCCTTGCCGCCGCCGCCCATCTCGTTCAACGCGGCTTGCGTCCGATCGTCCTGGAACGGGGCGATAGCGTCGGCGCGACGCTCCTCGAATGGGGCCACGTCCGCGTCTTCTCGCCCTGGACCTACAACATCGACGATGCCGCGCGGGCGTTGCTGGAACGTTCCGGCTGGACGGCTCCGGACGGCAAGGGATTGCCGACAGGCGGCGAGATCGTGCGGAACTATCTCGCTCCCCTGGCGGCGCTGCCCGAAATCTCCCAAAACCTGAAGCTCAGCTCGACCGTCACGGCTGTGACGCGACAGGGACATGACAAGGTCTCCAACGAGGGCAGGGAAAATTCTCCCTTCATCGTATGTTACGCAGATGAGGAGGGCGAGCACCGCATCCTTGCCCGCGCGGTGATCGACGCATCAGGTACATGGACACGACCGAACCCGATGGGCGTCGACGGCCTGCCCGTTCCCGGCGAGCGCGAGGCCGCCGCGCGGATCGCCTACGGTATTCCCGACGTGATCGGGAGCCGCAGGGACGATTACGCCGGGAAACGGACATTGGTGATCGGCGG
>JBDZVC010000671.1:0-1572 GCA_040255475.1 Phyllobacteriaceae bacterium | reverse complement strand
GCTTCGCGCAGCCGGTCGATCAGCGCATAGACGGCGTGGACCTGCCGGCGGAGCAACAGCTTCCCGTCGCGATCGACGGCGAGCGTCAGGTCGCGATTCATGTCCCATTTCAGATAGTCGATACGATATTCGGAAAGCAGCGCGTCGAGCCGCCTGAACAGATGGTCCGTCACGGCCGGGTTGGTAAGGTCGAGCACGTGCTGGCCGCGCCCGGTTATCGGCTCGCGCCCTTCCGGCAGGATGATCCAGCCGGGATGGGCGCGGGCGAGATCGCTATCCAGATTGACCATCTCCGGCTCGACCCAGAGCCCGAAACGCATGCCGAGCCTTTCGACATGGTCGATCAGCGGCGCCAGCCCGTCAGGATATTTGCGCCGGTCCACATGCCAGTCGCCGAGGCTCGTCGTGTCGTCGTCCCGCCCGTGGTGCTTCGAGCCGAACCAGCCATCGTCGAGCACGAAGCGCTCCGCGCCGATCCGGGCCGCGCGCTCGGCGAGGTCCCTCAGAACGTCGAGCCGGTGGTCGAAATAGACCGCCTCCCAGCAATTGTAATGGACAAGGCGTGGCCGCACGGGATCGGGGAAGGCGACGATATGGTTGCGGACATGCCGCTGGAAGGATCGCGCGAGCCCGTTCAGGCCGTTGCTTGAAAAGGCGAGATAGGCTTTTTCCGAGGAAACCGCCTGGCCCTTCGCCAGTGTGACGGTTTCCGCAACGCCTGTCTGACACTGGCGCCGCCCGTCCGGCATCTCCTCTACGATCAACCGATGTGCGCCGGAAAAGGCGAAGGTGACGCCGTACGCGCCGCCTGTGTCGAACGACGTTCCCGGTTCGGGAATAATGATCGCCGGGAAATGATCGTGACCGGTACGTCCCCGCCGTGACTCGCGCATATGGACACCGCGTTGGAAGGGGACGCGACGTTCGCCGAATTCCTGCGTCCATCGCCCGGCACATTCGATGAAGTCGGGCGCGGTTTCGGGCAAGGCAAGTACGGGCGCGGCCAGCCATTCGACCCGGACCGGCAGGTCGCTTTCCAGGGAAAGGGTCGCCTCGGCCTCGATCACGTCGCTGTCGGCAAATCGCCGGAGCCTTGCCGTATAGGCAAGCCCGCAGCCTTGATCGCGCGCTGTGAAGCGAAGTCCGTCCGCGTCGCTTTCCGCGCACTCCAGCCGAAACTGAGTCAGCAGGGCGCGCCCCTCGCCGTCGAATGCCCGAATCCCGGGCTGACCCTGGAAACCGCGTCCTTCCTCGGGACAGACCGACAATTCGGGCACGATGTCGAGCACCGCGTTTCCGATCGGCCGCAACTGGCTTTGCGCCAGCGCCGTGAGGTCTTCGTCCGTCGCGAGCGGCGCACTCCAATAGACGAGAGAAGGCAGGTGTTCGCGCCAGGATGCAAGGACGAGCGTCTGCGCCGGTGTATCAAGCCGCCAGCATTCCGGCGTTCCGGGGTCGAGAAAGCGCATGTTCAGCCCTTGGTCGCGCCGAGCGTCAGGCCGGCGATGAAGTGGCGCTGCATCAGGAAGAACATGATGACCGGCGGCATCGCCGCCACGATCGCGCCGGCGG
>JBDZVC010000198.1:3604-7854 GCA_040255475.1 Phyllobacteriaceae bacterium | reverse complement strand
CGGCTACCGTCCCGGCCATGCACAGCGATATCGTCGACCTGCGCTCCTTCTATGCCTCGACGCTCGGGCGCCTCGCCGAACGCTCGATCGCGATGGCGCTCGCCTCGGTCTGGGCCACGCTCGGCAATGAGCGGCTGGTCGGCCTCGGCTACGCCGTGCCCTGGCTGGAGCGCTTCGGCACCGATGCCGAGCGCGTCTTCGCCTTCATGCCGGCGGCGCAGGGTGCGGTAAACTGGCCGCCGACCGGCCCCTCCTCCACCGCGCTCGTCTTCGATGAGGATCTGCCGCTCGTCGATTCCTCGATCGACCGCGTACTGATGGTCCACTCGCTCGAACATGCCGAGAACCCGCGCGAGACGCTGATGGAGCTATGGCGGGTTCTGGCACCGGGCGGCCGTCTCGTCATAGTGGTGCCGAACCGCCGCGGCGTATGGGCGCGCTTCGAGCATACGCCGTTCGGCACCGGCCGGCCCTATTCACGCGGTCAGTTGACCGCGCTCCTGCGCGAGACCAATTTCACGCCCGGCGCATTCGCCGAGGCGCTCTTCTTCCCGCCCAGCGTCCACCGCTCGACGCTGCGGCTCTATCCGCTCTTCGAGCGCGCCGGCCGCCGCTTCGGGCCGATGTTCGCCGGTGTCCTGGTGGTGGAAGCGCAGAAGCGGCTTTATCAGGGTCTGCCGGTCGCGGCACGCGCCTCGCGCCGCGTCTTCGTGCCGGTGCTGACGCCACAAGGCGCGGGCCGGTTGCGGCCCGTCGCGCGTAGCAGGAAACCATGATGGGCTGACACCGCCGTTTTTCGTACCATATCCGGTCTTGGAACGATGGCGGACGGAAGCGAGAGCTCCGCCCGGCTCGTACCCCGCCGACACAGGAAGATTTCCCATGCCCGACAAGAAGCCGGAACCCGCAAAAGCATCGTCGCCGGCGCCACAGCAAGCCGATTACAGCCTGCGCGAACAGATGACGATGATGGCACGGGCCTTCATGGCCTCGCCGCTCCGCAATACGATCTTCTGGCTGTCGGGCGGAATGCTCGCCATGATCCTGGCGAGCGCGGCCGGACAGGTCATCTTGAACCGCTGGTACCGCCCCTTCTACGATGCCATCGAGCGCCGCGACATCTCTGACTTCTTCCATCAGCTCCTGATCTTCTCCCTGATCGCCGGCGGCCTGCTCGTCCTCGGCATCTTTCAGACATGGCTGAGCCAGATGCTGAAGCTCAGGCTGCGCGAAGGCCTCACCCTGGACCTTGTCGGCGAATGGATGAAGGGAAGGCGCGCCTTCCGGCTGGCCAATGCCGGCGCGATCGGCGTCAACCCCGACCAGCGCATGCACGAGGATTCCGGCCATCTGACCGATCTCTCGACATCGCTTGCGATCGGGCTGGTGCAATCGACTGTGTTGCTCGTCTCCTTCGTCGGCGTGCTCTGGTCGCTGTCGTCGGGCTTCACCTTCCATGTCTCGGGCCACAGTTTCCAGATACCCGGCTACATGGTCTGGGCGGCGATAATCTATGCGGCCTCGGCTTCCTGGCTGAGCTGGCTGGTCGGGCGGCCTCTGATCGGACTGAATGGGGAACGCTACGCTCGCGAGGCCGATCTGCGCTACTCGCTGGTACGCGTTAACGAGCGTGTCGACGCGGTGACGCTCGCCGGCGGCCAGGCGGACGAGCAGCGCCGGCTGGAGCGCGACCTCGGCTCCCTGATCGGCGTCCTTCGCCGCCTGGTCACCGCGAATATTCGTCTGGAATGGGTAACCGACGCCTATGGATGGGTTACGATCGTCGCCCCGATCATCATTGCGGCGCCCGTCTATTTCGCCGGTGACATGACCTTCGGCGGGCTGATGATGGCCGTCGGAGCCTTCAACCAGGTTCACTCCTCGCTGCGCTGGTTCGTGGCCAATATCAACACGATCACCGACTGGCGCGCCACGCTCTTGCGCATCGCCGCATTTCGCTTCGCGCTGACGCGGACGGACGAATTGCACGCGGTGGAGAAACAGATTGATTTCCAGCACACGGCGGACGACGGGATCGTGCTTAAGAATGTCGAGATCGCCTCGCCGAGCGGCTGCACGAAGCTCAAGGAAAAGCACGTCACCATCGCTCCCGGCAAGAAGGTGCTGGTCACCGGTGACCCCGGAACCGGAAAGACGTTGTTCTTCCGGGCGCTTGCCGGCCTCTGGCCGTGGGGCAGCGGCCATATCGGCATGCCGGAAAACGAGGCGATCACGTTTGTCCCACGCACGCCCTATTTCCCTCCCGGCACGCTGCGCCAGGCCATGGCCTATCCTCTGGGTGAGGATGCCTTCGAGGACGATGAGCTCGCCGGTGCTCTCAAACGGGCCGGGCTGGAAAGGCTTGCCGCGGCCCTCGACAGGAGCTCGCGCTGGGAGCGCGAACTGAGCGACGAGGAGCAGCACCAGCTCGCCTTCGCCCGGCTCGACCTGCATCGTCCCGACTGGGTCATCATCGACGAGGCAATGGACATGCTGGAAGGCGACGCGCGCAAGCGGGCGGTGGCGGTACTGACGAAGAGACTGAAGGACGCGACGATCCTTTACATCGGCCGCGCCGGGTTCGCGGACAAGCTGTTCTCACGCACACTTCACCTAGAAAAGGACGCAGCCGGGCGGTCACTCAAGCCGATGCAGGTGCCGTCCCAGACGGAAAAGGGAAAGCCTCCGGCCGAAGCAAGGCAGGAGACGAACTGAAAATTTACTCTCCGCCGCAATTGCGTGCCGGGAAATGTCATCGGAACGTTCCACTTTCGTCGTATCGGTGACATGTTTCTTCCCTAGCGTCATGGCCAATATCGAAAGGTGGATTATCCGCCTGAACGGACGGAAAGGACGCAAGATGAAGTCGATTCATGTCGTATTCGGTGCGGCCGAAACGGAGACGATGATCCGTGCGCACAACCTTGCCGTCAGCGAGCGCGACGCGTTCGTTCACGAGATCGAGACGAGCGAGGATATCCGCCTCGTCATGGCCAGCCAGTACGACCGCTGTATCGCCACGCTCCGCGCCGCGAGCGAGGAGATGGCCCGCGATCGGATGCTGGAGATGGTGACGGCTACCCAGGCCCGGCCATGCGCCATGACTTTCGAGGCCGCGGCGCAGCGATAGATACGGCCTATATGCTCTGGCACGACCAATGCACGCTGTGCCGGGCCCGCCACCTCACGCCACGAGCGGCTGCGGCTTCTTACCTATATTCTCGATATCGTAGGGCGTGGTCTGGTAAACTTGGTTGATCCAGTTGCCGAACAGCAGATGCGCATGCGAACGCCAGCGGTTGAGCGGCTGGCGCGTCGGATCGTCGTCCGGATAATAGGCGTGCGGCACCTTGATCGAGACCCCGGCGGCCACGTCGCGATCATATTCCTCCTTGAGCGAGGTGGAATCGTACTCGATATGGTTGAACATGTAGAGCCGGTTCCCGGCCGGTTCGGTGACGAGGCAGGGACCCGTCGCATCCGACTCGACCAGCAATTCGAGCGGGGGCGCGGCCTGGATGTCGGCGGCGCGTACCTCCGTCCATCGCGAGACGGGAATGGAGAAATCGTCCGAAAAGCCGGCGAGATAGGGTGACGCCGGCAAATTGTTACGATGGCGGAAAACACCGAACGCCTTTTTCTCCAGCGTATGCTTCTGGATACCATGGAAATGCCATGCGGCAGCCATCGCTCCCCAACAGATGAAGAAGGAGGAATGGACATTGGTCTTCGTCCAGTCGAGGATGCGCTTCAACTCCTCCCAATAGGTCACCTCCTCGAAAGGCAGCAATTCGATCGGCGCGCCGGTGATGATGAAGCCGTCGAACTTGCGCGCCTTCACCTCCGCCCAGGTCTGGTAAAACGCGATGAGATGCTCCCGGGGCGTATTCTTGGCCTTGTGGTTGCCGATGCGAACCAGCGTCAGTTCCACCTGAAGCGGCGTGGTACCCATCAGGCGGGCGAACTGCGTCTCCGTGCGGATCTTGTTCGGCATCAGGTTCAGGAGTCCGATCTGCAGCGGGCGGATGTCCTGTCGCAGCGCCGTCTCCTCGTCCATGACGGCGACACCTTCACGCGCGAGCACCTCACGGGCGGGAAGCTGGTCGGGGATCTTGATCGGCATCGGATATGCTCCAGACAAAAAAGCCGGCGGCGAAATCGCGACCGGCCCATCGGATTTTGTCCTGAACGGTCCTTTAGCGACTTCTTTAACGTGGCTGCAAGCCGACCGGCCAAATCACCACGGAATG
>JBDZVC010000198.1:0-3504 GCA_040255475.1 Phyllobacteriaceae bacterium | reverse complement strand
CTCGCCGGGCTGCGCATCGGCTGGATGTACGCGCCTTCCGAAGTGGTCGATGTCGTCAACCGCATCCGCGATCCCTTCAATGTCAACGCGGTGGCTATTGCCGCCGGCGCGGCCGCCATGCGCGACCGTGCCCATGTCGCCGGAGCGGTGGAGCACAATGAGGTCTGGCGCGACTGGCTGACAAAGGAACTGACCGCGCTCGGCCTCCGCGTGACGCCGAGCGTCGGCAATTTCATCCTCGTGCACTTTCCGGAAGGCAAGCACACCGCCGAGGCTGCAGACGCATTCCTTGTCAGCCGCAGCTTCATTCTCCGCCGCGTGTCGGCCTATGGCTTCCCGAACGCGCTTCGCATGAGCATCGGCTCGGAGGAAGCCAACCGAGGCGTCGTCTCGACGCTTGCCGAATTTCTCAGGTCGTAGTCATGCCCAAACCGCTTTTCGACAAAATCGCTCTGATCGGCATCGGCCTGATCGGCTCTTCGCTGGCGCGCGTCATCCGTCGCGAGGGGCTGGCCGGCCACGTCGCCATCTCGACCCGCAGCCCCACAACGCTTTCGCGTGCTGAGGAACTCGGCCTCGGCGATTCCTACTCGACCGATCCCGCCATCGCCGTGGCCGACGCCGATCTCGTGGTCGTCTCGGTTCCGGTCGGTGCCTCCGGCGAGGTCGCCGAGGCAATCTCACTTGCACTGAAGCCCGGTGCCATCGTCACCGATGTCGGCTCCACCAAGGGCTCGGTCATTGCGCAGATGCAGCCCAGACTGCCGGCGAACGTGCATTTCATCCCCGGCCACCCACTCGCCGGCACCGAAAAATCCGGCCCGGATGCCGGTTTCGCAGAGCTTTTCGAGAACCGCTGGTGCGTGTTCACGCCGCTGCCCGGAACCGACCCGGCCGCGATCGAGAAGCTGTCGGAATTCTGGCGCCGCTGCGGCTCCAATGTCGACACGATGGACCCCGAACACCACGACATGGTGCTCGCCATCGTTTCCCATCTGCCGCATATCATCGCCTACAACATCGTCGGCACCGCGGACGATCTTCAGACCGTTACCAAGTCGGAAGTCATCAAATATTCCGCGTCGGGCTTCCGCGACTTCACCCGGCTCGCCGCTTCGGACCCAACCATGTGGCGCGATGTCTGCCTGCACAACAAGGACGCGATCCTGGAGATGCTGGCGCGCTTCTCGGAAGACCTCGCCTCGCTTCAGCGCGCCATCCGCTGGGGCGACGGGGAGAAGCTCTTCGACCTTTTCACCCGCACCCGTGCCATTCGCCGCTCCATCATCGAGGCCGGGCAGGAAGTGGACGTGCCGGACTTCGGACGCCAGGTGCTGGCACATTCCGAAAAGGGCGTCGCACCGAAAGGCTGACTGTCCGCTATGGCAGCGGCGGAATACGACCGAGCGGGATAAAGCCGACAGTGACCTTCCCCTTACGGATTGTGACCGGCACCAGCGGGTCGCTTCCGAGCATTGCCACCACGGCCGTGGCGTTATCGATCTCCTTGACCGCTTCGGGAAAGGCAAGCTTGAGCGCGGCCGCCAATTCCTGCGGGCTGCGCAGATGGACCTTGAGATCGGCATCAAGCTGCCCCTCGTCATCCACAGAAACGCGCCCCTTCACGGTGATGCCCGCATCGTCGCTCGGCGAAAGCATCAATTCCCTGATCGTCGCCGAATGCCCGCGAAAACTGCGCGCATCGCCCAAGGCGAGCGTGGCTCCATCTGCAACGGTCACGTCGGCTTTCCCGGAGAGAGGCGGCAAAGCCTGGAGATCTGGCCATGAAGGCCCGAACTCCAATCCTTCGAAGCGTCCGTCGAGATAGACGTCTTTCTTTATGGCCCGCGCCATGCCTTGCATCGAGGCGATAGTGACCACCGGCTCGGCTTGGGCGTGCTCCGCGACCAATGCCTTCCCATCGATCGATATGGCCGCGTCACCGCCGAGCGGCGGAAAGAGCTCGCCATCCATCTTCCGCCAATGGACCACAAGCTGGCCTACGGCGGGCGCCTTGACCAGGGCCGGCTGGGCAACACGGATACGGATTCGCCGCGGATCGTAGATATCGGCGGACGCACGCATAGATGCGGTCGAGATCTCCGACAGTCCGGCCGGGTCGGCATAGCGGATCGATTCGCATTCGAGGACGAAATGCAGCGGAAAGCCACGCACTTCGTGATTGGCGCAATCAGCGGTCGCGCCCGTCGCGCGCAGTGCGGCGAGAGTCCCGTCGACCCGCGAACGCACCACGTCGGCCAGACGCATCCAGGCGAATGTATAGGCGATACCGACCAAGACCAGCAGCGCTACGAACCAGAGGAGAAGCACGGAACGCCGTCGGCGCTGCGGCAGGTTACTTGACGTCATACCGTTGGTCTCGTTAGGCCCCGCGAACGAATCGGCACGTGATCGAGGCAGGCTATATGGGCGATTTTTGGGTTTTCGGCTACGGCTCGCTGATCTGGCGGCCAGGCTTCGCTCATATCGAGGCGCGCCGTGCCCATCTGCACGGCTTCCGCCGGTCGCTCTGCATCTATTCCTGGGTGCACCGGGGAACGGAAGAGCGGCCAGGCCTCGTACTCGGGCTCGACCGCGGCGGGTCCTGCGTCGGGCTCGCCTTCCGCGTGCCTGGCGCGCTCAGGGACGAAGTGACCGCCTATCTGCGCGAGCGCGAGCTTGTGACCAACGTCTATCTGGAGCGCCTCCTGAAAGTACGCCTCGAAGGCGGCGGTACCGTCGAGGCGCTGTCCTTCATCGTCGACCGGACGCATCGCCAGTACGCCGGCAGCCTCGATATCGACCGGGCCGTCTCCGTTGTCAGCGGCGCCGCCGGCCAGTCCGGCCGCAACGAGGACTATGTCTTCAATACCGTCCATCATCTCGAGGTGCTCGGCATTCACGACCATTGGCTTGAAAGTGTTGCCGCCAGGCTGCCGCACGATCAGGCGGCAACGGCGTTACGCGGGACAGGCACCCCGAGCTGATTCAGGCGTTCGACCGCCGTCGGGGGCAGAGGCGGCGGATTTTCGGACTGAGCCGCCTCGATCAGCAACGCATCGCATGCCTTCTCGGTTTCATCGACCAGACGTGCCATGAACTCGGTCCGTGACAGGCCGGGCGGGATCGGCGGCAGGAACCGCACCTTGATGACGCCGGGATAACGCAGGAAGCGCCGGCGCGGCCAATAGAGCCCCGCCATATGCGCGACAGGCACGACGGGGATGCCGAGGCGGGAATAAATCTCCGCGATGCCGTGCTTGTAGGCCGGCTCCGCCCCCGGCGGCCGCCGAGTCCCTTCCGGGTAGATGACGATCTGTCGGCCCTGCTCCGCGCGTTTCCGCGCCTCGACCACGACATTCCTGAGTGCCCTAGCGGGACTGCCGCGATCGATCGGGATCATGTTCATCTTGCCGAGATACCAGCCAAAGACCGGTATCCACATCAGCTCGCGCTTGAGGATATAGACGGCGTCTGGAATATGCGGCACCAGCGCGAACGTAT
>JBDZVC010000670.1:0-1575 GCA_040255475.1 Phyllobacteriaceae bacterium | reverse complement strand
CGGCCAATCCCATCTTCTTCTTCACCGTCCCGGAGAGGAAGCCGCGCACCGAATGTGCCTGCCATCCCGTCGTCTCCATCATCGCCGCGACGGTGGCGCCCTTGCCACCCTTCAACATCCTGATCACGGCCTCGCTCTTGCTCGTGGCCGGAGCCTTTGAAGAACCCGCCTTACCGATAGCCTCCTTGGAAGCTACGCCGTCCTTGCCGGACCGGACCCGCGATCGGATCTTCTTCGCCCCTGTGGCCACGGAACCGGCCGGCGCCGCATCGGCCGCAGCCGACTGATCAATCTGCCCTGCTTCGACCTGTTCGCCGGACTTGACCGTGTTGTTCGATGCCATCGTTGCTTCTCCATCCTGTTTAGCGCACCGGACGATCCTGGTGCCTGTACTGACGGAAGCCCGCATTGGCGGGCTGGAGAAGCGGCGGCTGGCGGTCGGTCGGTCTCGTCAGTGCACGGACAGCAATGCTTCGTTCCCCGCACAAGTCCAGTTCGAACTTCGGAACAGCTCGAGGAGCACTCAGGGGACCGTGGTGCCTGACCTGGTCACGCTACGCCAGGCAGCGTCGACCTGCTCCACTGCCTCGCCACCCACTCTGGCCAACAGCGCGATGGCACGAGGGTCAATGTGATCGGAGGCTTCCGCGAGACTTGAAGTGCGGCAATGACGCCCGCCAGCGTCCCAAGTTCGGGCTCGATCTCGAGCATCTGGTTACGCAGGCTGGACCGATCGGGCACCTTCGCCTCTTCGGTCGCTGCGCAAGCGGATTGATCGTCATCTTGAGCAATTCTATGCATGGTAGTGCCCCGCCGGTCTCTTCTACCGACAGAGCCCGCCTGCAGCCCACGTGATCGGGCCGCTCAAGCTGCGGGTGCCACACTACTGCTCGACCACCACAAGAAGTCCAGGCGGAACCGTGACTTCCGCTAAAGAACCTACGCTACCTATGCCGTCGCCAGCGGCAATAACGGCTCAGGTTGCTCCGAAAGGTCCCAACGCCTCCTGTAGGCGGCAAGCTGGCCGGACGGGATGCGTCCCTACGGCGATTGCGACGGGAAAAGGCTTCCCGCAAGAGGAACTCGTGCATGCCGCCAACCTTCATCAAACCTACGTCAGCGACCTAGAACGCGGCAAACGCAATCCGTGCTCCGCCGGCATATGCGTCATGCGCCGGCTAAACTCCATCGCCACCCTCAAGCGAACGGTAGCCACACGAAGGCAGCGAGCGCCACCGCGGTCGCGCATGCTGTAATTGCAGCGAGCGGGAGCGAGAAGCGCGCTGGACCGGCGAGAATTGCGAGGACAAGACGCCCTGCGGCATTTGTGGCGAGCGCGACAAGCACGGATTGACCCACGAGCGCGACGGCGGTTCCCCCATCGGCATGCCGAAGCGAACTGAGAACGGCCACGTCTACGTCGAAGGCACCTGAAACGGCAGTCGTCGCAAAAAGCCCGCTCTCACCGAAGCGGCTCGAGAGCGCCGCACTGACGGTCGAAACAAGTGCGAACGCGGCGGCAAAGACCAGGAGGGATCCAAGTTCAAAAGGATTGCGCCCGGGCTGGTCGCCGGC
>JBDZVC010000197.1:0-7883 GCA_040255475.1 Phyllobacteriaceae bacterium | reverse complement strand
CGGCTCACTTCCGTCTTCGTGCTGTTCCTCATGTATCTCGGCCTGATCGCGCTCACCCGCGCGCTCGGCGACCCGCAGAAATCGGCGCGCGCCACGGCAGTGCTGACGCTTGTCGGCTTCATCAATATCCCGATCATCAAATTCTCGGTCGACTGGTGGAACACGCTGCATCAGGGCGAGTCCGTCTTCAGGCTCGACGGGCCGACCATCGCGACGAGCATGTTATGGCCGCTGATGGTGATGGCGACCGGTTTCACGCTTCTCTTTTTCACATTGCATATGGCAGCCATGCGGACCGAAATCCTCAGGCGCCGCGTCGTCACCATGCGGCGGCTCGCCGCCCGTAGCGCCGACAGGACCTGACATGGACCACCCATGGTTCGTCGCTACCGCCTACGGCATCTCGGCGATCGTGATCGCCGGCCTGATCTTGTGGATCCTGCTCGACGGGCGGGCTCGGCAGCGGGACATCGCCGGGCTGGAGGCCAGCGGCGTGCGCCGCCGTTCGGCGCAGGGCAAGAGCGGGCAGGCGTGAGCGTGGAGAGCAGCCCGACGAAAAAGCGGCGGAACTGGCTCGCCATCCTGCCGCTCGTCGTCTTCACCGGCCTCGCGGCGATCTTCCTCATCCAGCTCCGTTCCGGCGAGGACAGCTCGTTCGTTCCTTCCGTGCTGATCGGGCACGAAGCCCCGGCGACGAACCTGCCGCCGCTTGCCGGCAGCGATCTGCCGGGCCTCGGTTCAGCCGATTTCAAGGGCCATGTCACGCTGGTCAATGTCTGGGCTTCGTGGTGCGCGCCCTGTCGCGAGGAGCAGCCCCTTCTGATGAAACTGAAGGGCGATCCCCGCTTCCGATTGACCGGGCTGAACTACAAGGACAAGCCGGAGAATGCGTTGCGCTTCCTTGGCGAGATGGGCAATCCCTTTGCCGCCATCGGCGTCGACGAGAACGGCCGTACGGCGATCGACTGGGGCGTCTATGGCGTGCCGGAGACCTATCTGGTCGGCAAGGACGGCCGCATCCTCTATAAGCATGTGGGGCCGTTCACCGAGCAATCGATAGCCAGCGAATTGATGCCTGCAATTGAGAAAGCGGCTGCCGGCTCGTAAGCGCCGGGTCAGGCTTCGGTGATCTGCGCAACAGAAATTTCTCTTCCTCGCCCTGCCGCCGGGTATCAATCATGAACAATCCGATTGCCGCACATTTCGAGTTGCAGGCGAAGGCGTGCGACGCGCTCGGCTCGCCCTTTACCGCGCGGATATGTCGGACCGCGATATCGGTGCTCGATACACGCACGGAGACGGGAAAGCGCATTCTCGGTTGGCCGGGCGATCCCGGTGCCGACGCCTTGTCGCTCAGGCTTGCCGGCGGCCTGCACGCGCTGGTCCTTTCAAGCGCCGATGAAGAGCTGGCTGCCGTCTACCCGCCGAACGTGGCGGATGACGCCATGCTTCAGGACACGCTCGCCGCCGCCATCCGGAGGCGCGATGCCGACCTCGTCGGGTCTCTGGCCTCGCCGCCGCAGACAAATGAGATCGCGCGTTCGGGCATGCTGCTGCCCGGTTTCCTTTTCATCGCCCGCAAATACCGCCTGCCGCTCGCCATCCGTGAGATCGGATCGAGCGCCGGGCTCAACCTCAATTTCGACCGGTTTCACTACCGCTACGGTCCACTCGAATGGGGGGATGCCGGTTCGCCGGTGCGGCTGGCGCCGGAGGTGAGGGGAAATCCGCCGCTGCTCGAAGGCGCGCTCTCCGTCGCGAGCCGGGAAGGCTGCGACATCGCCCCGGTTGATCTGACCGATCCGGCGAGGCGTCTCGGTCTACGATCTTTTATCTGGGCGGATCAAACCGCGCGGCTGGAGCGCCTCGATGCGGCGATCGGCGTCGCGAAGCAATTTCCAGTCCACGTCGTCGCCTCCGACGCTGCCGGGTTCGTAAAGAAAAGCCTGACCGAGCGGGCGCCCGGCCAGGCTTTTGTGCTGTTTCATTCGATCATGTGGCAATACATGCCCGAAGCGACCAAGTCCGCGATCGAAAACTCGATGCGCGAAGCCGGTGCCAACGCAACTATGGGCTCACCGATCGCCTGGCTCCGCATGGAGCCGCTGGCACCCAAGGCCCGGCACGCGACCCTTTCGCTGACAAGCTGGCCCGGCAGGGAAACCAGACACCTTGCCGATTGCGACTATCACGGTCGCTGGATCGGATGGACCGACCGGCCTGGTGCCGATCAGCCGTAAATCTGCTTATGAACCTGGTGCAGCATCTCGCTGCGGTTGCCGTTCATGTCGGCGAGGTCCCTGTCCGAGAGGGAAAGGATTTCCGAGACAAGCGCGTTGTAGCGCCTGCGCTTGGCGATCCGGTCCTTCGTACGGGAGATCATGTCGTTGAAGATCATCGGAGGTCTCCTGTTCGCGGCGCCGCTTGGGCCGCCGCCCTAGTTTTCCTCCCTGGGTTCCCTACAAAGATGATATGAAATTATTGCGATGCAACATCATATGATGCAATGCAGCATTGCCTGTGGCGCATGGCTTTGAAACCGGCGCGACGCGCGTCGGGGTGACCCCTCATCCGACAGTCTCCTTTCCTCCGCGTCATCCTTGTCCGTTGACCGCCGCGTATGGTGTGCAAGGTCGGCAAAACGTGGATAGAGGGTGGTACGCGAGCGAAGGAACTCCGTCGCGAGGGGCACTATTCCCCTTCCTCTTCCTCAGGCGAATGCCGGGCGATCAGCGGCATCTGCGTCAGCATGAAGAGGAAGGTGAGCGCGGTGAAGCCGAAGAGCTTGAAGCCGGCCCAGTATTTGTCGGCAAGGTCCGGCGGGTAGAAGTGACCGAGCGTGCGCCAGACGATCTCGTTCAGCACCGCGCAGCCGAGGAAGAACAGGCCCCAGCGGAAGGTGAGCTTGCGCCAGCCTTCTTCGTCGAGCTGGAAGGCCTGGTCGAAGACATAGCCCAGAAGCGCCTTGCCGAAGGCGAGACCGCCGAGAAGAAGGCCGCCGAAAAGCGCATAGACCAGCGTCGGCTTCATCTTGATGAAGGTGTCGTCGTGGAGCCAGAGCGTGAGCCCGCCGAAGAACAGCACGACGACACCAGACACTAGGGGCATCAGCGCCAGCGTCCGCGTCAATATCCAGGAGACGGCCAGCGCCAATACGCTCGTCACCATGAACAGGGCCGTGGCGATGAAGATCGGCTTACCGATTTCGCCCAGCACCGGGAAAAGGCCGGTCAGCCATTCACCCTTGTAGGTAACGAGGAAGAAGATGATGAGCGGCCCCATTTCGAGGGCGAATTTCAGGCCGGGATTGACCTTCTTCTGCCGCGGGTCGCCGGGCGCGCGTTCGATGATGGGTTCAGCCATTGGACCGTGCCTGAGGGTTTGGGACGAAAATTGTTTCCGCCCGTAGCCGAGGATTGTGGCGAAGGCCAGCACAATGGCCTGTCCGCTCTGCCGTTTCGCCAATCATGCCACACCGGCAATCGCTTGCGCGAATTCCTTTGCGGAGAAGGGTTCGAGATCATCCACCTGCTCGCCAACGCCGATGAAATACACCGGCAGCTTGTGCTTGGCAGCGATCGCGACGAGGATACCGCCGCGCGCCGTGCCGTCGAGCTTGGTCAACACCAGCCCGTTGACACCGGCGACGTTGCGGAAAATCTCGACCTGGTTGAGCGCGTTCTGGCCGGTGGTGGCGTCCACCGTCTGCAATACGGTGTGAGGGGCTTCCGGATCGAGCTTGCCGAGCACGCGCACGATCTTTTCCAGCTCCGCCATCAGTTCGGCCTTGTTCTGCAACCGGCCCGCCGTGTCGATGATGAGCACGTCGCTCCCGGCCTCCTTCGCCTTCTCGAAAGCGTCATAGGCGAGGCCGGCGGCATCGGCGCCGAGCCTCGAGGCGATCACCGGCGAATGCGTGCGCTCGCCCCAGATCTTGAGCTGCTCGATGGCCGCGGCGCGGAATGTGTCGCCGGCCGCCAGCATGACCGAAAGGCCGCCGGCGGTAAGCTTTGCGGCGAGCTTGCCGATGGTCGTCGTCTTGCCGGTGCCGTTGACGCCTACGACGAGAATGACATGCGGCTTGTGCGACAGGTCGAGTTCGAGCGGCAACGCGACCGGCACCAGCACCTTTTCCATTTCGGTCGCCATGACGCCGCGCACCTCGGCATCGGAGATATCGCGGCCGTAGCGACCCGACGCCAGTGCGTCGGTGACACGGATCGCCGTCTCGACGCCGAGATCGGCGCGGATCAGCACGTCCTCGAGGTCCTGCAGCGTGTCCTCGTCCAGCTTCCGCCGGGTGAAGATGCCGGCGATGTTGCCGGTGAGTTCGCGCGAAGAGCGCGACAGGCCGGTTCGCATGCGCTGGAACCAGGACTGGCGCGGCGCGGGGGCAAGCTCCGGCGCCTTTTCGGGTTCCAGCTTTCGCTCCACCGCCTTGGCGACGGATACCTTCTCCGGCTTGCGTGGAACCGGGGGAGGAGGAGGGGGCTCGGCTTTGCCCGGTGTTTCCAGCGGCGGCTCCGGTGTTGGCTCGGGCGCTGGCTCTGGCTCAGGTGGGGTCGCCTGCGGTGCTGGTTCCGGCTTCTTTGGAGCAGGCTCGGATGGCGCTTCGGGCGCTGGTTCCGGTGCAGACGGGACCTCGGGCGCCGAAGGAGACTCCGGCGCAGGCTTTGGCTCTTCCCGAATCGGCTCGGAGAGCGCTTCCGGCGCAAGCTGCGGTTCGTGGTTCGGCTCAACAGGAACCCTCGGCTTCGGCGCAGCCTTCGGCTCAGGCTCGGTCCGCGCCTCTTGCCGTGTGGGTTCCGGCTCTTCCGCTATCGGCTCCGATGGCGCTTCGGGTGCCGGCGTGGGTTCGGGTTCGGAAGGAGTTTCGGGCGCGGGAGCCGGCTGCTCCGACTCCGCTTCGGAGGGCGCCTCAGGTGCCGGCTCGGGCGCGGTCGGTTGTGGGGGAGGAGGTGCGGGTTGCGGCGTAGCTTCCGGTTCGACGGCAGGTTCAGCGGCGGCTGGGTGTTCCGGCTTCTCGGGCGCCTTGTCCCTGAAACCCTCCAGCGCGTCGAGATTGAGCGGCGGCAGAGCCTCGTCTTCCGCCGGGCGTTCCTCGACCTGCTTCTTGCCGAAGGAAAAGACCTTCTTGATGAATCCGAATGCCATGTCGCCTTCCGCTCAGGCGGCCTGAGCCGCGGGCACACGTGCGATCAGCCGCGCGCCGTCATGGCCGGCAATCACTGCCTCGACTATTTCGCCCGGCGCGCCGACATCGATCGCAGCCGGCGTAAAGCCTTCGGTCCGGCCGATACCGTCATGCTCGATCAGGATCGACTGCCGGCTGCCGATCATCCGGTCGAGATGCGCGCGATAGGCACGCTCGCCGGCCTCGCGCAGACGGGAGGCGCGCTCCTTTACGACCGAACGTGCTACCTGCGGCATGCGTGCGGCGGGTGTTCCCTCGCGTGGCGAGAAGGGAAAGACGTGGAGATGCGTCAATCCACATTCCTCGACGATGGCCAGCGAGTTCTCGAACATCGGCTCGGTCTCGGTCGGAAAACCGGCGATCATGTCGGCGCCGAAAACGATGTCGGGACGCAGCCGCCGAATTTCGGCGCAGAAGCGAATGGAATCGTCGCGCAGATGGCGGCGCTTCATGCGCTTCAGGATCATGTCGTCGCCGGCCTGCAGCGACAGATGCAGGTGCGGCATCAGCCGCTTTTCGGTGGTGATCGTTTCGATGAGTTCCTCGTCGGCCTCGATGGAATCGATCGAGGAAAGGCGCAGCCGGCGAACATCCAGCGCCTGACGCAAGATCGTCTTCACCAGCCGGCCGAGGCTCGGCCTGCCGGGCAGATCTGCACCATAGCTGGTCATGTCGACGCCGGTCAGCACGATCTCGGCATAGCCGTTGCCCGCAAGCCGTTTCACCTGCTCGACTACCGCGCCCATAGGCACGGAGCGGGAATTGCCGCGTCCATAGGGAATGATGCAGAAGGTGCAGCGATGGTCGCAGCCGTTCTGCACCTGCACGAAAGCGCGGGCTCGGCCCTCGATGGCGTCCACCATATGCGAGGCGGTTTCCCTCACGCTCATGATGTCGTTGACGCGAACCTTCTCGGTGTCGTTGACGCCGAAATCCGGCAGTGCCCGATAATTGTGCGCGGCAAGTTTTTCCTCGTTGCCGAGGACGAGATCGACTTCGTCCATGGCAGCGAACGAATCGGGGTTGGTCTGCGCCGCGCAACCGGTCACGATAATGCGCGCATCCGGCCTCTCTCGCCTCGCCTTGCGGATCGCCTGCTTTGCCTGGCGAACGGCTTCCGACGTCACCGCGCAGGTGTTGAAGACTACAGCACCGCCGTCGAGTTTGCCGAGGCCGGCCTTGCCCGCCTCACGGCGCATGACCTCCGATTCATAGGTGTTCATTCGACAGCCGAAGGTGACGACCTCCAGCCCGCCCGGGCGCTCGGATGTCGGATCAGCCATCAGGCCGCGCCCCGCTCGTGGCGTACCCATTGGCCGGTGGCAGGATCGAGCGTGCCGGAAAACTCCCATTCCGCCGGGCCGGTCATGATCACATGATCGTCCTCGCGCCATTCGATCAGGAGCGGGCCTCCGGGCACGGTCACTGTCACCGTACGCTCCGTGCGGCGGGTGCGTGCACCGCAGACGGCGGCGGCGCAGGCGGCCGAGCCGCAGGCGCGCGTCAGGCCGGCGCCACGTTCCCAGGTGCGGATGGTCATCGCATCGGGCGCCGTCACCTGCACGATCGAGATATTGGCGCGTTCGGGGAAGATCGGATGGTTTTCGAGAAGCGGCCCAAAGCGGTCGAGCGCGTAGGACCAGACATCGTTTTCGACCCAGAAGATCGCGTGCGGATTGCCCATCGACACGACGGAGGGCGAATGCAGGACAGGCGCGTCGATCGGCCCGACCTGAAGTTCGATCATGCGCGTATCGCGGAACTCTTCGGCAAGCGGAATCTCCTGCCAGCCGAAATGCGGCTTGCCCATGTCGACGGAAATCTGCCCATCCGGATGCTCATGCGCGTCGAGGATGCCGGCAACCGTCTCGAAGAGGAAATCCTTGCGGCCGGTCTCGGCGGCAAGCGCCTGCACGACGCAGCGCATGCCGTTGCCGCAGGCCTGCGCCGGGCTTCCGTCCGAATTGATGATCGAGACGTAATTGTCCGTACCGCTGGTGCGCGGATCGTGGATCGCCATGAGCTGGTCGAACTTCATCGCCGGATCGGCGTTGAGCGCAATCGCCGCCGCCGGCGCGATGCGATCGGCACGGCCGCGCATGTCGGCAACGATGATTTCGTTGCCGAGCCCGTTCATCCTGGCGAATTCAACGCGCTTTTCCATGCCGCTACGCAGCCCTATCCGCTTTCGGGGCCTATATGGCGGAAAAGCCGGGCGATTACCAGTATCGAGGCGTCAGAGACCGAGATAGGCGCGGCGTACTTCCGGATCGTCGATCAGGTCTTTTGCGACGCCCTGGTGGACGATGCGGCCCGTCTCCATGACATAGCCGCGGTCGGCTCCGGAAAGCGCCAGATGCACGTCCTGCTCGACCAGAAGCACGGTTACGCCTTCGTCGCGGATTTTTGCCAGCACCTGCATCAGTTGCTCGACGACCACCGGCGCGAGGCCGAGGCTCATTTCATCGATCATCAGGAGGACAGGCCGTGCCATCAGCGCGCGGGCCATGGCGCACATTTGCTGCTCGCCGCCGGACATCGAGCCTGCGAGTTGCCGCCTACGCTCGCCGAGGCGCGGAAAGAGGCCGTACATGCGTTCGAGGTCTTGCGCGACGCCTGCCTTGTCGGGGCGGCGATAGGCGCCCATCAGGAGATTGTCCTCGACCGTCATGCGGTCGAAGAGCTGGCG
>JBDZVC010000669.1:0-1577 GCA_040255475.1 Phyllobacteriaceae bacterium | reverse complement strand
GGTGACGGCAGGCAATGCGTCGGGCGTCAATGACGGCGCGGCGGCGCTGGTCGTGGCCTCGGAAGCCGCGGCGAAGAAATACGGGCTCACCCCGATCGCGCGCATCCTCGGCGGCGCGGTGGCGGGCGTGGAGCCGCGCATCATGGGCATCGGCCCGGCGCCAGCGACGCAGAAGCTGTGCGCCCGGCTTGGCCTGAAGCCATCCGACTTCGACGTGGTCGAGCTCAACGAAGCCTTTGCCTCACAGGGCATCGCCGTGCTGCGCGAACTCGGGATCGCCGAGGATGCGGAACACGTCAACCCGAATGGCGGGGCGATCGCGCTCGGCCATCCGCTCGGCATGTCGGGCGCGCGGATCGCCGGCACGGCGGCGCTGGAGCTGAAGGAGCGCGGCGGCAGGCTGGCGCTGGCGACCATGTGCATCGGCGTCGGCCAGGGCATCGCCATCGCGCTGGAGAGGGTGTGAGCGTGGTTGCAAGGCCACTATGATGTTGAGAGAATTGAACGAAGGATTCTCTCATGCTCGAAAAGCAAGATATTGTTGAAGCTATACGGGCTGCCACCCAGGAAAATGGTTCACCTCCTGGAAGGGTGACGTTTGAAACTCTCACCGGCATTCGTCGCCACGAATGGTATGGGCGCTATTGGGCCAATTGGGGCCAAGCGCTTCAAGAAGCAGGCTTTTCTCCCAACAGCAGGACGTTGGCTGCGGACAGAGAAAAGCTGCTAGCTGCCTATCTCGATTTGATTGTGGAACTGGGACACGTGCCCACCGAAGGCGAATTAAGAGTTAAGACGCGAAATTCTACCGATCTTCCATCACACAGCACCTTTCGCACAGCGCTTGGGCGGAAGAATGAACTGCTAAAGCGTGTGTTGGCGTTCGCTGTTGAAAAGCAAGCAGACCCAGAAACGCTATCCATCATCAAGGCGTCAATCGCCCCGCAAGATGAGCGATTTGTGGTCGCACCGACGGCTAAAGAGAGTAAAGACGGTTTTGTATATCTTATAAAGTCTGGAAAGAACTTCAAAATAGGTCGGACGAATGCAATTGATCGCCGCCAATTCGAAATTGGGATGCAACTTCCCGAAAAAATAGAGCCCCTTCACGCCATAAGGACAGATGATCCGAGCGGTATCGAGGCGTACTGGCACAACCGTTTCAGAGACAAGCGGCTCAATGGTGAGTGGTTTCGACTAAGCTCAGAAGACGTTAGAACGTTCAAGCGACGCAAATTCATGTAGCGGGTTTGCGCCTTGACGTTGTCGCCTTCTTTTTCGTCTTCCTCTGCTTCGGATAGATTGGCGACATGATGACGTCACCGGTTTTCTCGTCCTTGCGGAACTCAACGGTCTTGGCCGAACGTAATATTCGTCCGGGATCAGCAGAATCTGATCCTCGCCGTCCATGATGAGCTTTGCGGTTGCCATGCCTCAACCATAGCATGCTACCGCCCCTCGCGGTACCAGGTACCGCCGAGGGCCAGGAGCAGCAGGCCGAGGCCGAGGAAGCCGCCGAACAGCGGCGTGCGGCTAACCGCCTTCAGGATGCTGTCGTCGGTGGTGCGCAGGCCGAT
>JBDZVC010000668.1:0-1581 GCA_040255475.1 Phyllobacteriaceae bacterium | reverse complement strand
GCAGCAAAACAAAAATGCGTTAGCGAACGAATTTGGCCATATGGAAGGCCTGCACCTCTGCCGGATAGCGATAGGCCGTGCCGATCGGGCAGGCGTTCCGGGCACGACAGCCTTTTTCGAGGCAAACCGTGCCTTCGGGTGAATGCAGATAGCCCATGCAGGTGTCGAAGGCGAAGCCTTCGGCCGTGAATGCGCCAACCGGACAAGCAGAAAGGCAGGGCTTCGAGATGCAGTCGTCGCAGGGATGCGCGCCGGTCTCACGGTGCTCGACCCCGATCGCCTCATCGAAAAGGAGTGCACCGCGATAGGCATGCCACGGCCCGTATTCCGGATGCATCAATACACCGAGCGGCGACGGCTTCAGCCCCTCCGCCCGTCTTGCCCATTGCTGGAAAGGCAGAAACGGCCGATCCGACGGCGACACCGCCCGCGCCCCGAAACGCTGCGCGACCGCACCGATGATCTCCGAGGACCATGTATCGAGTGGGTTCGCGAGGTCGGCCGGCTTCCCTTCCCGCCACTCCTTAAAATGCGGCCATGGCGCCGCTCCGCCCTGCCCCACGAGGAGCACGGCCTTCGCAGGAGCACCCGAAGGCCCGTGCGGCGTGTCTTCACCGGCGTTGAAATCGACCCCGCCGCGCAGGATCAGCCCGTGGGGCGATAGGGCGGTGGAGATTTCGGAAAGCAGATTCACCCCTCCCCCGGCTCACGGAAGGCGCTGCGCCAGACTTCCTTGTGGATGATGTCGGCCACTTTAGCCCGGCCTGATACGGGCTCCTTTCAAGTGAAGGCGTCGGGCATGGACTCCTTCTTCCTGGCGACGAAGTCCTTCAGCCCCTCCTCGATGCCCGGATCGAGGAACGGCGCCTCGTAGCTCTCCAGCCAGCGCCGGCAAAGCTCGTTGGCGCGCTGGTCGGCGCGCTTCTCGCCCTCGGCCAGCCATTGTTCGTAGGAATTGTTGTCGGCGATGGTGGAGCGGTAAAAGGCCGTCTGGAAATTCGCCTGGGTGTGCGCGCAGCCGAGATAATGGCTGCCCGGCCCGACCTCGCGGATGGCATCCATCGCCTGCCCGTTCTCGGAGAGATCGACGCCCTCGGCAAGCCTCTGCTGCATGCCGAGCTGGTCGGCATCCATGATGAATTTCTCGTAGCCTGATACAAGGCCGCCCTCCAGCCAGCCGGCCGCGTGCAGCACGAAATTGGCACCGCACAGCAACGTCGAATTGAGCGTGTTGGCGCTCTCATAGGCGGCCTGCGCGTCGGCCACCTTGGAGCCGCAGAGCGAACCGCCGGTACGGAAGGGAAGCTTCAGCCGCCGCGCAAGCTGTGCCGCGCCATAGGAGACGAGCGACGGCTCCGGCGTGCCGAAGGTCGGCGCGCCGGACTGCATGGAGATCGACGAGGCGAAGGTGCCGAAAAGCACCGGCGCGCCCGGCCGGATCAATTGCGTGAAGGAGGCTCCCGCCAGCACCTCGGCGAGGATCTGCGTCAGCGTGCCGGCCACCGTCACCGGGCTCATGGCGCCGGCGAGGATGAAGGGCGTGATGATCGTCGCCTGGTTGTTGCGGGCATAGACCTTGGC
>JBDZVC010000196.1:0-7970 GCA_040255475.1 Phyllobacteriaceae bacterium | reverse complement strand
CACCACGCGGACGAAAGGCTGACCGATCCGTTCGACGATCCGGAAAGCTACTACCGGGCCTTATGGCAGCACGAGGAACTGCCGCGTGCGATGAAATTTCTTCTGCGCATCAACAATACGATGGTCGGCCGCTTTATCCTCGGTCCTTGGCTCTCGGCGATCGGCTTCGTCATTTCCGATTTCAGGCTGATCGCGGAAGGCGACCGCGTCGTGCGCCATGCCTGGTTCAACCATGCGATCGGACTGGTCATCGTCGTTCCGGTCATCATCTTCGCCTTCGGTATGCCACTCTGGCTTTACCTGCTGGTGCCGGCGTGGCTCGGACAGTCGCTGATCGCTATCCGTACCTTTGCCGAGCACCAATGGTCGGAACGACCGGAGGGACGCACGATCATCGTCGAGCGCTCGCCGCTGGCGTTCCTGTTCCTCAACAACAATCTGCATTTCATCCACCATCGCAGCCCGACCATCGCGTGGTACAAGCTGCCGCGCCTCTTTCGCGAGCGGCGCGAAGAATGGATTTCGATGAACAATGGCTACGTCTATCCGAACTATTGGTCGCTCTTCCGCAAATTCGCACTGAAGGCCAAGGAGCCGGTCGTTCATCCCTTCCTGCGCCGCAGGCCGGAGCCCGGCCGCGCCTTCAGGCCGAGAGTGCGTGCGCGCAATCTGAGCGGTCTCGGTACCGCGCCCGTGCCCGCCGAGCCGCCGAAAGAGTGAGACGGAGGGCCAACGGCCTCGTTTCGCAACGGCGGCACTTGTCCTCTTGCCGATCCTTCGCGAGAGATATGGCATGAGCGAATTCGTTGCCGCATTGCCTATGTACGACTGGCCGGAGGCGCGTGGAGAAACCGACCTGCAATGGGCACGACTCCGCGACAGGCTGCGCGCGACAGGCTTCGATGCGCCGGAGACGCTGGCGCGCCGGAATGCCGACATGCCCGCCGTTCAAGGTGGCGTTCGGGATGCTGGCGGAATGATGGTGGCACCGGATCCGGCAACGCTCCCGCCGAATGCATTCGACCTGCCAGTGCTCTGGCGTCATCCCAAATTGTTGTTCGCCCAGGCCTGCTGGGGCCCGATGGAGTTCGGCCTCGCGCCTTTCGTGGAGGTGATCGGCCAGCCGGATTATTCGGGCTTCGAAGGCGGCGACGGTATTTTCTATTCGAGCGCCGTTCTGATGCGCCAAGGAGGTGGCCGCGTTGCTGCAGCGCCGCCAGGCGAGGGCAGGGCAGTCCCGCCCGTCGAGCTATTGCGTGGACAGAAGCTTGCTTTTAACGGCAGGGATTCCATGTCCGGTTATCTGGCACCCGAACGCGATCTGGAATCCGCCGGAGCGGGCATGGCGATCTTTTTGGATACGATCGAGACCGGTGGCCACCGCGCCTCGATCAAGGCGGTGGCGGAGGGCCGGGCCGATGTCTGCTCGATCGATTGCAGGAGCTGGGCAATGGCTAAGCGCTTCGAGCCTGCTGCGAATACGCTCATTCCGGTCGGCTGGACCGCGCGGCGCAAGGGGCTTCCCTATATCGCGTCGGCATCGCTGCCAAAGGAAATGATCGCCGCCGTTCGGGCCGCGACGAGTGAAGAGAGAGTTGGCGCCTGAGAATCGGTGATCAGGCGCGGACCGCGATCTTCATGAAATCGGGCATGTCCTCGCCGAAGCCCAGCGGTGCGTGGAAGTCATCGTCATCACGCGAACGGACCCGACCTCGCGCGCCTTCCTTGTGCGGCTTGGCCCGGTCGCCGTTAGGTCGCACGCCGTCGTCCGATCTCTTATGTGCGAAAGCGGCAGGCTTGCGCTCGGCAGTTGCCGCCTCGGAAGCGGCAGGCTGATGCTCGGCGTCGTCCCGTTCCCTGGGGTGGGCACCGCGCCGGCCTCTTGTGCCGCTATCCGCCTTCTTGGCGCCCCGGCTCGAGCGTCCACGGGCCGAACGCGGCGCTTCTTCCGCCTCCTCGGCGGCAAGAGTGGAGAGATCGCCGTCATGCCATTCAATCTGCTTGCCGATCAGCTTTTCGATCGCATCGAGATGCTTGCCGTCGGCCCTGGTCGCGATGGTGAAAGCCTTGCCGGAACGGCCTGCGCGCGCGGTGCGGCCGATGCGATGGACATAATCCTCGGCATGGATCGGCACGTCGAAATTGAACACATGGCTGACGTCGGGAATATCGAGCCCGCGCGCAGCGACGTCGGAGGCGACGAGATATTTGAGCTTGCCGTCGCGGAAAGCTGAGAGCATCGCCATGCGCGCCCGCTGGTCCATGTCGCCATGCAGCGCGCCGGCATCGAAGCCGTGCCTCGTGAGCGAGCGGAAAAGCTCGGATACTTCGACCTTGCGATTGCAGAAGATGATGGCGTTCTTGAGCTCCGACTCCTCGGCAGTCAGGAGGTTACGCAGCGCCTCGCGCTTGGCCCACGGCTTGGTCCCGGATTTCACCAGCCGCTGCATGACATTCTCGCCGGTCGAAGCGGCGCGCGAGACTTCTACCCGGACTGGAGCCTGCAGGAACTGCTCCGTCAGCTTGGTGATCTCCGGCGGCATGGTCGCCGAGAAGAACAGCGTCTGCCGGGTGAATGGGATGAGCTTGCAGATGCGCTCGATGTCGGGAATGAAGCCCATATCGAGCATGCGGTCGGCCTCGTCGATGACCAGGATGTCGACGCCGGTGAGCAACAGCCTTCCGCGCTCGTGGTGGTCGAGCAGCCGGCCCGGCGTGGCGATCAGCACATCCGCACCGCGCTCCAGCTTGCGATCCTGCTCGTCGAAGGAAACCCCGCCGATCAGGAGGGCGACGGTCAGGCGGTGATTCTTGCCATATTTGGTGAAGTTCTCTTCGACCTGCGCGGCGAGTTCCCGCGTCGGCTCGAGAATGAGCGTGCGTGGCATGCGCGCCCGCGCCCGGCCTTTCTCAAGGCGGGTCAGCATGGGGAGGACGAAGGAGGCTGTCTTGCCCGTACCTGTCTGGGCAATGCCGAGCACGTCCTTGCCCTGCAGCGCGTGCGGGATGGCGCCGGCCTGGATCGGCGTCGGCGTCGTATAGCCGGCGTCGCTTACCGCCGCGAGGACTTTGGAGGAGAGTCCGAGTTCGGAAAATGTCAACGCTTCCGAAGCGTTATTGTTGTCTGATGACACGTTTGTCGGCTGTCTTTGCTGTTATGCGCCGCGGCCCCGGCCACTGGAACGCGATCCCGGCGCTTACTTCAATCGGCAACGATCGGAATAGCTTCCGGCGTTACGTTCGGATCGCTTGGTTGTCAATATAGTATGCTATCGGCGTTGTTGAACCCCAACGCAAGCAAAATCAAGGCTGTGGGTTAATTTGCAGGGCAGATATGCGCCATTAGGCAAGCAATCCGGGATCGATTACCCGATCAGTACCGGAATTGCTCTCTCAGGATACGCTCGCTCCAGGAGTGCGTCGGATCGAAAAGCAAGGTTGCTCGGGCGGTCGGCGACTCGCGTACCGTGACGCTCGTGACCGATTTCACTTCAGTATGATCGGCGGCCGTGTTCACCGGACGCTTCTCCGATTCCAATATATCGAAACGGACCGTCGACTTGTCGGAAAGGAGCGCTCCGCTCCAGTTGCGCGGACGGAAAGGGCTGACCGGCGTCAGCGCGAGAAGCGGCGCATCGAGCGGCAGGATCGGGCCGTGTGCAGAAAGATTGTAGGCGGTCGACCCGGCCGGCGTCGCGACCATGACGCCATCACAGTTCAATTCGTCGAGCCGGACCTTGCTGTCGATCGTGATGCGGATCTTGGCCGTCTGGTAGGATTGGCGCCACAGCGCCACCTCGTTGATCGCAAGCGCCGAGACGGTTTCGCCCGAGGCCGTGGTGGCCGACATCTCGATCGGCCGGATCGTTTCCGGCACGGCCGCCTCAATGCGCTCCGGCAGGTCCTTCGTGGAATATTCGTTCATGAGGAAACCGACCGTGCCCCGATTCATGCCGTAGACGCGTCTTCCGCTGTTCATGGTCTCGCGCAGGGTCTGCAGCAGGAAGCCGTCACCGCCAAGCGCGACGACCGTGTCCGCCTCGTCGATGGGCGACTGGCCGTAACGCCGCACGAGATCGTTCGCGGCCTCGCGGGCATCCTTCGTGTCAGCGGATACGATTGCGATGGCTTTGACGCGGCTATCCATTTGCTCCGTCTCGACGGCAGTACAGGACGCGTCCGATAGCATGCCGGGAACGGGCTTGAAAAGGCGAGGGCCGTGAAGAGAAGGGTAGGCCATACATTCATGACATGGCCGAGGGAGAGCGATGAATTGAAGGAACGCTTACGCCATAGCATTCCAAATTTGATAGCGAACTGCCGCAAGAAAAGAGAAATGCTTTGGCCTGCAGCGGCTTACCAAAGCTGGCGAAGTTTAAAACAGGTTGAGTTGCCGTTCCTGCCTGCCTTTTCGCCTGCCCGCGCCGCCGCTGACTGTCAGGTCTGCGGCGATCTCGATCAGGAAAGGCGACGGTGGTAGCGGGCGCACTGCGCCACGCCAGAACCGCTCGATGGCGCGGGTCAGGAACAACCTGTCCTTAGCGCGGGTCATGGCAACGTAGAACAGCCGCCGCTCCTCGGCCTGCGTTGCTTCCTCCTCCGGTCTCGCGGGCCCCCATGAAAACGGCACCAGCCCCGCTTCCATGCCCATGACGAACACGATCGGAAATTCCAAACCCTTGGCCGCGTGCATGGTCATGAGCGAGACGCGGTCGGCGCGCCTGTCGTGGAAATCGGCCTCGGTGGACAGGGCCACCGCCTCGCCAAGCCAAGTCTGATCGCCGGCCACCTGATCTGAGGCGGCGAGCGCGGCGAGCCAACCTCTCGCTTCCGCGAGCGCGGCCGCGTCGGCCGTCTCCGCCCTGCGGGCGTTTTCTGCCGCTTGGCCTATGCGTGCGGCGAGGTCCGGCCCTTCCGTCGTATCCAGCCCGTCGAGAATCGCCGTCACGCCGGGATGACCGGCGATGGGAGCGGGCGAGCTTTTCATGAATGGAACGCCGGCGCGATCGAAAGCGGCCCGAAGTGCGGCCGCCTGTGCATCGGTACGATAGAGCACGGCGCAATCGGCGAAGCCGAGCGGCCGGCCGGCGGGCACCTCGCCTCCCTTTCGATTGGCTGCGAGGAGGTCGTGGCCGCCGAGCAGGCTCTCGATCGTGGCCGCGACGAAATCCGCCTCCGCCGCCTCGCTCGCTGCCGCATGGGTCGTGATCGGTTGGCCTACGGGACGGATCGCGCCTGTCGAGGGTGCGCCGATGAAACTCGAGGCTGCCGTCACGATGGTGCCCGTCGAGCGGTAGTTGCGCGTGAGCCGCAGGGTCGGAGCGGCGGGGAAGTCGCGGCCGAAGCGCGCGAAGCAGGCCGCGTCCGCGCCGCGAAAGCCGTAGATCGCCTGATCCGGATCGCCGATGACGCAGAGATTGCCGTTTTCCTCCGTCAGCAGCCGCAGCTGGCGATATTGCTGCTCGTCCACGTCCTGAAACTCGTCGGCGACGATGTGCTGAAAGCGCGCCTGCCATTCGGCGGCAATCTTCGCGTCCGCTTCCAGAAGATCGGCCGACAACAGGACGAGATCGTCGAAATCGACCCATCCCTGCGCCGATCCGATCCGGTCGAGGACGGCGCGGGCCTTAGCTTCCTCGTCCGCACCCTTCGCGCCGCTGCGCTTGAACACCGAGACGGCCTTGATGAGGCAGGCGGCTCGCGTGTCGCTGACGTCCAGCGCCTCGGCCAGCGCCGCCTTGCGCTCCGTCTCACTAGCGATGCGGAAATCGGCGCTGAGACCGACGCGGTCGGCATGCGCGTGCAGGATGGCAAGGCCCAGCGAATGGAAGCTTTGTACCGCTACGGCGGCCGCCTCCTCCTTGCCGAGAAGCCCCGCGAGCCGGGTGCGCAATTCCTCCGTCGCCTTGCGGGTGAAGGTGACGGCAAGACAGGAGCCGGCCGGCACGCCGCGTTCCAGCACCAGATGGGCGATGCGGTGGGTGAGCATGCGCGTCTTGCCGGACCCGGGTCCCGCAATCACCATCAGCGGCCCGTCGACGGCCTCCGCGGCGCGCGCCTGATCGGGATCGAGACCGGCGAGAACGCCGCTGCGGCCCGATGGCTGTATCGCCGTGGTTTCGGGGGTCGGCGGCGCATCTCCCGGCGTCTCTTCCTTTGCCCTGGGTTTCGCCCGGCGTGCACGGCTGAGCAGCGGCGCATCGAACAGCATCCGGTTTCCCGCGAGGCGATCCAGTTCGCCGTCCTCAAACAGCCGGATGACGCCATATTCTCCATCATAGCCCGCTTGCCGGATGACCTCGCCGGAGCGCAGCCGCGTCACGGCCTCGCCGAGCAACGGATGGACCTTCGCCACATCCTCGGCCGGCAGATCTTCCAGCAAGGATAACTCCGGCCCGAGCGCGGCGATCGTACGGTCATAGGTTTGGGTGACGGCCTTCGAGGCGACGCCGCTGCCGACGACTTCCGAGAGGATTTCCGGCAGCGGCACGAGGCTCGACACTGCGCCCGCCGTTGCCGGCGGCAGGGCTTCGACCTCGCTGCGGTCGGCGAGCGCCTCGATGCGATGTGCGACGCCAACGGTGACAGGCCGCCCGCAGACCGGGCAGCGGCCTCCCATAGCGATGGTTTCCTTCGGATCGAGCCGCACCCCGCAGGCGCGGTGCCCGTCCATGTGATACTTGCCTTCTTCGGGGAAGAACTCGACCGTGCCGACATAACCCTTCCCGGTCTCCAGCGCGCGGCGGATGGCGAAATAGTCCGGCTCGCAGGAAAAGCGCGTCGCCTCGCGGCCGAGCTTGCCGGGCGAATGGGCGTCGGAATTGGAGGTGAGGCGGAAGCGGTCGAGTGAGGAGATGCGCCAGTTCATGGCCGGATCGGACGAAAGGCCTGTCTCGACAGCGAAGATGTGTCCGGCAAGGTCGCCATAGCACTCCTCGATGGAGTCGAAGCCCGATTGCGAGCCGAGCGCGGCGAACCACGGCGTCCAGATATGGGCGGGGACAAGATAAGAGTCCGGCCCGGACTGCAGCGTGATCTCCAGAAGGTCACGCGAGTCGAGGCCGAGGATCGGACGGCCGTCGGAAGCGATGTTGCCGATGCGCGCGAGGCTCGCCGCCAGCCGGTCGGCGGCGTCGAGATCGGCCGCGTAGATCAGGTGATGGATCTTCCGGGTTTTCTCGCCCTTCTTGTAGATGGTCGAGATCTCGGTGCAGAGCATGAAGGAGACCGGCCGCCGGCAGACGGGTGGAAGCGTCTCCCACAGCGCCGCCTCGATTTCGGGTCTCAGGCGAAACAGCCCGTTGCCCTCGGCCACCAGCTTATCCTTGATTTCGGCGAGCCAGACCGGATGCACGCAGTCGCCGGTGCCGACGACCCGCACGCCCTTGCGCGCCGCCCACCAGAAGAGGCGCTCCAGATCGAGATCCCTGCTCGTCGCGCGGGAATATTTCGAGTGGATGTGCAGATCGGCGTGAAAAGTCATCGTGCAACGTCATTCGTCTTGCGAAGAAGAAAGGATGAATCCTCCAAGCCCGACAGCACGTTGATAACAGATGGGAAAGAATGCCGCATGGGATAAACACGCAAATCACAGCATTCGAAGCGGCAGGCTTGCCGGCAATATCGGACTGGAGGGGCTACGGAAGCCGGTTGCCGCTTCACTTGCCGATTGTGCGCGAATTTCGGTTTTACATGCCTGAGGCGCACCTAGCCGCGATATTGCAGGCTCCCGGATGGGCGATCAGCATCATTTACACTGCCCTTGTATGGGCTGTCACACCTGCAATATGTGGCGGAAGAGGTGGGATTCGAACCCACGGACGAGTTGCCCCGTCGCTGGTTTTCAAGACCAGTGCCTTAAACCGCTCGGCCACTCTTCCAGGCTGCTTCGCCGGCGGCGTTGCATGGTGCCGCCCGTCTGCGCATTCCTCGGCTGCTTTATCGTGCTGCCGAATGCAGCGTCAACATCG
>JBDZVC010000195.1:0-7984 GCA_040255475.1 Phyllobacteriaceae bacterium | reverse complement strand
GATCGGCGTGCCGGTCGTCACCAGCATGTCGCCGCCCTCTTCCGGAAGCACACCGGAGAGTATCTTCACCTGATCCGGCTCGCGGCGCTGGGTGACAAAGCGGGACTGGCCGGGGCGGCGGCGGTCGAGTTCGTCCTGCACGTCCTTCAGCGTGAAGCGGATACCGGGCGGGCAGCCATCGACGATACAGCCGAGCGCCGGCCCGTGGCTTTCGCCCCAGGTCGTCACGCGGAACAGATGGCCGAACGTATTATGCGACATCGCTACCCCATGGCTGCCGACAGAGCCGCCGGTGCTGCTCTATCGGCGTTTTGAACAGGGGTCAAACCGGGCAGCAAAGAACTATTGATGTGGCTTTCCGATCAGCGCTTCACTTTCGACACAATCCAGCTTTCACTGCTCGCCTTGGGCAAATCGACAAGAAGGACAAGAAAAATGGGGGAGAAAACGATGCGAACCGTAACAATGCGAACCGTTCTGGGCGCCCTTGCGGCGCTCCTGATGCTGTCGGCCTACGCGATGGCCGCGGAAGCCGAAGGTCATATCAAGAAGGTCGATCGCGACAAGATGACGATCACGCTCGACGACGGCAAATCCTACAAGCTGCCCGGCGAGACCGACATGGACGGCATCAAGGAAGGCATGGACGTCGTGCTCGCCTACGACAAGGTCGACGGTCAGAACCTCGTCACGGACATGCAGACTTCGGAGTAGCGCCAAAGCTGGCGAAACCTGCCCTGCGTGGTCTCGATGCCCGCCTTTCAAATCCAGGTCAGGCGATCGCTCTCCAGCTTCAGGATGACATCCTGTGGCGTATCCATGTCGGCCGCCTGCTGGCCGGGCACGCCTTCGATCAGGTGGAAAAGTGCCCGGATGACGCCGCCATGGATGACGCCGACCGTTTCCTGGGTCAGCTCGTCCAGCCAGCCTCGCACGCGCTCGGCAAGCATGGCATAGCTTTCGGCATTCGCGCCCGCCGGCCGGAAATTCCACTTGTCGACAAGGCGGCGCTCGATGATGCCGGGAGTGTGGGCTTCGATCTCTTCGGCGACATAGCCCTGCCAGTCGCCGAAATTCACTTCCTTCAGGCGTATATCCGTATGGAAGCCGTCCGACGGCAGGCCCATCTGGGTACGCACGCGCTGCATGGTCTCGCGGGTTCGCCTGAGCGGGCTCGCGACGAAGTCGAAACCCGGCGCCGTGCCCAGAATGCCGGCAAGCTTGCGGCCGTTCTCATCGGCCTGACGCCGCCCGACTGCGTTGATGTCGATGTCTTCCTGGCCCTGGAAGCGCTCGGAGACGTTCCAGTCGGTCTGGCCATGGCGCGTGAAATAGGCGAGCGGATATTTCGCCACTGACAAAGCCTCCGGTTGGAGAGGATTTCAGTCCTTGACGACGGAGATATCCGGCGCGTCCACCGCCTTCATCCCGACGACGTGGTAGCCCGAATCGACGTGATGCACCTCGCCGGTCACCCCGCGCGACAGGTCGGAGAGGAAATAAAGGCCGGCATCGCCGACTTCCTCGATGGTGACGCTGCGCTTCAGCGGCGCGTTGTACTCGTTCCAGCGCAAGATATAGCGGAAATCGCCGATACCGGAGGCGGCAAGCGTCTTGATGGGCCCGGCCGAGACGGCATTGACGCGGATGCCCTTGCCGCCGAGGTCGACGGCGAGATAGCGCACGCTCGCCTCGAGCGCAGCCTTGGCGACGCCCATGACGTTGTAGTGCGGCATGACCTTCTCGGCGCCGTAATAAGTGAGCGTCAGGAGCGATCCACCCTTTTCCATCAGCGGCTCGGCATGCTTGGCGATCGTCGTGAAGGAATAGACGGAGATGTCCATCGTGCGCTGGAAATTCTCGCGCGTCGTCTCGACATAGCGCCCGGTCAGTTCGTCCTTGTCGGAAAAGGCGATGGCGTGGACGAGGAAGTCGAGGCCGCCCCACTTCTTCTTCACTACGTCGAAAACGGCGTCGAGCGAGGCCGGATCGGTCACGTCGCAATGGCCGGCGACATCGGCGCCGAGTTCCTGCGCCAGCGGCTCGACGCGCTTCTTCAGCGCATCGCCCTGATAGGTCAGCGCCAGCTCCGCGCCCTGCGCCGCGCAAGCCTTGGCGATACCCCAGGCGATGGAGCGGTTGTTGGCCACGCCAAGGATCAATCCCCGCTTGCCTTCCATCAGGCCATTGCCGACTGCCATGCCACCCTTCTCCGCATTTCCGCGCGCAACCAAGCGCACACCGTGCCTATCGCACAGGCGTCGAAAGCCTTCAAGCTTGCGGGAGATGTGATCTGGCTAGTCGGTTCAAATCAGCGAGGCATTATGCCCCTCTCCGTCACGCCCTTCGGGCGCGCCACCCCTCTCCCCTGAAGGGGCAAGGCAGGGTTCAGACGCTCGCCTTCTTCATCAGCGCTTCCAGTTCCGGGTCGCCCTTTTCCGGCAGCATGACGCGTATATGGACGTAAAGATCGCCGTCGCCGCCCGTCTTGTGGGGCAGGCCGCGACCTTTGAGCCGCAGCACCTTGTCCGAACTCGACCATGGCGGGATGGTAACCGCGACCTTGCCGCTCGGCGTCTCGGCAGCCACCTTGGCACCGAGCACCGCGTCGCGCAGCTCGACCGGCAGGTCGGAATGCAGATCCGCGCCCTCGACCCGGTAGCGCGCGCTCTTTCGGAAGCGGATTTTCACCAGCGCGTCGCCCGGCTTGCCGCCGAAGGGCGACGGCTCGCCCTGCCCCTTCAGCCGGATGGTCTGGCCGTCCTCGACCCCTTTCGGCAATTTCACCGCGATCTTGCGCCCGCCGGGAAAGATCGCCGTAACCTTGGCGGCGGTAACCGCGTCCTCGATGTCGATATCGAGGATGGCGTTCAGGTCGGCGCCTGCCGGCGCCTGTTGTCTGCCGCTGCCGCCGGCGCCACCACTGCCAAAACCGCGCCCGAAAATCTCGCTGAAAATATCGTGCGCGCCGCCGAAGGCGTCGCTGCCTGCCGTGCTCGAACGAAACTCGAAATGCGATCCGCCCGGCCCCTGCTGCGACTGGCGGAAACCGGCGAAGGGATCGCCGCCGGCGGCGCCCTCGAAGCCCTGGAAGCGCTGTTTTCCCTCGGCATCGATCTCGCCACGGTCATAGGCGCCGCGCTTCTTCTCGTCACCGACGATCTCATAGGCCTGGTTGGCTTCGGCAAATCGCTCCTTGGCCTTCGGATCGTCCGGGTTCTGATCCGGATGGTATTTCTTTGCCAGCTTCCGGTAAGCCGACTTTATCTCCTTGGCCGAGGCGTCCTTGGCGACGCCCAAAACCTGGTATGGATCGCGCATGCTTCCTGCCTGACGGGATTGGAACGGGTGGCCGCCCTTATATGCGCGCGACTAGGAAGAAATTCCAGTATCGGAGGCGCAAGACGCCGTCAGGACGAGGCGAAGGCGCGCAACTGCCAGCCGCCGGAATTCTGAAGGCAGGCCTCGCCATGATAGAGGCCGACACCGTCGAAGCGCGCCAACGAGGTGGAAAAGCGGCGGCAGAGATGGCCGCCGTCCTGGAATTCGGTGAGACCGGTGATCTGGCCGGTCGCGCCGGTCGCCGGATTCGTCCAGGCGAGCCCGTTCGGGCCCAGCGTGTTCGGATCGACCGAGGTGACGGCGTTGCGGATCGTTTCCTCGTCGGTGACCTTGGCCATCATCGGGGTGGAGGGAATGGAGCCCGTGATGATCGAACGGTCCGTCTCGGCCCTTTTCAACAGGTTGCCCGACGCGCACGCGGCAAGCGCCATAGGCAACGCGGCCAGAACGGCGATCGGCAGAAACTTACGCCACAACACGGCAAGCATCACGCCACGCAGCACCTTTGCTTGCGCTCTACGCAACAATCGGCATTCTCCCGAGGATCCTTCCAGGAAAACACTATGGCCAATGCTCCGTTAACAACCAATGACTTTACCGAAAGCGCCGAGCCGTTCGACCTGTTCGCCGCATGGCTGAAGGACGCCGAAGCGAGCGAGCCCAACGATCCGAACGCCATGGCGCTCGCCACCGTCGACCCGGACGGATTGCCGGACGTACGCATGGTGCTGCTCAAGGGCTTCGATCACGAAGGCTTCGTCTTCTATACCAACCTCGAAAGCCAGAAAGGCAGGGAAATTGCCGCATCCATGAAGGCCGCGCTCTGCTTCCACTGGAAATCGCTGCGCCGGCAGGTGCGTGTGCGCGGTCCGGTGGAACGCGTGAGCGACGCGGAAGCCGACGCCTATTACGCCTCGCGGCCGCGCGGCAGCCGCATCGGTGCATGGGCCTCGAAACAGTCGCGGCCGCTCGAAAGACGCTTCGCGCTGGAGAAGGCGGTCGCCGAATACACGGCGAAATATCCGCTCGGCGAGATACCGCGCCCGGCCCACTGGTCGGGCTTCCGCATCGTGCCGCAGACGATCGAATTCTGGCACGACCGGCCCTTCCGCCTGCATGACCGGGTGGTGTTCAGTCGCAAAGAAGGCGATGGATGGGAGAAGACGCGGCTTTATCCGTGAAAGTCACCCCTTCTTCCGCGCCATGAAGGCCTGGAATGCCGCTTTCGCTTCGTCCGACATCAGGCGG
Source organism: Phyllobacteriaceae bacterium (assembly GCA_040255475.1). Classification (GTDB taxonomy): domain Bacteria; phylum Pseudomonadota; class Alphaproteobacteria; order Rhizobiales; family Rhizobiaceae; genus Mesorhizobium_L. Next base: position 3,394 of record JBDZVC010000195.1, on the reverse strand, counting down.
GTTGCGAAGAGCCGGCTTTCTTCCCGGATATGCGCTACGAGTTCCTCGCGGTCGCCGCGCATCAGGTCGCGGGCGATCCTCAGCGCCTCAGGCGGCTTGGCGGCGATACGCTCCGCCGCCCGGAAAACGGCTTCCTCCAGTTCATCCTCGGCCACTACCTCGTAGATCAACCCGCATGCCTTGGCGCGCTCGGCGGAAAAGGGCTCCCCGAGGCCGAGCAGAGCGAAGGCCTGCTGTCGGCCCATCAGAAGCGGCGCGATCAGGCTGGAGCCGGCCTCCGGCGTCAGGCCGAGATCGACAAAGGGTGTGTGGAACAGGGTGCGCGGGGTGGCGAAGGTCAGGTCGCAATGGAAATGGATGGTCGTACCGATACCGACCGCAATGCCGTCGACGCCGGAGACGATCGGCTTTTCGCAGCGCGCCAGGGCTTCGAGGAGATCGAAGGCCTCGCTGCCATGCTTCCCGGCCGTGGAATAGGCGAGGAAGTCGGCAAGGTCGTTGCCGGCGGAAAAGGCGCCGGCAACGCCCAGAAAGACGTTGCAGCGCACGGCCGGATCGGCGTCACCCGCCTTCAGCGCCTCGGTCATCGCCACATACATGGCGCGCGTGATGGCGTTCTTCTTCTCCGGCCTGTCGAGCCGGATCACCTGCACCGCGCCGCGGCGCTCTATCCTGATATGCTCGCTCACGCGCCTTCCCTCACGCCAGAATGGCGGCGGCGGCCTCATCGAGGCTGGCGGCGCCGTTCACCACGCGATCCTTGAGAGCGGAGCTTTCGGGAAGCAGGTTCTCGGCGAAGAAGCGGCAAAGCGCGGTCTGGGTCGCACTCTCGGCGTTACGCGCCCCGCGCACCATCAGCGCCGTGCCGGTGGCGAGCGAGAAGAGCCTGAGATAGGGCGTGGCGCCTGCCAGCGCTTCCGAGACGCGCCCATCCGCCTGCGCGCGCTGCATGAAGCGTGTCGCCTCCTCCAGTTCGTCGAGCGCGTGTTCGAGATGGCCCGCCGTGTGGCCGAAGCCGGGCAGGTTCGATGCACGCAGCGCCTCGACCTCGCCCCGCAACTCGCCGATATAGGCACGGACATGCTCGCCGCCGCCGAGCGGCAGCTTGCGCATGACGAGGTCGATCGACTGGATGCCGTTGGTGCCCTCGTAGATCGGCGCGATGCGAGCATCGCGGTAGAAGCCGGCCGCGCCCGTCTCTTCGATAAAACCCATGCCGCCGTGCACCTGTATGCCGAGCGAGGCGACCTCGACGCCGATGTCTGTAGGGAAGGCCTTGGCCAGCGGGGTCAACAGGCCGGCACGGTCCTGCCAGTGCCGGCGTTCGCCGCCTTCCGTCGCGCGGGCCATGTCGAGCGCATGGGCACAGGAATAGCAGATGGCGCGCGCGGCTTGCGTCAGCGCCTTCATGGTCAGGAGATTGCGCCGCACGTCGGGGTGCTCGACGATCGGGCTCATTCCCTCGCCCGAATAGCCGGGCGCCCGCCCTTGCCGGCGCTCCTCGGCATAGGCTTTCGCCTTCTGGTAGGCGGCTTCGGCGACGGCCACGCCCTGGATGCCGACGGCGAGCCGCGCATTGTTCATCATGGTGAACATGCAGGCCAGCCCCTTGTTCTCCTCGCCGACCAGCCAGCCGATAGCGCCCGGCGTCTCGCCGAACTTGCCGTCGCCATAGAGCATGACGCAGGTGGGCGAGCCGTTGATGCCGAGCTTGTGCTCGATCGACGCACAAAAGACGTCGTTATGCGCGCCCGGCTTGCCATCCGCATCGGCTAGATATTTAGGCACGAGGAAAAGCGAGATGCCGCGCGTGCCCGCTGGGGCATCCGGCAGCCGCGCAAGCACGAAATGCACGATATTGTCGGTGAAATCGTGCTCGCCATAGGTGATGAAGATCTTCTGGCCGAAGATGCGGTAGGTGCCGTCGCCTGCAGGCTCGGCGCGGGTACGAAGCGCGTTGAGGTCCGAGCCCGCTTGCGGCTCGGTCAAATTCATCGTCCCCATCCATTCGCCGGAGACGAGCTTGGCGAGATAGGTTTGCCTGAGGTCCTCCGTGCCGTGTTTCTCCAGTGCCTCGACAGCGCCCAGGGTGAGGGTGGGGCCAACGGCAAAACCCATCGAACCCGAATTCCACATTTCCAGCGCCGCGATCGACAGCATTGCCGGCAGGCCCTGCCCGCCATATTCGGTCGGGCCGGTAAGCGCGTTCCAGCCGCCTTCGATCCAGCGCCGATAGAGTTCCTTCCAGCCGGGCGGGGTGGTGACGGCGCCGTCCTTCCAGACGGCGCCGATCTCGTCTCCCACCTTGTAAAGCGGCGCGATCTCGTCGGTGGCGAAGCGCCCCGCTTCCTCAAGGATCGCATCGGCAAGGTCTTCGGTCAGGTCGCCCAGCCTGTTCTCGTCGAGCGCAGCCTTCAGGCCAGCGGCATGCTTCAGCGTGTATGCGATCTCAGCGACTGGCGCCCGGTACATTCCGGCCTCCCGATCCGTTGCTCGTGTTCCAGCCGGTATAGGAAGGCGCTCACCGGATGACAATCGTTCATTGGACGACCATTGGGTGCGGCTATTGGGCGATGGAGGCGATCGCGGCAGTGGCAATTCGTTAACCATCTTCCGTCAGCGTGACAGGCGTCACGAGGAAGCCTGATGCCGATCCTGCCGAAAGCGCTTGTCCTGAGCGTGGCCGCGCTGGCCGCCGCAGCTTTCCTGTGGCCTGCGAACCTTTATGCCTCCGATTTCAGCAAGCCTTGGCTGAGGCCGGACCGGGCGCTCGTCATCGATGCCTACGAATATAATCCCATCGACTGGACGAAGCTTGCCGAGGACAAGCGCGTCGTCGGCTTCATCAACAAGGCGACGGACGGGCTGCCTCCGCCCTCGAAATGCGAAGACGACGACGACGTGCAGCTACGGCTCTGCAAGGCGCTATGGAAGCGCTACGCGGTGGCAAAAGAGCTTTTCCGCACGCGACGGACCGTCGCCAAGGCGCTCGGGCTGAAATGGGGCACCTATCATCTGGCGCGACCGGGCAACCCGATCGACCAGGCCAACCATTTCATCGATTTCGTGGAACCCGGGCCAGACGATCTGGTGGCGCTCGATATAGAGGAGAACGATCCATATAAGTGGATGTCGCTTGCGGACGCGGAAGAATTCGCCCGCCATGTCATGCGTCGCATCGGCCGCTATCCGGTGCTCTACACCAACGATGTTACGGCCGAATTCATCGCAGCGCACAAGGACGAGTACCCGCTCCTGTCGAGGCTGCCGCTATGGTACGCGCGCTACAAGCCGGAAATCGCCGATCATTTCCCCAAGGGCAACTGGAACGGCTATGCACTCTGGCAATTCTCCTCGCAGGCGAATTGCAGCGCCCGCCAGTGTCCCTATCGCG
>JBDZVC010000667.1:0-1592 GCA_040255475.1 Phyllobacteriaceae bacterium | reverse complement strand
TGCCGCTGCTCGGCCCGGCCTTCTCCTTCAGCCAGGACGTGCTCGGCGCGATCGGGGATGCAGCCCTCGGCGTGAAGAACTCCGCTTCCTGGTCGCACGACCTCGACAACGAGGCCAACAAGGCATTCGTCGAAGCGTTCAAGGCCGAATACAAAAGGCTGCCTTCCGTCTATGCCGCGCAGGCCTGGGATACGGCGAACCTGATCCTGTCGGCCGCCGCGAAGGCGAGCGTGAAAGACAAGGACGCCTTCCGCGCCGCGCTCAAGGCAGCCGATTTCAAGTCGGTGCGGGGCAAGTTCAAGTTCAACACCAACAACCACCCCATCCAGGACATCTATGTGCGCGAGGTGGTCAAGGAAGACGGCGTGCTGACGAACAAGATCATCGGCACGGCCTTCACTGACCACGGCGACGCCTACGCCGAGCAGTGCAAGATGTGAGGAGGGGCTTGTTCGCAGAGTAAGCGGCAAGGCAAGCGCATATGGAGATCGACCCCCATTCCGATCAGCTTCGCTGATCACCTCTCCCCCTTTCGGGGAGAGGAAGCGCCGGCCGCAAGGCTTGGCTCCTTTCCTCTACCCCACGGATGTGGGGGAGAGGTGGCGCGCGAAGCGCGACGGAGTGGGGGTTCGTTCGCCATACGCAACCACCCTTTCACAAAGCAGGCCACATCAACGCCCGATCCAATTCGGAACCCTAATTGCAGATTGACCTCCTCATAGAGCAGGTGCTCAACGGCGTTCAGTTCGGCGTCATGCTGTTCCTGATGGCGGCCGGACTGACGCTGATCTTCGGCGTCATGGGCCTGATCAATCTTGCGCACGGGTCGCTCTATATGGTCGGCGCCTTCGCCTGCGCGGCGGTCGCATCGATGACGGGCTCGTTCTGGCTCGGCCTTGCGGCCAGCCTGGCGGCGGCTGCTGCTGCCGGCGCCATCGTGGAGGTCGTGGTGGTGCGGCGCCTCTACAGCCGCGACCATCTCGATCAGGTACTCGCCACCTTCGCGCTGATCCTCGTCTTTTCCGAGGGTACGCGCTGGCTGTTCGGCTCCTCGCCGCTCTATCTCAACATTCCCTCAGCCCTTTCCGGCGCCGTGTCGCTGCCGGGCGGGCTCGACTATTCGCTCTACCGGCTCTTCATCATCGTCGTCGGCATTGCGGTGGCGGCGGGGCTCTACTTCCTGATCGCGCATACGAGGCTCGGCATGCGCATCCGCGCGGGCGAATCCGACCGAGAGATGATCGCCGCGCTCGGCGTCGACATCACCACGCTCTATACGCTGGTCTTCGCGCTTGGCGCGGCGCTCGCTGGGCTCGCCGGCGCCATGGTTGGCGCGCTGCAATCGGTCCAGGTCGGCATGGGCGAACCGGTCCTGATCCTTGCCTTCGTGGTGATCGTCATCGGCGGCATCGGTTCGATCAAGGGCGCCCTCATCGGCGCTATCCTGGTCGGCGTCATCGATACGCTCGGTCGCTTCCTGCTGCCGGCGGCCCTTCATCTCTTCCTGCCGGCCTCGCAGGCCGCCTCCATCGGCGGATCGATCGCCTCGATGCTCATCTACGTCTTCATGGCGCTTGTTCTGGTGGTCAGGC
>JBDZVC010000666.1:0-1593 GCA_040255475.1 Phyllobacteriaceae bacterium | reverse complement strand
TTTCCGGCCGGATAGCCTCTCCGCCGAGGACGATTCCCGCATTGGCGGCGTTGTCGGCAATCGTATCGACGATCGTGCGCGCTTTCTTCGTTTCCGTATCGACGCGAAGGATGCGGGTGTCGAGGATTTCGAGTGCCGGCGTAACATGATCGGTGGCGTCCATCGCGTCGGCAATGCCGACGCCCGGCCCTTTCAGCGGCGCCTTCATGATGAAGGCGATTTCGGCCTCGATGCGCGGCTGGATGAAGCGGCCGGCGGGCACCGTCGCGCCGTCCTCGAAGAGCATGTCGTCCAGAAGCACGCCAGAATCCGGCGTGTCGATGCCAAGCGCCGACTGCATGGCCCTCGAAGTCAGGCCGATCTTCCAGCCGATACGCCTGCACCCCGCGGCGAACTTCTTGCCGACCCATGCCGACTGAACGGCATAGGCGTCGTCCATCGTCATCGAAGGGTGCTTGAGCGAGAGGAGGCCGATCTGCCTGCGCGTGCGCTCGGCCTCGTTCAGCGCCGCGGCAGCGTGCGCGATCTCTTCGGTGGTCAGCGTCATTTCTCGTCCTGCACGGGATTGCGCAATATGCCGATCCCCTCGGCTTCGATCTCGACTGTGTCGCCGGGCTTCAGCCAGACCGGCGGGTCGAGCCGCGCGCCGGCGCCGGTCGGCGTGCCGGTGAGGATGCTGTCGCCGGGAACGAGCGTCGTGAAGGTCGAGACATAGGCGACGATCTTGCGGAAGGAGAAGATCATGCGGCCGGTGCGGTCGCTCTGCCGCGTTTCGCCGTTGACGCGCGTTTCGAGCCTTACATCGGCAAGCTGCGCCTCGTCGGTGAAGGGAACGAGCCACGGCCCCATCGAACCGGAGCGGTCGAAATTCTTGCCCTGCGTAACGTTGAACTTGGCGTGCCGCACCCAGTCGCGGATCGTGCCCTCGTTGGCGAGCGTGAGTGCGGCGATGTGGCCGAGGGCATCCGCCTCGGGAATCCGGCGCCCGCCCTTGCCGATGACGATGGCGACCTCGCCCTCATAGTCGAGCTGCGGCGATTCCGGCGGGCGCACGATCGGCTCTCCATGGCCGACGAAAGAGCGGGGAAAGCGCACGAAAAGCGACGGGTTCGGCGGCGCCTCCTGCCCGTCCTTGTATTCGGCGTTGCGGTCCGGGTAGTTGACCCCGACGCAGATGATCTTCTCGGGCGAGGGGATCGGAATGGCGTAGCGTATGTCGGTGACGGCGTAATCCGCCGGCCGCCCTGCCGCTTCCTCCGCCAGCGCGGACAGCGCGCCATCGGCGATGACCTCCCGCAAGGTCGGCCAGCGTCCGGCATGCAGGGCCGACAGGTCGATGACACGCTCTCCGTCGATCAACCCATAGCGGCTATGGCTATTGTCGCCCTCTATCGTGAATGTCGCGAAGCGCGGTCTTTCCGTCATGGTCGTCGCCTCAGGCCTTCTTGCGTGCCAGTTCGGTGATGACGTCGAACGCCGTGTCGGCGTCCGCCTCTGTCATCTCGAACTGCCCGGCCTGGAAGCGGATCATCACCTTTCCGTCGACGCGGCTCTGGGTGAGATAGATGCGCCCGTCGTCGTTGATGCGGCGCA
>JBDZVC010000665.1:0-1596 GCA_040255475.1 Phyllobacteriaceae bacterium | reverse complement strand
AGGAGGTAGCGCGAAAGCGCCTGACGGTCGCGACTATGTAGGGGAGTCCTGTGCCTTTTGCCACCCGGCCTTCTCAACTTCGCATGCTCGTGGATGATGTGCGCGGGCCCAACACCGGCGAAAACGTGGACAGGATCGCGGGCGGTTATCTCTGGGAGCCGCTGATCTCCGCGCTTCCCACATTTACGGAAATCGCCGGGCGGGCGGCCGAGAGGACGCACGTAATTTGCTTAGATGAGCGAGCCTGCGGCCGCCCGTCTTTCCCGGATGATCAATGGCCGGGGCCGAGAGGCAGCGTGGCGGGGATGAAGCATGAAATGCCGGATGCGGAACCCTACTAGCTTTGTCGGTCTCGCGACGCAGCGGTAACAGGAAGTTCAGTAGCCGCCCTCCCCAAACGCAGCTTGTGGATTGCGGAGACGAGCGGTTCACGCTAATCGGTTTAGGACCTACGCCCGGCGCGACGAGCAGGTGGGGAAACCGCAGGGGAGGAGCGGACAGGGAACAATGAGAAACCGGAGCGTCCGTTTCAGGCATGTTCTCGTGGACCGACAGGATGGCGGCTGCTGATGGCTGACGTCCGGGAGCCCCTCGACGCGCCGGTCATGCAGGTCGAAGGACTGTCGAAATCTTTCGGTCCGGTCGAGGTGCTGCGCGACATCGGCCTCTCCTTCCAAGCGGGCAAGGTGCACGCCATCATCGGCGAGAACGGCGCCGGCAAGTCGACGCTGATGAAGATCCTCGCCGGCCACCTGGAGCCGACGAAAGGCACGATCCGCATCGACGGCGAGCCGGTGACCTTCACCGGCCCTGTCGATGCCGAGGTGCGTGGCATCGTTCTCGTCCATCAGGAAATCCTGCTGGCGCCCGACCTGACGGTGGCGCAGAACCTTTTCCTCGGCCGCGAACTGTCCAGCGGGCTGATGGTCGATGACCGCGCTATGAACGAGCGCGCGGAAAAGGCGGTGCGCAATCTAGGCGCGGAGATCGACCCCAAGATCGTGGTCGGGCGGCTCTCCATCGCACAGCGCCAGCTTGTCCAGATCGCGCGCGCTCTTCTGGTGCCGCACCGCGTCGCCATCTTCGACGAGCCGACCGCCTCGCTCACCCCCGTCGAGACCGAGGCGCTGCTGAAGGTGATCGACGACATACGCAATTCCGGAATCGCCGTGCTCTACATCTCGCATCGTCTGCCGGAGGTGAAGGCGATCGCCGATACGGTCAGCGTTCTGCGCGACGGCAATCTGGTCGCGACGCATCCTGCCGCCGATCTCCAGCCGGTGGACATGGCCCGCCTGATGGTTGGCCGCGACGTCTCCAAGCTCTACCCCGACCGCCATGCCGCAGCCGCGCGCCAGCCGGCGCTCCAGGTCGAGGATTTCTCAGCGCCGGGCTATGCCAGCCATGCCTCCTTCACGCTCGGCAAGGGCGAGATCCTCGGCTTTGCCGGTCTGGTCGGCGCCGGCCGCACCGAACTTCTGGAAGGCGTCGTGGGCTTGAGGACCGCGCATGGTACGGTGAAGCTTGCCGGCAAGCCGGCTCATTTCGCCAATGTGCATGACAGCATGCGCGCCGGCATCGTCTATCTGAGCGAGG
>JBDZVC010000194.1:0-8036 GCA_040255475.1 Phyllobacteriaceae bacterium | reverse complement strand
CTTGGATTATATGCGGCGGGAATGTGGCGGCGCATCACCAATTCCGACATGCTGTTCCGCTTTGTGACCGCAGACCCGATGCGCGCTGCGGGGTTGATTTTACCGGATGAACGCGCGAACGTGAACAAACCTGCAGAACGGAAGGCATTCTACATGGTTAACCGGGGAGACGCCAAGGAGGATGGGGAAGATTCCGCAATATTGATCCCGTTCCCGGAGGTCCGGCGTCGTTTCGAAATGCCGGTCACCTTCGATCGGCGGGAGCTTGACCAGATCCTGCGCATCTACGGCCGCATGGTAGCGGCCGGTGAATGGCGCGACTACGCCATCGACCATCTTTCCGACCGTGCCGTCTTTTCCGTATTCAGACGGACGAGCGAGGTGCCGCTTTTCCAGATCGCCAAGATGCCGAAGCTTGCGCGCCGTCAAGGTGCCTTTGCGGTGATCGCAGCGGGCGGGCTTATCCTGAAGCGCGGGCATGAACTTGCCCGTGTGCTCGGCGTTTTCGACAGGACGCTGAAACTCGCCAAAGCCTGAACAGCTTCAGTATCCGCCAGGTCACGCTCAGGTAACCAGCGCTACGGTGGAAGCGCCCGCCATCAGGGCGGCTATGACGATCAGCACGCCATAGACCTTCGGCATGTCGAACAGCATCGCGTGGCCGGCGAACCAGGCGGCGGTAGCCGCGCCGAGCGCGAAGAGAAACCCGTCGCGCTGCCTGTAGACCAGACTTGCCGCCATGAGGCCGCAGATGATGACGGCGCCGAAGACGATCGCTATCGCGATCGCCGACCGATCAAGATCGCCCCCGATGTTTGCGCCGAGCGGGTTGCTCGGGATGCTCGGCCACTCATAATTCGGATCGTCGTCGCTCATATCTGTCTGTCCCTCCGAAAAGAGCTTGCCGCACAAAAGCATCGCGCCGGCCCGCAGGCAAGTGGCAGTTATGACACCATCCGCCGGGAAATATCGTCGCCGATCCGATGAGGCGTGGTCGAAGGCCGTAAGCTGACGCCATACCCGTCACTGCTGTGCATCCGCTGGCACAAGAGATGCCCGGAACAGACACAAGCCTGCTGTGTTTTCAACCTCATTACGCTAAAGCGGTTGCGTTCTTCCAGATTCGCCCCATGGGCTTTTAGTTTTCTGATTTTGCGTATGCCCCTATCCTGAAACCGGTGCCACCTTCGGGAGACATGCAGTAGGCGGCGCCGGAAGCATTTTGAGGTTTCATGGACCGCCCCGTTCCCAAGTCGCGCGACGAACGCTATGCGGCGTTCCGCTATCCGGCTTATGTGCGCTTCTGGACGGCCCGTCTGCTCACCAATTTCGCCACGCAAGTCGTTTCGGTCGCTGTCGGCTGGCAGATGTACGATCTGACGCACGATCCTTTCGACCTCGGCCTGGTCGGGATCGTGCAGTTCCTGCCCTCGCTCATGCTCTTCCTCGTGACCGGCATCGTCGCGGACCGCTTCGGCCGCCGCATCATCATGGGGCTCGCCGGATTGCTGGAGGCAATTTGCGCGGCGTCGCTCTTCCTGCTGATATGGAGCGGCGCGGTTTCGGCGGCGCTGATTTTCGCCGTGCTCGCCGTGTTCGGCGTCGCCCGCGCCTTCTTCTCGCCGGCCTCATCCTCGCTGGTCGCCAATCTCGTGCCCGAAGAGGCTTTCGCCAACGCCGTAGCCTGGAATTCCTCGGCATGGCAGGTCGCCACCATCGCGGGACCCACGGCCGGCGGCCTGCTCTACGGCATTTCACCCGTCGTCGCCTTCGCGACTGCGGCGATCATGATGTCCGCCGGCGGCCTGCTGGCGCTTTCGATACCGAAGCCCGCGCAACAGAGCCAGGCGGAAAAGCCGTCGCTCGACATGCTCTTCGCCGGCTTCCGCTACATACGGGCCGAGAAGATTGTGCTGGGCGCCATTTCGCTTGATCTGTTCGCCGTTCTGCTCGGCGGCGCCGTCGCCCTCCTGCCGGTCTATGCCCGCGATATACTCGACCTCGGCCCCTGGGGTCTCGGCCTCCTGCGCTCGGCGCCGGGCGTCGGCTCCTTTGCGGTCGCGATATGGCTCGCCGGCCATCCGGTGCGCGACCATGCCGGCATCGTCATGTTCATCGGCGTCGGTCTGTTCGGGCTGTTCACCACCCTTTTCGGCCTATCCACGATCACCTGGGTGTCGGTCGTGGCGCTGGCGTTCATCGGGGCCGCCGACATGGTCAGCGTCTATGTCCGCGAGACGCTGATCCAGCTCTGGACGCCCGATCACCTTCGCGGCCGGGTCAACGCCGTGAACATGGTCTTCGTCGGCGCGTCTAATGAGGTCGGCGAGTTCCGGGCGGGAACCATGGCGGCGCTGATCGGCACGGTTCCGGCGGTGGTGCTCGGCGGCGTCGGCGCCGTCGCGGTCGCCGGACTGTGGGCCTATCTGTTCCCGGCACTGCGCAAGGTGCGCCATCTCGGCGGGCGCGACTAGGATCAGTCCTCGTTCCCGGGCTTGCCGCGCGTCTCCGGATGCTTCTCCTGGACGAGGCGGCGCAGCGCGATCCGCTCGCGGCTGTCGACGCCGATCAGTTCGGCGACGCGCCAGACGACATTGTCCTCCAGTTCATGCAGTTCGCCGTCCGCATAGACGATCTCCCACATGATCTTCACGAACTCCACGCAGCCTTCGCGGGTGAGGCTGCGCTTCAGGACACTGGTGAAGGCATAAAGGTCGATCGCCTCCTGGTCGGCCTCTTCGCCAGCGCGCATGATTTCGTCGAGTTTGCGGCCGGAGAGACCATAGGCCTCCGCCAGAAGCGCCTTCAGCCGCTCGCTCTCCGCCTCGCGTCGGTCGCCGTCGGCATCCATGACGTGGAACATCAGCGCCGCCGCCGCGACCTTCGGGTCGTCGGCCGCAAGCTTTTTCCGACCGGACTTGCTGCCGGGGAGATCGCCGAGGAACTCGAGAAGTCGGTCGAACATGCAGGAAAGGGACCTGTAGATTTATCGATCGTGGCGGAGAGGCTGTTTCTACGAAGCGCGGCGGGAACGCAGACATCTAGGGCAGTTTCAGGCCGAATGGAACCTGCCACCCTTTCGGACGATCAGAACAGCCGGAAACGGCCGGGTGCGGCCCCGTCTTCCTCTTCCGTCTCCTTAACGCCCGGATCGTCCGGCGGCGGCGGAATTCGCGCTTCGCGTTCCTCCGGGCGATCGGTAGAAGCGCGACGCGGGCGGCGATCCATCGGAGCGGCCTCGTCCCTGCCGGTGGTGGGCTTTTCTGGATCGGCCGGAGGCGCCTTGGTTTCCGCCTTGCCGTTGCCCGACGCCGATGCCGGCGCGGCCTCCCCGGTAGGCGCGGCTTTCGCCGCACTTTCCGGCTCCGACTCCCCATCTTTCGCGATCTTCTCGACTTCCGAGGCTTTCGCCTCGATCACCGGCGCTGCGTGCACTTCCTCGTCCGCCTTCACAAGCACCGGCGGTTCCAGCAGGTCCGGTTCGATGACCTGGCCCAGCCGCTCGGGCGGTTCCCGCCATTCGAAGGCGTCAAGCCTGCCGGTCACCGGCGAGACCGGCGCCCATTGCTCGGACACTACGCCGTCGGCCTCCCATACCGGATCGCGCGGCGCCCGCACGGCACGCACCAGCCAGGCGCGCACGCGGCCCTGGTCGCCCGTCTCCGCCTCCTCGATATCGGCACGCAACAGATAGGCACCTTCGCGTGGCTGCTGCCTTATCGCGGCGTCCGCCTCTTCGCGCGCCAGCCTGAATTCGCCGGCATCGAGTGCCGCGCGCGCTACTGCGAGCGAGGATTCGGGATTGTTCTGCCGGAGCGAGGCAAGTTTCTTCGCCCGGGCCAACCGGTCGCGAGTCGAATCGCCGGGCCGCGCATGCACATAGGCATCGGCGATCTCCGAGTGGGCGGTCTTCTTCCATGCGGCTTCCAGGATCTTCGCGCCGCGCTTCAGATCGTCCTGGCGGAAGAGCGCCTTTGCCGCCGTCACCGCCGCCGGCACGAAATCCGGTTCCAGCCGGTGGGCTTCGAGCGCCGCGTTCTTGGCGGCAGACGGGTCGGCGTCGAGCACCGACATCGCCTTTGCCGTCAGGAGCACGGCGCGGCGGCGGCTGGCCGTCTTCTTCTCGACCTGGCCTACAGCGCGCTGCGTATCGAGCAGTTTCAACGCGCCGTCCCAATCGTTCGCTTCCGCCTTTTCCTCAAGCGTCGCCTCGGCGGCCCAGATAAGCTGCGGCGCGAGCGACACGGCTTCGGCGGCGTAGTGGCGTTGGGCGGTCCGGTCGCCGAGCCGTTCGGCCTCCCGATAGAGCCCGTGGAGCGCCAGCGGACGGAGCTCGGGATCGTCGAGCATCGCCTCGAATTTCTTGCGGGCCGCCGCATGGTCGCCCTCGAGCAGCAGCGTCTGCGCCTCGAGCAAGTGGATGAGCGGTTCTTGGTCGGCGCTGATCAGCTTCGCTGCCTGCTTGTTCATCTGCCGTGCGCGCGACAGATCGCCCGCGCCGGCGGCGATGATGCCCGTCGAAAGCGACTGGTAGCCTCGGTCGCGCCGCCGTGCCCGGAAATGCCGCGCTACCGCATAGGGGCTGTTCCAGATGCTCTTCAGCAACCACCAGAGGATCATTACCGCCGCGACGATGGCCACCACCGCCACCGCCGCGACCATCAGCGTCACCTCGTACTGGTAGCCGCCGAAAGTGGCGACGAGGTCGCCCGGCCGGTCGGCCAGCCAGGAAAATCCGATGCCGAGCGCGAGGACGACGAGGAGGAAGAAAAAGACCCGGACCATCAGCCGTTCACCCCGTCTTCAGCGCGGAAGCGAGCGCCTTTTGCGCCAGCGCATCGACTTTCAGCCGAGCCTGCAGCCCAGCCATGAAATCAGCGCCCGCCGCCTTCGCCTTATCCGGTAGTGTCGCGTATTCCTCGGCGGCGCCGGCGAGATCGCCTCCGGTCACCGCGTTGCGGAAACGCGCGATCCGCGCGGAGAGGCCGTCACCTTCGACGTCCCCCACCGGGCGCACCCTGACCAGCGACCGTGCGCTGGAAAGCAATCGGTCGACGACACCGCCATCGGACGCCGCCGTCTGTCGGCTCGCGTCGAGCATCTTGTCCGTCACCGGCCCGGCCTCGGCGGCAAGTCTGGTACGCGTCGGCACACCCTTGGCGGCCAGCGCGCGCAACTCGCCGAGCTCGGGCGTGTCGGGCGCTATCGCCGCGAACATGTCGAGCTCGGCGGCGAAGGAGCCGCCGCGATCGATCGCCGATTTCAGCGCCGAGGCGGCAATCGCGGCCGTGGCCCTGGGGGCGTTTGCCTGATCGGCCACCTTGCCGCCCAGCGCCGCGACGCTTTGTTCGAGCTTCTTCAGCGTATCGGCATTGGCGGCGGCCGCTTGATCGAGCGACGTGACTTTCTGGCCGAGCGCATCGACGGCCTGCGTGGACGGGGCGGCTTTGCCCTCCGCCGCGACGGCTTCTTCGAGCTTGGCGAGCCGGTCCCGCATATCGTTCAGCGCTTTATTGTCCGCTGACCCGCCGGAAACAGCCGCCGATCTGGCCGCAGCCAGATCCTGCTTCACCTTGTCGAGATCGCTTGCCAGTTCGCCGATGCGCTTGTCCGCCGGCGTGAGCGCCCGTTTGATCGTTTCCGCATCGACGGTGCCCGCATCGAAGGAGGTCACTTTCTGCTCCAGCGTGTCGACATCGGCGCGCAGGCCCTGCAGCGTCGCCGCTTCGCCGCCGCCATTGCCGAGAGCGGGGATGAGGCCCGCCCATTGCAGGGCGCCGGCAAGGAGAAGCGCGATCACACCGCCCGCGACGCCGGCTGCAAGCGGCCGGCCGAAACCGCCATTTAACGCGAGCGGGGGTGCCGGTTCCGTGTCAGCGGCCGAAGAGCTCGTGCCGCCGGTTCCATAATAGGAAGTGGAGGGGGAAGAATCGGGGCGATCGGAGGAGGTATCGGAGCCAGTGCCTTCCGCCGTCGTGGCGGCTTCGTCGGGCTGCTCCGCGCTTGCGGCAGGCGTCGCTCCGCCCTCCGGGGCGGAGGTTTCGGCCGCGGCTTCTTCCGTCGGCTCGGTCGATTCGGTAAGCCGCGACACCTGATCGGGGCCAAGCTCGATCGTCATCGGCTCCTTCTTCCTGCTGGAATGCCGGGCTCTCGGCGTCTTCACCATCCGCTTGCTCCGCTCCCTTTGGTCAGGTCCTGGGTCCTGGCGATGAATATCGTGGCGCGGGCACCCGCCGCTCGACTGATCTAGCACAAATCCCCCGGCGAAAAAGGGCAGTGCCGCAGTCGCAGGAATAAACTATCCAGCAAGCCGCGCCAGCATGGCCTCTTCGTCCGGTTCGGCTGCGATGCGGATACGCTCGCCGCCGAATGGAATCAACGGCTCTGCAACCCTTTCCGACATGCAGATGAAGGCGGCCCGGTCAAGCCAAGGCAAAATGACCGACCGATCGGTCAGGTTCAAAAAGGCCTGCGCTGCGGCACGCGAATAGAGCAGAATGGCATCGAACGCTTTATTCCCGAGCGCTTCGGCCAGTTCCGTACCGGTATAATCGAGCGTCACAGTGTCGTAGGCCTCTACCGGCGTCACTTCGATGCCCGCCGCGCGAAGCGTCTCCTCGAAGCTACGGGTTCGCACCCGCCCGCACAGATAGACGACCCGCGTACTGCGTGCGAGACGACCCGCCATCAGCATGGCCAATCCCTGTCCGTCGCCCGGCCCGACAGTGGGGGCCGCAAGGCCGGCTTTTGTCGCTGCCTCCGCGGTACGCCGGCCGACTGTAAAGACCGGCAGGCCGGCGAGCGCCCGCAACAGGGCCGGTTGCGCATGGCGGACCGCATTGGCGCTTGGGATCGCGACCGCGTCGAAATCGTGCCCGGGCGGTAGTTCGGCAAAGGTCGAGCGGATTTCCGTCAGCGGCAGGCAGACCGGCTCGAAACCCAGCGCTTCCAGCCTTTCCGCCGTCTGCGCGGCGCCCGGCAGGGGGCGCGTTATCAGCACCCTGCCGCCCATCGGTGCTACACCCAACTGTCGAAGAAGCGGGCGCCAGCCTTGTCGCGGATTATTGTGCCGGCCTCGCGGCCGATCGTCTCCGCGTCCGCCGCGCTGCCTTTGCGCGAAATCTCGTGGCATTCGCGACCGTCCGGCGTCAGCACCATGCCGTGGAAATCCAGCCGATCGCCGTCGATCCGCGCAAGGCCTGCTATCGGTGTGCGGCAGGAACCGTCGAGCACGGCGAGGAAGCCGCGTTCACAGGCAAGCGCTTGCCCGGTCGGGCAGTCATGGATCGGCGCGATCATTTCGGCGACGCGCCGGTTGTCGATCTTCGCCTCGATGCAGATCGCGCCCTGCCCCGGCGCCGGCGGGAATTTCTCCGGATCGAGCATTTCGGTGATGCGCCCGGCGAGCCCGGACCGTGACAGGCCCGCAGCCGCGAGAAGCGTGGCATCCACCTGTCCGCCGTCGAGTTTCGCCAGCCGCGTCGGGACATTGCCGCGAAAATTGACTACTTCCAGATCCGGTCGCAGCCGCCTTATCAGCGCCTGTCTCCTGAGCGAGGAGGAGCCCACCACTGCGCCCTTTGCCAGACCTTCCAGCGTCGGCGCGGTGCGCCCAATAAAGGCGTCGCGCGGATCGGCACGTTTGAGGAAGGCGATGAGCGCCAGCCCGTCCGGCAGGAAGGTCGGCATGTCTTTGGAGGAATGCACCGCGATGTCGATGCGGCCGTCAAAGAGCGCGTCCTCGAGTTCCTTGGTGAACAGTCCCTTGCCGCCCACTTCGGCCAGGGGCCGGTCCTGGATGCGGTCGCCGCTGGTTGAGATCGGCATGATGGCGAAGGCGTCCTCCGGCAGGCCATGCGCCGCCATCAGCCGCGTCCGCGTTTCGTTGGCCTGCGCCAGCGCCAGCGCGCTGCCGCGTGTTCCGATCTTCAGCACTTCCATCGGCATGGTTCCCACCGGGTGACGGGCGTGATAGTTCGTGCCCGTTTCCTAACGGGGAATGGCGGGCCGGGCAATGACGGAGACCGGGATACGGT
>JBDZVC010000193.1:1569-8037 GCA_040255475.1 Phyllobacteriaceae bacterium | reverse complement strand
GCCATCTCGGCGTCCATGAGGCGGCGCCCATCGCCGAACTGCGCCGCGTCATTCGTGATGGAACCGGCACCATCATCTATTTCGGCCACCTGTTCTTTCGCGGCGATCTCGTGCGCCTCGACTTCTCCGTCGATCCGACGTGAACCTGATCAGTCCTTTACGCTTCCGGCGATCATGCCGCTCACCAGCCATTTGCGGACCAGGATCGTGAAGATAAGGACCGGCAACATTACAAGCGTGCCGCCCGCAGCCATCTTGCCCCATTCCCAACCTTCATACTGCATGAAATTGATGATAGCCACCGGGGCAGTCATCGCGTTGGTGCGGGTCAGGATGAGCGCATAGAAGAAGTCGTTCCAGGAGAAGATGAAGCATAGCACCGCCGTTGCCGCCATACCGGGCGCGGTCAGCGGCAGAGTGATACGCAGGAAAGCGCCCCAGAATCCGCACCCATCAATCCTTGCGGCTTCTTCCAGCGAGATAGGAACGGCCTCGAAAAAGGACTGCATCATCCAGATCACCAGTGCCAGGTTGAAGGTGAGGTAGATAATCGCCAAACCCCAAACCGTGTCGAGCAAGCCAACTTGCCGGAAGGCGAGAAAGAAAGGAATTGTGAAGGCGATCTGCGGGGCCATACGGGTAGACAGTACCCACATCGCGATTGCCCCGCGCGCACGGAAGCGCCAGCGACAAATGACATAGGCCGCGGGCGTTCCGATGACGAGCGCTACGCAGGTCGACAGGCCGCTCGAGATCATGCTGTTCAGGAACGAGCCCAGGAACTGGCTTTCGAAAAGAGCCCGATAGTGATCCAGCGTGGGAGTGAATAACAGGTTATAGCCTAGTATATCATCATTTGGCCTCAGAGAGATCTGCACCAGCCAAATGATCGGAAAGAGCACGAACAGGAGCGCCAGCAAAAGCGCTGTATTCACCAGCGTTTTAGCGGCAGCCGTTTTCCACCGGGCTGACCTCGGCTCCGGTTCGAAAGACAGGCCGGGTCGTGATGGATCAGCGGCCATGGGCGGACATTCCCTCGCGCCGGGCAATCAGCCAGCTCAGCACAAACACACCGACCGTCAGCATCACCGCTATCGCACTCGCATAGCCCCAATAGGCGTAGTTGAATGCCTGGGTGAAGGCGTAGTAATTCGTGACTTGTGTTGCGGTTCCCGGACCTCCGCTGGTTAGCACGTAGATCAACGGAAAAGCCTTGATGCTGTCGATGAGCCGGAAGAGAGCCGCGACAATGATGGCCGGGCGGATAAATGGCAGCGTGACATACCAGAAGAGCTGCAGCGGCCCGGCCCCATCTACCTTCGCAGCCTCGATTGGTTCGTCGGGAACGACTTGTAGCGCAGCCAGGATGATCAGCATGGTAAAGGGAAACCACTCCCACGTATCGGCGAAAGCAATCGCCCAGAGCGCCGTATCGGCATTGGTGATCAGGGAGGGGATCGGAAACCCGAGAGTTGCGAGCAATCGGTGTAGAGGGCTGATGTCAGGCGTGTAGAGGATTTTCCAGATGAGCGCCGCAACGATCGGTGGCAACACCATTGGAATCAGGAAAACTGTTCTCAAGGCTTGCAACAGGCGCGAGCGGCGATGAAGGAGCAGGGCAATCCCAAGCCCGAGCAAAACCTGAGCTATGACGGTTGAAACCGACAGCTTGATTTGCACCCACACGGAATCGACGAACTGGTCGTCTTGAAGCGCAGCGACGTAATTTTGTGAGGGATCTGAGAAATTGGTCAGTGAGCCAGGTATCGTCGGTGTGCCGGGCGTAAGACTGACGACGAAAAGGTAAATGGCCGGCGCCAGCGTCAGCGCCACCAGCACGAGTAGAGCGGGGAGCAGCCCGGAAAGATAGGCAAGCCGCTCCTGCCGCTCGATGCTCCATTTCGCGGATGCCGGCTCGGATCGCTGCATGGATGGAGCTAGAGCCGGATCCCGGCCCGTTTCAAGTTCGCGACAGCGGCCGCCTGTGCCTGTCGCATCGATTCTGCCGCCGACATCTGCTTGGAAATGATGCGCTCCATTGCCTGGCCGATCAACGTGTCGACCTGCGGGAATACAGATACGATGCGATAGTCCATATACCTGCTCTCTCCTGCGAGATCGATTGTCTTGAGGTAGATGTCAGCGACATCATTGTCGTTAAGTGTCAGTCGCTTCTTGAATTCCGGACTCTCGATCACCGAGCGGCGGCTAGGTGACGAGTATCCCTTCTCGGTCACTGCACGCATCATCATGGCTTTCGACATCGCCCACTTGATGAATTCCCAACTGGCCGCCTTGTTCTTGGCGCCTACTGGAATTCCCCATGCATGGGTGGCGAAGCCTGGAAACTGCCCAGCCGGTCCCTTTGGGAACATCGAATAGCGCACCGTCTTTGCCGCCTTGCTGTCCGGATCGGCGGCCGGCATCAGAAAGATATGACCTTCCGTCGCATAATTGGCACGTCCCTGCTTCAGCGCTGTGGTCACCTGGTCGTAGCTGTAGGAAAGAACGCCGTTCGGGCCGAAATCACGTATCAGATGAGAATAGAAATCCGCCGCTGCGATAGCCTCCTGAGTGTCAAGCGTCGGCATCAGGTCATCGGGCGGATTGCGGAAAACGTTGCCGCCGAAGCCCTGCAAGTAGGGCGGGAAATTCCAGCCATGACGGTTGTCGCCCAGAAAGCCGGCGACGCCGTCCTTGTTCGTTGCGGCGGCGACCTTCTCGATATCGTCGAAAGTTTCAGGCATCGCCAACCCAGCCTTTTCGACGAGATCGAATCGCCCGGCAGCCGCCATGTAGCAGTCGCAGGTCCATGGAATGCCGTAGAGCTTTCCATCCTTGTCGGACATTATCTTGCGAGCCGCCGGAAGAAAATCGTCGATACCCCAGTCCTTCGGTGTGACATTTTCATCCGAGATGAATGAATCGAGTGGTGCGAACCACCCAGCTCGAAGCCAGCGATCGACGTAGATGAAGGTGATGTTCAATACGTCGAACGATGAGCCCTTTGTGGAGAGTTCCAGATCGACGCGCTGGTTATAGATGAGGAACCCAGGTGTATCGTAGTTTACCTTCATACCCGTGAGTTCTTCGAACTCCGGCAAGTAGGTTTGCAGTAACTTCGGAAAAGGCGCGCTCCAGCAAGACACGTTCAGTTCTACACCCTGGAAGGGTTTGGTTCCGGCTCGAGCAGGCGCCTTTCCCGTAAGGGCGAGCGCGCCGAGTGCGGCGGTGCTCTTCAGCACATGTCGACGGCTTAATTTTTGCAAAGACGGCATTTTCTCCTCCCGCGGCCTCTCATCCTCACCTTCGGCCAGAACGGTACTATTATTAATCCTATTCTGACTGTCAATGAGGCCGTTCGGGGATGGTCAACCGCGCTTGATCCGCTTTCGCGAGAGCTCACAGCTTTCCCGACGACGACAAATGATCCCGAAAACGGCGGCGGCCCCGGCGTAAGGCTAAAGGGCGGTAGGAGATAGGCGCCACGCGTTTTCGCCTACCGTTCAGAGAGCTTGAGGATCACATGGTCGAGATCGCCGTTTGGCGATTGGCTAGAGCGGTGCTCGGCAATCGCCTCAAACTCCGGATGCTAGCTCAGAAAACCGTGTGACTGCCTGGTTAAACAGCGAAAGGTTCAAAAGGCCGTCGCCAGAAGGCGAGAGGTCGAGCAAGCCTGCAGTCGTTTGTTCGATGTAGGTATATGGGATTTTGATTGTCATCAGCGGGGCGGATTGCAGTAGACGATGCCGCCGCCGCTTCAGGAAGTAGCCGCGCGTCAGTGAAAACCTTGGAAATCAGGGAAAGCCAGTTGCAACACAGCGCGACATGAAATCCAGGTGGACATGCGCCAAGTCGTTGAAATTATTGGTAGCGGAGGAGGGACTCGAACCCCCGACACAAGGATTATGATTCCTCTGCTCTAACCGACTGAGCTACTCCGCCCCGCCGCCGGGCTCGGGCCTGGAGCCCGCTTACCTCGGCAAGGACGCGCGGATATAAGGGGGGTGTGGTAACCCTGTCAAGGACGGTTGGCTGCGGATCTGGTAAAGCCGGAGCCGGACTTCCAACAAGCACGCGACGCCATCGGATTCGGCCCTGAAATACCTTTTCTGGGCAGCCGAAGCAGGGGCGCTGCGGCGCAGCCGCCGTTCCGGTGCTCCACCCCGGTGCGCAACAGCGCCGCGCCGGGGTTGAGTTCGGCCCGCCGCATCGATATGTGTCTGGCACAGACTTTCAGGTATCTTATTGATGAAACCGCGCATCGCCGTCCTTGGTTGCGGATATTGGGGATCGAACCATATCCGCACGCTCAAATCGCTTGGCGCGCTCTATGCCGTCTCCGACGCAAACCGTCCTCGCGCGGAGGGGTTCGCCAGCGAGCAGGACTGCCTCGCCATCGATCCCGAAGAACTCTACGGCCGCGAAGACATCGACGCCATCGTCATGGCGCTGCCGCCGCAATTCCACGCCGAGTGCGCGATCCGCGCGGTGCGGAACGGAAAGGACGTGCTTGTCGAGAAGCCGGTCGCGCTGACCGTCGCCGACGCCGAACGCTCGGTGAAGGCAGCGCACGATGCCGGCCGCATCTTCATGGTCGGGCATGTGCTGCGCTTCCATCCGGCCTTCGAAAAGCTGAAGGAACTCATCGACCAGGGCGAACTCGGCGAAGTGAAATACATCCATTCGCATCGGCTCGGCCTCGGCAAGTTCCATACCGAGAACGACGCGCTGTGGGATCTCGCGCCGCACGATCTGTCGATGATCCTGGCGATCACGGGTGCGGCACCGCTCGAAGTTCGTGGGGAGGGGGCGGCGCTTCTCGATCACTTAAGCGATTTTGCGCATCTCCATATGCGCTTTCCAAACGATCTGCGCAGCCATCTCTTCACCTCGCGGCTCAATCCCTATCGCGAGCGGCGGCTTACCGTCGTCGGCACCCGCGCCATGGCCGTCTTCGACGATGTGGAACCGTGGGAGCGCAAGCTCGCCGTCTACCGGCATGCCGTCTGGCAGGACAGCGGCCAATGGGCCTTCACCGCCAATGACCCCTCTTATGTAGAGGTCAAGGAGGGCATGCCGCTGACGCGCGAACTGGAGCATTTCATGCACTGCATCGAAACGCGTGAGGAGCCGAGGACCGACGGCGAGGAGGCGATCCTCGTGCTCAAGGTGCTGACCGCGGGTACGGTCACGCACGACACCCGCTTCGCGGGCGAGCAGAAAATCTCCTCGATCGGCTGACGCGGGGGCGTTTCGCCCGATCCTGAAGCCTGAGGCGTCAGGCGTGCGCGGGAAGAGCTCCCAGGCGTGAGAGCATGGCTTCAGCCTCGGCGCCGCGATGCGCGCGCTCGATGAAACCGCCGCCGAGCACGCGGGCCTCGTCGCCGTCGTCGGAATAAAGCGCGCAGGCCTGCCCGGGCGCCACACCTGTTTCGCCGTCAGCCAGTTCCACACGGACCGAGCCGCGCGACCGCGTCAGTACCGCCGGCCGCGGCGGGCGCGTCGAGCGTACCTTGGCGAACAGTTCGATGCCCTCGGCAGGAATATCCTCCAGCAGGGTATCGCCCAGCCAGTTCACCTGGCGCAGGACGAGGCCGTGCGTCTCCAGCGCTTCGCGCGGGCCGACGATGACACGCGAATGCCCGGCGTCGAGATGGACGACATAGAGCGGCTCGCCTGCGGCCACGCCGATGCCGCGGCGCTGGCCGACCGTATAGCGCAGTATGCCTTCGTGGCGGCCGAGCACGCGCCCGTCGATATGGACGATGTCTCCGGGCGTGGCGGCACCGGGCCTCAACCGCGCGATGATGTCGGAATATTTCCCATGCGGCACGAAGCAGATGTCCTGGCTGTCCTGCTTGGCGGCGACGGCAAGGCCCATCTCGCCTGCGATGCGGCGGACCTCGGGCTTGGGCAGGCCACCCAGCGGGAAGCGCAGATAATCGATCTGCTCCTGCGTGGTGGCGAAGAGGAAATAGCTCTGGTCGCGCTCCGCGTCGAGGGGCCGGTAAAGCGCCCGGTGGCCGTCGCCCCGCGGCGCGGAGCGGATGTAATGGCCTGTCGCCAGAGCGTCGGCGCCAAGCTCGCGCGCCGTCTCCAGAAGGTCGGCGAACTTGACCGTCTGGTTGCAGGAAACGCAGGGGATCGGCGTCTCACCGGAGACGTAGCTTTCGGCGAAGGGGTCGATCACCGCCTTGCGGAAACGCTCCTCGTAATTCAGCACGTAATGCGGAAAGCCGAGCGTCTCGGCCACCCGGCGGGCGTCGTCTATATCCTGCCCGGCGCAGCAGGAGCCGGGGCGATGGGTCGCCGCGCCATGGTCGTAGAGCTGGAGGGTGACCCCGACCACGTCGTAGCCTTCCTTCCTGAGGAGGCCGGCGACGACGGAGGAATCCACGCCCCCCGACATGGCCACGACAACGCGCGTGTCTTCGGGGCGTCCCGGCAGGTCGAGGCTGTTCATTT
>JBDZVC010000193.1:0-1469 GCA_040255475.1 Phyllobacteriaceae bacterium | reverse complement strand
GCCACGACAACGCGCGTGTCTTCGGGGCGTCCCGGCAGGTCGAGGCTGTTCATTTCAGATGCGTTCCAGGCGCGATGATGACGGCTACATGCCAACCTGACCAATATAGGTCAAGCCAAAGGCGCGCGCCATATCGGCGCGGCAGGACGCTCGTGCCCGCCTTCGGGCGGCTCTCCGGACAGTTAGAATGCGCATGATCCGGCTAACGGAGGATTCACCAAGCTTACCGGTGCGTTATTTTTTGTTTAGGCAATTTTTAAAGCTGTGGCGTTAAAGTGATCGTCGATTGGTTCTTTGATTTTAGTAGAGAGTACGGATGACCGATCTTGTAAGGCCTCGCGTCAAGTACGTCATAGGGCCCGACGGCAGCCCGCTCACCATAGCGGATCTGCCGCCGTCCAACACCCGCCGCTGGGTCATCCGGCGAAAGGCCGAGGTGGTCGCCGCCGTGCGTGGTGGACTGCTCAGCCTCGAGGAAGCTTGTCAGCGCTACAAGCTGACCACAGAGGAATTTCTTTCCTGGCAGGCCTCGATAGATGAATACGGGCTGGCCGGCCTCCGGACGACACGCATCCAGCAATACAGGCACTGATAGGCTGATCCTGTCCGAAGAGCCGCCGGCTTCTCGGACAGAACCAGGATTTTAGGCCGCCTCGCCATAGATCACAGTTTTGCAGGGCAGGGATATCGCGACGGCGCTTCTACAGCATGTCGGGCCTGCGCACATCCGATACAGCGGCTATCAAAAGTATACGGGATATACTGGCGCGCGTGATCTCGGATGAAGCGAAAGCTTTCTACGAACGCTCCGGCTTCCAGCGCTCGGCCCTAACCCGGCGACGCTGGTGCTTTCCCTGAAGAAAGCAGCGAAGGATTAGAACGGGGGCAGGCGTCGCGCGTTCTCGCTCAGCCCGTCATGGCGCGGCTGCCGTCGCCGTCACGGGCCTTGGCGTCGCGCGTCTCCAACATCTCGGCCTTAGAAAGTTCCAGTTCCGCCTCGGCAAGGGTTGTCTCGGCGACCGCGCGCTGCTCGGCAAGGTCGGCCTGGGAGGCCAGGAGGTTGTCGCGCCGCTGGCGGGCCGCCTTGGCGAAGGTCGGGTAGGCGAAATGGTTCACGTCCGTGATGCCGGCCTTCTTCTCCTCTGCCGCGATCTGCACGTCGAGTTCGTTGGCCATGCGCTCGAACTCGGCAATCATCATGTCGAGCTGAAGGAACTGCCTCCGCTTCTCGTTCACCTGAAACTGCTTCAGCCGAACGAGGTTTTCACGTGATTTCATGCCAATTACTCCCGAAACGCGAACGCCTTTGGTCCCAGCGGCCTGGGTAAAGCCCCTCATACAATCGCCCCGCTCCGGAATGACGCCTGGCCGCGATCCCCTGCCCGGAAACAAATTCCTAAGCTTTTGCGCCGACGGTAACCATTCGTTTACGGGCATTGTTAATCATAAGGGGCAGGACTTAAGGGCCG
>JBDZVC010000192.1:0-8064 GCA_040255475.1 Phyllobacteriaceae bacterium | reverse complement strand
TCCGGGCACATGTACGACGTCTTCGGGCGGCTCGATAAGAACGGCAAGGTGCTGACGCGGCAATATATCGGCCTGTTCCCGTCGGGCAGCGTGCTGGGCCTTTACGGCGGTGCCATCGTCCCGGTGCCGGGCGAACTGCTGCCGAGCAGCCGCGACTGCGACTATACGCCGGGCGCAGCCTACCGGGTCTCGCTGACGGCGGACCAGTATCAGAAGCTTCTGGTCAAGGTGCGGCAGGCGCTCGCCCATCCGCCGCTCTGGCACATGGAGCTCTATAACTGCAACCACTTCGCGGCCGGCCTCGGCTCGGTGGCCGGCCTGAAACCGGCGGACTCGCACTTGCTGCCCTCCTTCGCCTACATCCACGCCTTCATCAAGGCGAATGGCGACAAGGAGATTTCGGGCTAGGGCGTCCTTTCGCTCACGCCCGTACGCCGCTGACGCGGCTGGGCCACGTCCTGTTCGGCCCGATACCCCTCATCCGACGGAGCTTCGCTCGGCCACCTTCTCCCACAAAGGGCGAAGGGGGAGCGTGGCATCGCCGCTCCGGCAAATCATCGGTGTTGGAGATTAGCAGAGAGAGTGACGCCAGTTTCTTCCTCGCCCCTTGTGGGAGAGGATAGGGAGCCCCGGTGAGGCGAAGCCGAACCGGTGGGCGAACTTGGTAAGGGGTGACCGCCCGACCCGCCATCAGTGCCGGAAATGGCGCATGCCGGTCAGCACCATGGCCAGCCCGTGCTCGTCGGCGGCGGCGATGACGTCCTCGTCGCGCATGGAGCCGCCGGGCTGGATAACGGCCGTGGCGCCGGCTTCCGCCGCCGCGAGCAGGCCATCCGCGAAGGGGAAGAAGGCGTCGGAGGCGACGACGCTGCCCTTCGTGCCCGGCTCGCTCAGTCCGGCTTCGCGCGCCGCGTCGAGCGCCTTGGAGGCGGCGATCCTGGAGGAATCCACCCGGCTCATCTGGCCGGCTCCGATGCCGACCGTCGCCAGATCCTTCGCATAGACGATGGCGTTCGACTTGACGTGCTTGGCGACGCGGAAGGCGAATTTGAGGTCGGCCATCTCGCGGTCCGTCGGGGCGCGCTTCGTCACGACCTTGAGATCGAGATCGTCGACATTGCCATTGTCGCGCGACTGGACGAGCAGGCCGCCCGCGACCGTCTTCGCCATGATGCCGGGCGCGCGCGGGTCAGGCAGGCCGCCGGCGAGAAGCAGGCGCAGGTTCTTCTTGGCCGCGACGATGGCCTGCGCCTCCTCGGTGGCGTCGGGCGCGATGATGACTTCGGTGAAGAGCTTGACGATCTCGGCAGCAGCCTCCGCATCGAGGGTTCGGTTGAGCGCCACGATGCCGCCGAAGGCGGATACGGGGTCGCAGGAAAGCGCCTTCAGATAGGCATCGACCACGCTTGCGGCCTCGGCCACGCCGCACGGATTGGCGTGCTTGATGATGGCGACGGCGGCGCTGCGCTTCGGGTCGAACTCGGCGACCAGTTCGAAGGCGGCATCGGTATCGTTGATGTTGTTGTAGGAGAGCTGCTTGCCCTGTGTTTGCCGTGCGGTCGCCACGCCCGGACGCTTTTCGCCGGTGACGTAGAAGCCGGCCTTTTGGTGCGGGTTCTCGCCATAGCGCATGACGTTTTCCAGCTTCCCGCCGAAGGCCCGCCAGGCCGGGTGCTCGATATCGAGCGCGTCGGCGAACCAGTTGGAGATCGCCGCGTCATAGGCTGCCGTGCGCGCGAAGGCCTTGGCCGCCAGGCGCTGGCGGAATTCATGGGAAAGGCTGCCGGAATTCAGTTTCAGTGCGTTCAGCACTGCGTCGTAGTCCGCCGGATCGGTCACCACCGCCACATACGCATGGTTCTTCGCCGCCGCGCGAACCATGGCCGGGCCGCCTATATCGATATTTTCGACCGTCGCGGCATAGCCGGCACCCGACCAGCGCACTTCCTCGAAAGGATAGAGGTTGATGACGACGAGGTCGATCGGCTTGATGCCATGCGTCTCCATCGCCGATGCGTGTTCCGGATCGTCGCGGACGCCGAGCAGCCCGCCATGGACCATCGGATGCAGCGTCTTGACGCGGCCGTCCATGATCTCGGGGAAGCCGGTGAGGTCGGAGACGTCGCGTACGGTGACACCGGCCTCGGCGATGGCCTTCGCCGTCCCGCCGGTCGAGACCAGTTCGACGCCGGCATGGGCGAGCTCGCGGGTGAAACCGGCAAGTCCCGTCTTGGCGGAGACGGAAAGAAGGGCGCGGCGCACCCGCACCAGATCGGGCGCCGGGATATTCTTCGAGGCAACGGCCATGATCGCTGAATCTCCGGGAAAGGATGCGCGCGGACTAGCACGATGGCGGGCGGAATCAAACCGTCGTGGGCGGTTTCAGCCGGGCAGGACGCTCCGCGCTCGCGTCAGCCGCCACGCGATTTCCGGGATTTCCGACGCGCGGAAGTTCAGCACGATCTGGCGGCTGCGCTGCGGCCCGGCGAGGCCGGCGAAGAAGATCGAATCCTCCACCTCCGGCTCGACGCCGCTGCAGGAAAAGGACCAATCGCCGCCGCGCGTCGATCCGATGACGAGGCGTCCGGCCTCGTCGCGGTGAAGCCGAGTGTCCGGATGCAGGTGGAAGCGAAGGGCGATGAAATCGGCCACGCGGCCGTGCGCCGGCCGGCCGTCGGCCATGAAGAAACGGTCATTGCCGTCCAGTGTGCCGCCGTCGCCGGAAAGCACGAGCTGGCGTTCATGAAGCAGCCCGAAGCGGGAAAGATAGCCGTCATGGCGGGCGACGAAGCCCTGATGCCCGCCCTTGTCGATGCGCTCGCACTCGACGCGATGCGGCCCGTCCACCATCGCCGTACCGACGACCTTTTCGAGGCGCGGCGAGAGGTTGAAGCGGCAGGACGAGGCGTCGTTGATCGTCGCGGTGGAATGCGCGGCCGTCGCGCGCGACAGCGGGCGGAAGTCTCGCGCGCCGAAGGAATCGACGCCGGCATTGACGATGAACAATTGCCGGCCGGAGGACATCTCGAAGGAGAGGCATCCGGCCTGCGCGTTGCGCGAGACTTCCGGAGGCGGTGGCGAACCGGTGTCGGCGATGACTGTCGTGCCACCCGCGACCATGCGCTCGTAGCCGGAATGTGGGGCGTGCATGAGCGGCTGGCCGATCGTGTCGTCATGGCGCAGCACGGCGGCGATGCGGTTGTGGATGGTGATGCCGACGCCGTTGAAATGCGCCAGCGTGCCGTCCTGATGGCGGAAGAAGCGGAGCGCCGGCAACATGCGGTCGATGGCGCC
This sequence comes from Phyllobacteriaceae bacterium, assembly GCA_040255475.1. Taxonomy (GTDB): domain Bacteria; phylum Pseudomonadota; class Alphaproteobacteria; order Rhizobiales; family Rhizobiaceae; genus Mesorhizobium_L. Next base: position 4,770 of record JBDZVC010000192.1, on the reverse strand, counting down.
CATGAGCGCCGGCGGCAGCGCCTCGGCCTGGTTGGCGAAAGTCTGGCGGAGCGGCAGGAGATCGGCGAGCAGTTCGAGGATGGCGGCGGGATTGCGCGAGATATGCCCGCCATCGGGCAGTATCTGCCGTTCCAGCTCATCGGAAAGGTTGCGAACGGCACTGCGCAGTGCCGCCGCCGACGCCGGCAGCGCCAGTGCGGAAAAGGCAAGCGCGATGCGGGCGCGCAGCCGCTCCTCTCCGTCGGGCATCTCCGGCGCCATGACGCGCAGATAGCGTATCTGCACGGCGAGAAGCCTAAGGAAGGAACGGTAGAACGGATATTCGGCGCCGTGGAGGACGATGACCGAATGCTGCAGCCATGCGATGACGCGCCGCGAGGTAACGGCCGGGTCCCAGGCGAGACCGGAGATGCGGCTGCCATGGGCGGCGATCCACTCCGAGACGAGCGCGCGGGCGTTGGCCGCCGCAAGGTCGGTGCCGGCCTCGCGCATATGGCGCAGCCAACGGAAACTGTTCAAATTCTCCAGCCAGGCGGGATTGTTCACCTCGAGCTGGAAGGGGGATTGTCCGCTCGCCTCCACTACATGCCCGGCGAAGGGGAAGCGGCCGTGATAGATGTCGGCGGCGGTCTGCGGGTCGGCGAGCCTGAGATCGGGCGGCGCCACCAGGATGCGCTCGGGCGTGCGTCCGGCATAGCGCCAGCGATAGGCGGGACCGGCGCGCAAACGCCGGCGGGCGCGCCGATAAAGCGCGTATCCCACAAGTGCCCACAGGCGCGGGGCATACCCCCTCGCTTCCTTCAATGCCGCGCCTTCCTCGTCCAGCCCTAACCAGCCGAAGGAGATTCTAGAGGAGTCGGCCCGATATGCGAAGGCGCAAATGCGCTTTTGCGCGATAACCGCCTATGCCAGTCGTACAAGGCGCGCCGCGAAGAAGCCGTCCATGCCGGACAGACCCGGCGTCCCGAGATCGAGATCGGCGGGCGTGGTCCTCAATGTCCCGCGCTCCGTGACGAAGGGGGCGATGCCTGTGGCTTCGCCCGACAGGACGGGGTCGAGCCGGATATCGGTCCTTTCCGCAAGAAAGCGCTCCAGAAGCGCCTCGCCTTCCGATGGATCGAGCGAGCAGTTGGAGAAGACGATGCGCCCGCCGGGACGGACCAGTTCCACCGCGCGGCCGAGCAGGCGGAATTGCACCTCACCGAGCTTTTCGATGTCGGCTTGCGTCTTCGTCCACGGCACGTCCGGATGACGGCGCACCGTGCCGGTGGAGGAACAGGGCGCGTCGAGTAGGATGGCGTCGAAGGGCCGTGCCGGCTCGTACTTCATGAGGTCGGCCGTGACGATCTCGGCTTCCAGCCCGAGCCTCGCGAGATTGGCGGCGAGCCGCTTCAGCCGGCTCGCCGAGATGTCCACCGCCGTCACGCTCGCGCCGGCCACTGCGAGCTGCGCCGTCTTGCCTCCCGGCGCGGCGCACAGATCGGCGACGCGCATGCCGGCGACATCGCCGAGAAGTCGGGCCGGCAGGGCCGCCGCCGCGTCCTGTATCCACCAGACGCCTTCGCCATAGCCGGGCAGTTCCGGAACGGGGGCGGGGAGCCGTTCCACACGGACTGCGCCAGTGGGCAGAACGATGCCGCCGAGCCGCGACGCCCATTTCTCCGGATCGGCCTTGACGGTGAAATCGGTCGGCGCCTCGACCCGGTGCGCGGCAAGGATCGCGGCCGCCTTTTCATTGCCGTAGGCCGTGACGAGCCGCTCGCGGAACCAGTCCGGAGCGTCCTCGGTCGACGCCAGCGTCTCGGGCAGCGCCTTGTCCTTCGCCCGCGTCAATGCGCGCAGAACGCCGTTGACGAGGCCGCCGAAGCGTACCGTGCGCGGATCGCCCTTGGCGTGGCTGACGGCGAGATCGACCGCCGCGCTGTCGGGAATGTCGAGGAAAAGGATCTGTGCCGCCGCGACATGGAGGATATGCGAGAGCGCATGCGCGTTTGCCGGCAGAGGCCGATCCAACTCACGCTCGATCAGCTTGCCGATCGTGACACGGAAGCGCAGCGCGGTCGTCAGGATGGCCCGGACCAGCGCGCGATCACGGGCATCGAGCCCGCGGTATTGCGGATGGCCGCCCTCGGCGTCGGTCAACCCGTCGAGCGAGGTATGGGCATCGACGATCGCCGAGAGAAGCCGCGCCGCCGTCTTCCGCGCGGCAAGACCTGGGCGCTCAGCTTCGCCTTCCGCCGGATGAGCCGATCTCGGCTTGCGGGAGCGAGGGTGTGACTTCCCGCTCACGAACCCCGCCCCACGACGTTCGTCATCACGCCCAGGGACCTCGTCTGGCACGCGGACCGGTGGGGCTGCGCCGCCAGGGATTGCCGGATGTGTCCCGTCCCGGAGCGCGGCCCCAGGGACCGGCATTGGCGGCGATATCGGCATCCGCCGAGGCATTGGTCCGGTGACCCCCAGCCGTCCCGCCGTCCGCCATCGCCTCCAGCGCGGCGATGCGGTTCTCGGTGTCCGGATGGGTCGAGAAAAGATTGTCCATGCGCGAGCCGGAAAGCGGATTGACGATGAAGAGATGCGCGGTCGCCGGATTTCGTTCCGCCGTGGGGTTGACGACATGGTGGGCGGCCGTCGCGATCTTGCGCAGGGCCGAGGCGAGCCACAGCGGGTTGCCGCAGATCTCCGCGCCGCGCCGGTCGGCGGAATATTCGCGCGTGCGGCTGATCGCCATCTGCACCAGCATGGCGGCGAGCGGCGCAACGATCATCGCGACCAGCACGCCGACGAAGCCGAACGGATTGTTGTTGTCGCGCGAGCCGCCGAAGAAGAAGGCGAAATTGCCGAGCATGGAAATCGCGCCGGCAAGCGTCGCGGTGATCGTCATGGTCAACGTGTCGCGATGCTCGACATGCGAAAGCTCATGCGCCATCACGCCCGAAAGCTCTTCCGGCGTAAGCTGGCTGAGCAGGCCCGTGGTGGCCGCGACCGCCGCGTTCTGAGGGTTGCGGCCGGTGGCGAAGGCGTTCGGCTGGTCGTTCTCGATGAGATAGACCTTCGGCATCGGCAGGTTTGCGCGGTGCGCGAGGTCGCGAACGATGCGGTAATATTCGGGCGCCGTGCGCTCGTCGATCTCGACGGCGTGGTGCATGGAAAGCACCAGCCTGTCGGCGTTCCAGTAGCTGAAGAGGTTCATGCCGGCAGCGATCAGGAAAGCGATCACCGTGCCGGCAGGGCCGCCGATCAGGTAGCCCACACCCATGAAAAGAGCCGTCATCACGGCCAGCAGCATGCCGGTGCGAATGGCGTTCATCTCTTGCTCCGTTAGGGCGCGTCGATAGCCGAAGAGGCTCGATCGCGCCGGATCAACCGCCTATATCATGGGAAACCAGCGATCCCGTTTCAATGTCGGAAAAGATACGAAATGACAAACGATGAAGAGCACGAAAAAGCTGTCGAAGCGCCGGTGAAAAAGCTCCCGGCGGCGGCGCAGCGCGCGCTCGCGGAAGCCGAGGCCCGGCGCGCCGCCTATCTGGCGAAAGAAGCTGGGGCACCTGCCGAACATGGCGGGCGTGGCGGCAAGGATCCCGCGCGCTACGGCGACTGGGAAGTGAAAGGCAAGGCGGTCGATTTCTGAAAAGCGCCGCATTGCCAAAGGCCTATGATAGGAATAAATTCCCTTCATGGGTCGATTCCATTTCTTCCGGCTTACCAGGCTGGCCCCGGTTCTCTTGGCATGCGCGACGGCATCGCTGATGGCCGCGCGCGCGGTCGATGCGCGCGACGAGATCAGCGGCCCCGTCAGCGCGACGGTGGTACGGGTGATCGATGGGGATACATTCGTCGCGGAAGCGCATGTCTGGCCGGGCGAGACGGTGCGGGTTAGCGTTCGCATCCGCGGCATCGACGCACCCGAACTGCATAGCCGCTGCCGGCGCGAACGGTTCGCGGCGGCGGAGGCGCGCGACGCGCTTGCCGCGCTGCTCGACAGGCCGCCCGTGAAGATCACCAATATAGGCGGCGGCAAATATTACGGCCGCGTGCTGGCCGACGTGGAAACGGAGGACGGGGAGGTGGCACCCGCCCTGCTTTCCCGCGCGCTCGTCCGGCTCTATTCCGGCGGTCGCCGACAATCCTATTGCGGCTGACCCGAAACGGTACGGACACGGCTCGGCCTGTGCCGATCCGGGACGACCTCTGTTCCCGGCGACGTCCCGCAGACCTGCTGACGGTTGACGATTGGTAAACGGTTCCGCCGCTGCCGGATTCCCTTTACTGCCGGTTAACTGTCTGAACGGCGACAGACAAGTAAAATCAATAGTTTACACGGCAGCATGCCGACAGGATGCCCGCCTGCCGGAGATCGGCAAGCTTCCTGCAATCGTCCGTTCAGCGGCTGGACGCCGTCAAACGGAGACCGGGAAAGATGTGGCGTGATTTTGGGGGTACGGGCAGGACGTTTGCCCGGTTCATCGAGGACAGAAGCGGCAATTTCGCCGTCATAACGGCGGCGACCATAACGACGATCCTGCTTTCGATCGGATTCGGCATCAACACGGCGCAGATGGTGCTGACCCGTTCCAACCTTCTCAACGCGCTCGACTCGGCGGTGACCTCGACGGCCCGCGACCTGACGACCGGCGTCATTCCGGAAGACGACGCCGAAAAGACGGTCAAGGCCTTCCTGTTCACCAATGGTGGCACCGGCTTCGCCTCGGCCGACAAGATCAGCCTCGATTCGCTCGTCGTCGACCACACCGCGAAGACCGTCAC
>JBDZVC010000191.1:0-8080 GCA_040255475.1 Phyllobacteriaceae bacterium | reverse complement strand
ATTCGAGGGTTCCCAAATGAGCGATACCGCAGAACGCGTCAAGAAAATCGTCGTCGAGCACCTCGGTGTTGACGCGGACAAGGTAACGGAGCAGGCGAGCTTCATCGACGATTTGGGCGCGGACAGCCTCGATACGGTCGAACTCGTCATGGCGTTCGAGGAAGAATTCGGGGTCGAGATCCCGGATGACGCCGCCGAGACGATCCTCACCGTCGGCGATGCCGTCAAGTATATCGACAAGGCTTCATCCTGATATCCCCGCTGCCCGGCAAAGGCGGGCAGTGCCTGACGCCGAACGAGGGAGAACTTTAAATGAGGCGCGTCGTCGTCACCGGCATGGGCCTTGTCTCCCCTTTGGGCGTGGGCGTAGAGCATAGCTGGAAAGCTCTGCTCGACGGCAAGAGCGGCGCCCGCCGCGTCGATACGTTCGACGTGGAGGATATGGCCTGCAAGATCGCCAGCATGGTTCCGCGCGGCGACGGAGAGAACGGGACCTATAATCCCGACCGTTTCCTTGAAGCCAAGGAACAGCGCAAGATCGGCGACTTCATCGCCTATGGCATTGCCGCCGCGGACCTTGCGCTCGACGATGCCGGGTGGCATCCGAAGGCAGCGGACGAACAGAACTATACCGGCGTTACCATCGGCTCCGGCATCGGCGGCATAGAGGGGATTGCGGAGAACGCGCTGATCCTGCACGAGCGCGGGCCGCGCCGTATCAGCCCCTTCTTCATTACCGGCAATATCATCAACCTCGTTTCCGGCCAGGTTTCGATCCGGCATGGGCTAAAAGGGCCGAATCATGCCGTGGTGACGGCCTGCTCCACTGGCGCGCATGCTATCGGCGATGCCTCCCGCATGATCGCCTTCGGCGATGCCGAGGTAATGGTGGCGGGTGGTGCGGAAGCACCGATCGGCCGTTTGGCGCTTGCCGGTTTCGCCGCGTGCAAGGCGCTCTCGACCCACTACAACGACACGCCCCAAAAGGCGTCGCGACCATATGACCGCGACCGTGACGGCTTCGTCATCGCCGAAGGCGCGGGCGTGCTGGTGCTGGAGGAGTTGGGGCACGCCAAGGCGCGCGGCGCACGCATTTATGCGGAGATCGTAGGCTACGGGATGAGCGGCGACGCCCACCACATCACGGCTCCGGCCGAGGATGGCGATGGGGCCTATCGCTGCATGGCGGCTGCGCTCAGGAATGCCGGCCTGACGCCGGCCGACATCGACTACATCAATGCCCATGGCACCTCGACCATGGCCGATACGATCGAACTCGGCGCGGTTGAGCGGCTTGTCGGCAATGCCGCCTCGAAGATTTCCATGTCCTCTACCAAGTCGTCCATCGGCCATATGTTGGGCGCGGCTGGCGCGGCGGAGGCGATCTTCTCGATCCTGGCGATTCGAGACGGCATTGCGCCGGCAACGATCAACCTCGACAACCCGGCGGTGGAATCGGCGATCGATCTCGTGCCCAATACGCCGCGGAAGCGGCCTATCGACATCGCCTTGTCGAACTCCTTCGGGTTCGGAGGCACCAACGCCTCGCTTGTTTTCCGTCGCTACGACGCCTGAGTTCCGGCATTTCGCCGCGCCGGGCGGCGCGTCGCGAAATTTGCCATATTCAAAACTACTGTCCGCGTAGTTACTGTCCGCGCAGCAGCCACCTTGAATGACACGCAGCGACCCTGGATAAGCACTGCGAATGACCGATTACAGCGGAGATGAAGACCGTTCCGGCAAGGGCGAGGCCGAAGAGCCGGCCGCCATGCCGAAATCCGCCTATGAGACACTCGCGCCGGCTTCAGGCGCCCGAGCCGCGAGGCGTTCCCGTCAATCGCGTAACCAGATTGTCGTCTTCCTGAATTTTCTCGTCTCCGGCATCGTCCTCCTGACGATTGCGGCCGCGTTCGGCATCTATATCGGCAAGCAGGTGTTCGAGGGAAAAGGTCCGTCGGCCAAGGACTCGGTCTTCCTGGTGAAGCCGAATACCGGAGCCAACTCGATCGCCGGCGAACTCGAGGAACGCGGCCTTGTCAGCGACGCGCAGATCTTCCGGATCGGCATTCAGGTCTATGGCAACCAAGGCAAGCTCAAGGCTGGCGAATACGCCATTCCCGCCGGTGCCTCCATGCACCGGATCATGGATATCCTGAAGAGCGGCAAGTCGATCCTGCATTCGCTGACGATCCCGGAAGGGTTGACGGTGGCGCAGGCGTTCGACCGGATCGCCAAGGATGACGTGCTGGTCGGGGAAATGCCGGCCGATAAGCCGCCCGAAGGCAGCCTTGCGGCGGATACGCAGCAATTCACCCGAGGCGCCACGAGGCAGGAAATCATCGACAGGATGACGGCCGAGCAGAGAAAGCTCGTCCGGTCGATCTGGGTGAAGCGAGCGCCGGATCTGCCGCTGAAGGACATCAACGAGTTCGTGACGCTGGCCTCGATCGTCGAGAAGGAAACGGGAGTGCCCGAGGAGCGGCCACGCGTGGCGGCGGTCTTCATCAACCGGCTCAAGCACCATATGCGCCTGCAGTCCGATCCGACGATCATCTACGGGTTGTTCGGGGGTGAAGGCCGGCCGGCGGGGCGCCCGATCTTCCAGTCCGATGTGGAAAAGCCGACGCCCTACAATACCTACCTGATAGACGGGCTGCCGCCGACCCCGATCGCCAATCCGGGCCGTGCGGCGCTCGAGGCTGTCGCCCATCCGGCGGACACGAACGATCTTTATTTCGTTGCCGACGGGACGGGGGGGCATGCCTTCGCCTCGACGCTTGCCGACCACAACAAGAATGTCGCCCGCTGGCGTAAGATCGAGAAGGAGCGGAAGGACGCGGAAGGTGCCGGTGCTGCGCCGCAAACGGACACTTCGCCGGCCAATTGATCCTGTCTGCGCAGGCGATAAGAAACATCATAGCCTTTAAGGGATTCGGCGGGAGGCTGGAGAGTCGGCCGGACCGTCGAGCAAAGGCGAGGGGACCATAGATGGCATTGCAGAGCATGACGGGTTTTGCCCGCGCGACGGGCGTTCATCCAGGGAACGCCTTTGCCTGGGAGCTCAAATCCGTCAACGGGAAGGGGCTCGAGGTCCGGCTGCGCCTGCCGCCCGGTCTTGAGCGGATCGAGCAGCCGGCCAAGCAGGCCTTCCAGAAACGGTTTTCACGCGGCCAGTTCTATGCCGCGCTTAATTTGAGCCGCCAGGGCGCGGACGCCACCCCGATCGTCAACGAGGCGTTGCTGGGCAACGTCGCGGCCCTGGCGAAGCGGCTGGAGGAGGAATTCGGGGTTGCGCCGGCGCGTGCAGACGGGCTGCTCGCATTGCGTGGCGTGCTGGAATTCGCCGATCCGCTTGCGACCGAGGAAGAGGCGGCCGCATTCGACGCGGTTATCATGACGGCGCTCGATGAAGCGCTGGACGGGCTCGTAAAGGCGCGGCTCGAAGAGGGCGCCGCGCTCGGGCGGTTGCTTCTCGGCCATGTGGACGAGATCGAGGCACTGACGCTGCAGGCGGAAGCCGATCCGTCACGCGAGCCGCAGGCGATCCGCGCGAAACTGGCCGAGCAGGTCCGGCTGGTCATGGACGCCATGCCGACGCTCGACGAAAGCCGGCTCAACATGGAGGCAGCTTTCCTTGCCACGAAGGCTGATATCCGCGAGGAACTCGACCGGCTGAAGACGCATGTGGCAGCAGTGCGCTCGCTGCTCGGCGCCGGTGGGCCGGTCGGGCGCAAGCTTGATTTTCTTTCGCAGGAATTCATCCGCGAATCGAATACGTTGTGCTCTAAATCGAACGCGGTGGCGATAACGGCGATCGGCCTTGAGCTGAAGGCCGTGGTGGACCGCTTTCGCGAACAGGTACAGAATCTGGAGTAGCGCATGGCAGAAGATGCGTTCCAAATCCGTCGGCGCGGGTTGATGCTGGTGCTTTCCTCGCCATCCGGAGCAGGAAAGTCGACGATCGCGCGCAACCTGCTTGAAAGCGACTCGTCGCTGGAGCTTTCCGTCAGCGTCACGACGCGTCCGCGGCGGGCCAGCGAGATCGACGGGGTCCATTATCACTTCGTCTCCCGGCGTGAATTCGAGCGGCTGCGCAATTCCGATGCGCTGCTGGAATGGGCGGAGGTGCACGGGAACTTCTATGGTACGCCCCGCGAGCCGGCCGAATCGGCCATGGCCGCCGGCCGCGACATGCTCTTCGATATCGACTGGCAGGGTGCCGTGCAGCTCAATGAGAAGATGCGGGCGGACATCGTCTCGGTCTTCATCCTGCCGCCCTCGATGCACGAGTTGAAGGCGCGGTTGAAGCGGCGCGCAGAGGATTCCGATGCGAATATCGAGATGCGATTGAAGAATGCACGGGTCGAGATCGAGCACTGGCGCGAATACGATTATGTTGTCGTCAACAACGACCTAGACCGGGCTTTCGCGGCCGTTCGCGCGATTGCGACCGCCGAACGGCTTCGCCGCGACCGCCGCCCGGGGCTTTTCGAGTTCGTCTCCGGCCTGTTGGAGGAACAGCCGGACTAGGACGCGTTGGCGAGTGCCACGAATTCCGCGATCGAAAGCGTCTCCGGCCGCCTTGTGGCGTCGATGCCGACAGCGGTGAGCAGGGCATCGCCACCCAGGATCTTTAGACTTTGCCTCAGCATTTTGCGACGCTGGCCGAAGGCCGCGCGCGTGATCCTTTCAAGCGCGGAAAGATCGGCCTTCAGCGGCGCTTCGCGGGGAATTAGCTGCACCACCGAGGAAGTGACCTTGGGCGGCGGCGTGAAGGCCTGACGGGGCACGTCGAAAAGAATTTTCGCCTCCGTCCGCCAGCCGGCGAGTACGCCTAGCCGCCCATAGGCGCTTGTGCCGGGCTTCGCTACGATGCGTTCGGCCACCTCGAGCTGGAACATCAACGTCATCGACCGATAGAAGGGTGGCCATTCCTGAGCCGCCAGCCAGCGGATCAGAAGTTCGGTCCCGATATTGTAAGGGAGGTTGGCGACGATGCGGACCGGCCTTTCCCGACCGGCCAGGGCGGCAAGGTCGGCCTTGAGCGCATCCGCCGCGACGATCTCCAGCCGACCGGGATAATGGGCGGATATCTCCTCCAGCGCGGGCAGGCAGCGTTCGTCACGCTCGATGGCGATGACCTTGGCCGCGCCGTTGAAAAGCAGCGCACGCGTCAGCCCGCCGGGTCCCGGACCGACTTCCACGATGGTGGACGAGGCGAGGTCGTCCGCCGCTCGCGCGATCTTGCCTGTAAGATTCAGGTCGAGCAGGAAGTTCTGGCCGAGTGTCTTCTTCGCAGCGAGCCCGTGGCGCTGGATGACGTCACGAAGCGGCGGCAGGCCGTCCGGGCTCATCGTGCGGCCGCGCGGCTTTCATGGTCGGCGAGCGTGCGTGCCAACTTCAGCGCGGCAATCAGGCTATCCGGGCGGGCGACACCCTTGCCGGCGATCTCGAAAGCCGTCCCATGATCCGGCGAGGTGCGGATGAAGGGCAGCCCCAGCGTCACGTTGACCGCCTGGTCGAAGGCAAGCGCCTTGGCCGGAATCAACGCCTGGTCGTGATACATGCAAAGGGCCGCGTCATAACGGGTCCGGGCGGAGGGATGAAACATCGTGTCGGCGGGGAGGGGGCCGAAAGCATCGATGCCCTCGCCGCGCAGCACCTCGATTGCCGGCCCGACGACTAGGTCCTCTTCCTGCCCGATCGTACCCCCTTCGCCGGCATGCGGGTTGAGGCCGGCGATTGCCAGTCGCGGATTTGCTATGCCGAAGCGGCGTGCAAGGTCATGTGCGGTGATGCGTCCGGTCTCGACGATCATCCTCTCGGTGAGCGTAGCCGGCACGTCGGCAAGCGGGATATGGATGGTCACGGGGACCGTGCGCAGATCGGGCCCGGCGAGCATCATGACCGGCGTGATGTCGCATCCCGTGGCCCGTGCCGCCAGATCGGCGAGGAATTCCGTATGACCCGGAAAACCGAACCCCGCCTCGTACAGGCTTTTCTTGGCGATGGGGCAGGTAACGACCGCATCGGCACGACCTTGAAGAACGTCGGCAACCCCGCGTTCGATCGCCTCGATGATGCCAGGTGCGTTGCCGGGATCGGCAGCGCCTGCCTCGTCACGGAAGGCGTTTTGAAGCGGAACAACGGGCAGCGCGTCGGTGAAGGCGTGCTCCGCCTCTTGCGGGCCGGTTTCGATGATCGGAACCGCATGCCCGGCCTGCCGCGCGCGGGCGGCCAGCAATTTCGGATCGCCAAGCAGATAAAAAGCCGGGACGTGCTCACGCTCGCGCCGTAGCCATGCCTCGGTCACGATTTCGGGGCCGATACCGTTGGGATCGCCGCAAGTCAGCGCGAGAACAGCCATATCGTCATCCAGCGAAAAACGGGTTCAGCCGGCGCGAACGGCAGCCGGCCAAAACCATCAATCAGAAAACCATTTATCGGAATGAGCGACTACCGTTCAATGATGACGGCTTTGTCGCGGAGTTCTTTCGTATATTTCTTGTTGAGGTCCTCGAACCTCTTGTCCACCCCTTCGCCGGTCTGGAATGCCAATTCGGCCACGCGGTCATCCGAGACCTGTCGTTCGGAGCAGATGCCGATGAATTCCACGCCGCGATCGGTCACCCTGACCTGGGTCGCCTGGCCCGACTTGGTCTTCTTGATCGGATCGGCCCAGTCAGGCGGCAATTCCGGCGCGAGCACGCGGCCGAGATCGCGCACCGTCACGTCGATAAGGCCCTTGGTGATATCCCGTGTCTTGTCGCATCCGGTAAAGCGGGCCCTCAGCGCCTGGGCCTCGCGCTGGCGTTTGCCGAGAATTGCGCCGCGCTCTCTCTTCGGCACCACGAAGATCACCTGCTGCAGCGTATATTCCGTCGCCGACGGCTTTTCTCCGCCCTTCTTGAGCATCGCTTCGACGGCGGCCTGAGCGGAATTGCTGCCTTCGGCCTGCGAGCGGGCACGTAGTGCCTCGCCCCAGCCCATCTGGGTGCGGATGAACTGCTTGAAGTGTTCGGCAGTGACGCCCATCCTTGCCAGCACCTGCGTGAGCTGTGCGGACGACATCTTGTTCTTCTGGGCAAAATTCTCGAACGCCTTGTTCACTGCCTGGTCGGAGATATTGACATGCAGGCGTCGCATCTCGATTTCGTGCAACGCCTGGTCGATCATGTCCTGCTTGGCGTCGGCCGGCGATTTATGCTGAAGGCGCAGGAACGCGGCGCGGCGCTGGATGTCATAGGTGGTGATCGGAATGTTGTTGACGATCACCTTGACGTCGCTGGCGTGTGCAGCCTGCGGGATGACCAGTGGCGCCGACACGACGGAAACCGAGAAAACCGCCAGGCCCGCCGCCACGAGAGTGTTCCTGAAGGGGTTCATCACTTACTTCCTGATTCGATGGCGGTTCGGGTCAAGATAATCGGCTCTACGGCGAAAGGATGACACAGCGTCGGTAACTAGTTCTGCTGTGGGAACATCTTCCCAGTATTGCTGCCGAAATCGCCGATTGTCCGGAACGAGATATTGAAGGAGACGTTTGTGCGCTTCTCATTGGTCAAAACGTTAATCGATTGCCCGAAGCCGAGATTGAAGCCGAAACAGTCGTCGAGATAGGCGACGCCGAACGCATCGTTTGTCACGGTGTCATACTGCATGTCGTAGGTTGTAGATCCGAAAACGCGCCAGTACTGGGCGACCTTGGCAGCCGCCGTCAGAGTGACCTGCTCGCGGTCTTTCGTGAAACCGTAGAGCGGCTGAGCCTCGATGTAGGCATAACGAGCGGCAAGCGAAAAGCTTCCGGCCGTATAGCCCGCACGAGCCTCCAGGCGCCGGGCGGCAAAACTGTCCTTGTCGAAACGGCCTGCAGTTGCGAGCGACAGTCCGCTGGGGGAGCTGAGGCCGACAAGCGCAACATAATCGGACCGGTCCGTTTCCAGGCCGGAATAGGCGCCGGCGTTGACAAGGTCCGGCTCGGCGTACGGGTTTTCTCCCGCAAGCTGGAAGGATTGTCCGAAAATACCGTTGGCGCTCCAGCCATTGTTGAAGCTGCCCGTATAGCGGAAGCCCAGATTGG
>JBDZVC010000664.1:0-1611 GCA_040255475.1 Phyllobacteriaceae bacterium | reverse complement strand
GCCGCGCAGCACGGCATCAGCGTCGACTGTATCGTGCTCGACTATCAGATGCCGGGGATGACCGGAGCCGAGGTCAGCCGCATCATCCGCTCGACCAGGGGCATCGCCGATACGCCGATCATCCTGCTGACCTCGGTCGATCAGTCGCTCTCCAGCGCCCAGCATCGCGACCTTGGCATCGATGCCCAGCTCATCAAGCCGGCCCGTTCCTCGCATCTTCTGGAGACGATCGTCTCGGCGGTGCAGAAGCACCGCGCGCCGGACCTGTCTTCCATCATGAAGGGTGCCGGAAGTGGCCGCGCCGACGTCCCGGCGATCGCCACATCCTCGCCTGTCGCGGCCGCACCGAAGGCCGAGGCGTCGCCGGCACGACAGGCCGGAACGCAGGCGATGACAACAACGAAGGCGGCGGAGCATCGGCTCGACATCCTCGTCGCCGAGGACAATGAGGTGAACCAGCTCGTCTTCACCCAGATCCTCACGGAGACCGCCATGAGCTTCGAGATCGTCGGCAATGGCGAGCTTGCGCTCGCGGCCTATCGCGAGATGCAGCCGCGCATGATCCTCATGGATGTCTCCATGCCGAAGATGAGCGGGCTCGAAGCGACGGTAGCGATCCGCGACCTGGAAGCGGAGAGCGGAACGCATGTGCCGATCATCGGCGTCACGGCGCATGCGCTCAAGGGCGACCGCGAGCGCTGCATCGACGCCGGCATGGACGATTACCTGTCGAAGCCGATCAGCCCCAAGGCGCTGCTCGAAAAAGTAGCGCGCTGGTCCGGCGAGAAGCCTGCCGTATTGCTCAGCGCGGGCTGAGCTCCAAAAAAAATTCCCTGCGCGGCCTCGAAAGAGGCCGTTTGCGCACGGGATTTCCCAAATGTCTGTTTCGCTAGACGATTTTCGAACTGTCCGGCCTGCTGCAATCGCGTGCATGGCATAGAGCAACGGGACGCCTGCGAACGGGTCATCCGGGCGACACGAAACTGTCATCCAACTGTTACATGCGGCCGCTATGGGCACTCGCGGCGCAAAGACGCCACGCGAATGTCCCAACAGGAGCAGGCTCCATGATCACTCTCATCCGTTCGACCGCGCTGGCGGCTATGGCCGTCGCCCTGTCGATGGCAACGCTTCCCGCCAGCGCCGCCGACATCACCGGCGCAGGCGCCACGTTCCCCTATCCGATCTATGCGAAATGGGCCGACGCCTACAAAAAGGAGACCGGCATCGGCCTCAACTACCAGTCGATCGGCTCGGGCGGCGGCATCAAGCAGATCAAGGCCAAGACCGTGACCTTCGGCGCCTCCGACGCGCCGCTCAAGGGCGAGGACCTCGACTCGACCGGCCTTGCCCAGTTCCCGATGGTGATGGGCGGCATCGTGCCGGTCGTCAATCTGGAAGGCATCAAGCCCGGCGATCTCGTGCTCGACGGCCCGACACTTGCCGACATCTTCCTCGGCAAGATCACCAACTGGAACGACGCAGCCATCCAGAAGCTCAATCCCGATATCAAGCTGCCCGATCAGGCGATCGCCGTCATCCACCGCTCCGACGGTTCGGGCACGACCTTCAACTTCTCCACCTATCTGGCCGACGTGAATGCCGACTGGA
>JBDZVC010000663.1:0-1611 GCA_040255475.1 Phyllobacteriaceae bacterium | reverse complement strand
CCTACTTTGTAGGCACCCGGGATCGACCTCTCCACCGGCTGTCGCGGTTCGCCACATTCCCTGAAATCGGTCTTGCCGGCCGATGTCGCTTTTGAGGCTTTGTTTTCGCCCGTCCCATCTAATCTGCCGCGCATGACTTCATTGAAAGAACTGAAGAAACATCTGCGCGACGAGGCGCTTGGCCGGCGTGACGCGCTTTCGGCGGAATGGCGCATCGAGGTGGCGCTTGCCATGGCGGCGCAGGTGGACGAGATCGGAATGGAGACGGGCAGCGTCGTCTCCGGTTTCTGGCCGATCCGCACGGAAGCGGATATCAGGCCGTTGATGTTCGCGCTGCGCGATCGGGGAGCCCGGCTGGCGCTGCCGGCGATCCTCGACCGTGAAACCATCGTTTTCCGCGAACTCGTGCGCGGCGCGCCGCTTGTCAGCATGGGTTTCGGTACGGCCGGCCCGGGGGAGGAAGCCGAAATCCTCGATCCGGCGCTGATGCTGGTGCCGCTCGCCGCTTTCGATGCGCGCGGCCATCGCATCGGCTACGGTGCCGGTCACTATGACCGCGCGATCTCGCGCCTGTACGCCAAAGGGATGCGGCCGCGCCTCGTCGGCATCGCCTTCGACTGCCAGGAAGTGCCGACGGTGCCGAACGAGGAACATGACGTCCAGCTGGACGCTGTCCTTACGGAAAGCGGCTTGCGTCCCTTCGAAGCGGGCTGATAGAGAGGAATATCCATTCCAGCCGCGCTTTTGCCCGGCTTTTCTTCTTCCGGCAGGACAAATGCGACTTCTCTTTCTCGGCGATATGGTTGGCAGGGCAGGCCGTACCGCAGTCTTCGAACAGCTTCCAGGTCTGCGCTCCGACTTCAACCTCGATTTCGTCATCGTAAATGGAGAGAACGCCGCCGGAGGCTTCGGCATCACGGAAGAAATGTTCCGCGCGACGCTTGCAGCCGGCGCGGATGTCGTGACGACCGGCAATCATGTCTGGAACCAGCGCGAGGCGCTGGAATTCGCGCCGCGCGAGGAACGCTTCCTCAGGCCCGTCAATTTTCCGAAGGGAACGCCGGGCCGAGGCTCGGGCATCTACGTGGCGAAGAACGGTGCCCGCGTGATGGTGTCGAACATCATGGGGCGGCTCTTCATGCAGCCGGACCTCGACGATCCGTTCCAGGCCGCCGAGGCCGAACTCGAAGCCTGCCCGCTCGGCGTGCAGGCGGATGCGATCGTCATCGACTTCCATGCAGAGGCGACCTCGGAAAAACTGTGCTTCGCCCATTTCGTCGACGGCCGGGCGAGCCTTGTCGTCGGCACGCATACGCACCAGCCGACGGCGGATCACCAGATCCTGACCGGCGGCACCGGCTTCATGTCGGACTCTGGCATGTGCGGCGACTACGATTCCTCGATCGGCATGGTATGGGACGAGCCGCTCAACCGTTTCCTGTCGAAGGTGCCGAAGGGCCGCTTCGAGGCGGCCGCGGGACCGGCCACCATCTGCGGCCTCGGCATCGAGATTTCCGACCGCACCGGGCTCGCCGAAAAGATCGCGCCGCTCCGGCTCGGTCCGAGGCTGGAGGAGACGGTACCGGCATTCTGGCGGTAGGCCATCAGGGC
>JBDZVC010000190.1:0-8128 GCA_040255475.1 Phyllobacteriaceae bacterium | reverse complement strand
TTCGAGCCGCCGTTCAACGCCTGATAGGTCTGGCCCGCGAGCGTGAAGCCCACGAGGAGCACGCTCCCTTCCTTGCCGCCGGGACTGTCGATGACATTATGCTGAACATAGTCGATACGGGAATCCGGCAAGAGCGAGACATAGAACCTCGCGGCTTCCTCGGCCTGGCCGTTGAACCACAGGCAGGGGGAGATCTTGGACATGACGTACTCCTTGCTGGGATAACTGGTCCAAGGACGGCACATGGGTAGACGCTCCTACACCCGAAGCGAAATTTTTCGACGCCTCTCCCGGGTTTCGGCAAAATTTGACCGATTGATAAAAAAATAAAACGTGCTAGCCTTCCGGAAAACGACAATGGGGAACCGCAGGATGGCGGAAGGTCTTTTCAAGGAAGGGATCGCGGCGGGCCGGTTGTCGGCCGAGGCATATGCCGATAATTTCGGCGACCTGCATCCACCGCTCGATCACCACGAGGCGCTGGTCGAGAGCGACCGTTGCTATTTTTGTTATGATGCGCCCTGCATGCAGGCCTGCCCGACGACGATCGACATCCCGATGTTCATCCGCCAGATCGGCAACGGCAATCCGCTCGGCGCTGCGAAGACCATCTTCGACCAGAATATATTGGGCGGCATGTGCGCCCGCGTCTGCCCGACCGAGACGTTGTGCGAGGAGGCTTGTGTGCGCGAGGCTGCCGAGGGCAAGCCGGTGCAGATCGGCCGCCTGCAGCGCTACGCCACCGATACGGCCATGGCGAGGGACCGGCAGTTCTATGAGCGTGCCGCTCCGACTGGTAAGAGAGCCGCCGTTGTCGGGGCAGGGCCGGCCGGGCTTGCCTGCGCGCATCGGCTCGCCGTGCACGGGCATGACGTCACCGTCCTCGAGGCGCGCGAGAAGTCCGGCGGCCTCAACGAATATGGCATAGCGGCCTACAAGACGGTCGATGGTTTTGCCCAGGCCGAGGTCGATTACGTGACTGCCATTGGTGGCATCCGGATCGAGAACGGAAAGGCGCTCGGCCGCGATTTCGCGCTCGCTGACCTGACAGGCGAATATGACGCCGTATTCCTCGGAGCAGGGCTTGCCGGCGTCAATGCGCTCAGGGCCGAAGGCGAGGCTTCGGATGGTGTCGCGAATGCCGTCGATTTCATCGAGACCCTCAGGCAGGCAGACGACCTTGCCGCATTGCCGGTCGGCCGCCGCGTCGTGGTCATCGGCGGCGGCATGACGGCGATCGACGCGGCCGTGCAGTCGAAACTCCTCGGCGCAGAGGAGGTGACCATCTGCTATCGGCGCGGCCAGGAACATATGAACGCTTCGGAATACGAGCAGGATCTGGCCGCCGCCAACGGCGTCACCATCCGCCATTGGCTGCAGCCGAAGCGGGTGATCGCGGAGGGCGGCAAGGTTGCGGCGATCGAACTCGAATACACCGCGCTCAGGAAAGGCAAGCTCGCAGGGACCGGCGAGATATTGAGGATCGAAGCCGATCAGGTCTTCAAGGCGATCGGCCAGAGTTTTGATGCCGCACCGCTCAACGGCAGTGGCAATTCAATTGCGATGGAGAGCGGCAAGATCAAGGTCGATGCCGAGGGGCGCACCTCGCTCGCCAAGGTATGGGCGGGTGGCGACTGTGTAGCAGACGGACGAGAGGACCTGACGGTTTCCGCGGTTGCGGCCGGCCGCGACGCGGCGGAAAGCATCCATCGGGCGCTGACCGCTTGAGCGAAGCAGTAAATCACTCCTTAAGCCGGACAGCCATAGGGAGGCGCGATGATGGACGGTGAACTTCAGGGCGGATGCTATTGTGGCGCATTACGCTATCAGGTGACCGCCGCGCCCGTCCTCAAGGCCGAATGCCATTGCCGCGCCTGCCAGCATATTTCAGGCGGCGGGCCGAACTATTTCATGCTCATTCCCCCTGAAGGTTTCGCCTATGTGAAGGGAGAGCCGATGCAATTCAAAAGGCCCGATCTTCCGAACGCGGTGACCCGCGATTTCTGCGCGGCGTGCGGCACGCATATCCTGTCGCGGCGGCCGGGCCTGCCGCAACTTGTGCTCAAGGTCGGCACGCTGGACGATCCTGAGATCTATGGCGGGCCGAAGATGGCGATCTTCTGCGAGGAGAAGGCCGGCTTCCATATCATTCCGGACAGTATCCCGGCTTTCGACACGCTGCCGGAGAAACGCCAATGAATGTGCCTACCATCCCCTCCGCGCCGTCACAGGCTTAGAAGGAGCAAAGCCATGGCCAACATCCGCAACGATTTCCTCGGTATCAAGTCCCCGAACCCGTTCTGGCTGGCTTCGGCGCCGCCGACGGACAAGGAATACAACGTGGTGCGCGCTTTCAAGGCGGGCTGGGGCGGCGTGGTGTGGAAGACGCTGGGCGAGGCGGGGCCGCCGATCGTCAACGTCAACGGCCCGCGTTATGGCGCCATCTGGGGCGCCGACCGGCGGCTGCTTGGCCTCAACAACATCGAACTCATCACCGACCGGCCGCTCGAGGTGAACCTGCGCGAGATGAAGCAGGTGAAACGCGACTGGCCGGACCGGGCGCTTATCGCCTCGATCATGGTGCCCTGCGAGGAAGCGGCTTGGAAGGCGATCCTGCCGTTGGTCGAGGAGACCGGCGCAGACGGCATCGAGCTCAATTTCGGCTGCCCGCACGGCATGTCGGAACGCGGCATGGGCGCGGCCGTCGGCCAGGTGCCCGAATACATCGAGATGGTGGCGCGCTGGTGCAAGCAGAACACGCGCATGCCGGTCATCGTGAAGCTGACGCCCAACATTACCGATATCCGATATCCGGCGCGCGCGGCGAAGAAGGGCGGGGCGGACGCCGTCTCGCTCATCAATACGGTGTCCTCGATCACCTCGGTCGATCTCGATACTTTCTCGCCCGAACCGTCCATCGACGGCAAGGGCTCGCATGGCGGCTATTGCGGACCGGCGGTGAAGCCTATCGCGCTCAACATGGTGGCCGATATCGCCCGCGATCCCGAAACGCGGGGCCTGCCGATCTCGGGTATCGGCGGCGTCACCAACTGGCGTGACGCGGCCGAGTTCATGGCGCTCGGCGCCGGCAACGTGCAGGTGTGCACGGCTGCGATGACCTACGGCTTCAAGATCGTTCAGGAGATGATCGAAGGGCTGAAGAACTGGATGGACGAGAAGGGCCATGCCACGTTGGACGACTTCGTCGGTCGGGCCACGCCGAACGTCACCGACTGGCAGTATCTCAACCTGAACTACGTCGCCAAGGCGCATATCGACCAGGATCTCTGCATCAAATGCGGACGCTGCCACATCGCTTGCGAGGACACCTCGCACCAGGCGATTACGAGCATGGTCGACGGGGTGCGGCATTTCGAGGTGATCGAAGAGGAGTGCGTCGGCTGCAATCTCTGCGTCAACGTCTGTCCGGTGGAGGACTGCATAACGCTTGTGCCGCTGGCGGCGGGCGCGATGGACGAGCGGACGAAGAAGAAGGTGTCCCCGACCTACGCCAACTGGACGACGCACCCGAACAATCCGATGGCAAAGGCGAAGGTGGCCGAGCCGGCGGAGTAGCGCACACCCGAACGATAACGGGTGATATTCGCGCTCTTCCCATGGGACGACCATGGGGAGAACTTCAATCTGCCTTGGCAACGCGGTGGCGTTCGAAATACGGTCGCACTCGTTGCCGAGGGGATGTACATGGGCGCGTTTGAACTGAAACTTATCGGTCGTATCGTTTTCGGCGCGTTTTTCGTTGTTGCCGGCATCCGCAATTTTGCGGCATTCGGCGAACGTCGGGAACTCAAGACGAACTATGGCTGGTCGCTGCCGGCCCCATTGCTTGCTATCGGCTTCGGCGTTCAGCTTCTTGCCGGCTTTGCCCTCATCTTTGGCGTCGTGACTGTCTGGGCAGCCCTCGCACTGATCTTCTTCCTGGCCTTGGCGACGCCGCTCTACCACAATCTTTTCCTCTTTCGCGGCAAGGAGCGGGATCCGCATCTCTATCTGACGCTGGTCAATATTACGCTCTGCTCCGGGCTGCTGATGATCGTCGCTGAAGCGATCTAGCCGAAATTCCGCATCATGGTCCCAGACGAGAAGGTGAATTTATATTGTAGATAAAAAATATCAATGATATGCCGAATCCATGATTGAGGAACCAAACCGATGAAACTCGGGGAAGGCGTCGAAGCGGCGATCCACTGCTGTGCCGTTTTGGCTTCGCTAGAGGATGGAGCGACCCTGCCGGGCGCCGCGCTCGCCGAGGCGCATGGGCTGTCGCCGAGCTATCTTCTCAAGCATCTGAATGCGCTGACCACGGCGAAAGTACTGGAATCGCTGTCGGGTCCGCTTGGCGGCTACCGCCTGGCGCGCGCGCCCGA
This sequence comes from Phyllobacteriaceae bacterium, assembly GCA_040255475.1. GTDB lineage: Bacteria > Pseudomonadota > Alphaproteobacteria > Rhizobiales > Rhizobiaceae > Mesorhizobium_L. The sequence goes on along the minus strand of JBDZVC010000190.1, from coordinate 3,740 downwards.
ACGCATCACGCTGCTCGATATCGTGCTTGCGGTGGAGGGGCCGGAGCCCGCCTATCGCTGCGCCGAAATCCGCCGGGGCGGCCCCAACCCGCTCCCTGCCTCAGCCTATATCAGGCCCTGTGGCATCAACGTCGCGATGCTGAAGGCAGAGAAGGCCTATCGCGCCGCACTCGCCGAGGTGAGGCTTTCCGATATCGTCGCCGATTTTCTCGAGGAGGCCGATCCGCGCTCGATCGCGCGAAGCTGCGCCTTCGTCGAGCGCCATCAACGAATGCAGAAATCCGTTTCCAAACAAGGATGAAAGGAAAGACAATGCAACAGCGGATGAAATACCAGAGCTATGCGCCGGAACTGATGAAGCAGGTCTATGCGCTGAACAAGGCCGTAGACGAATGCGGGTTGGAGAAAAGCCTGCTTCATCTCGTCAAGCTGCGTTCCTCGCAGATCAACGGCTGCTCCTTCTGCGTGGACATGCACAGCAAGGAGGCGTTACGCGATGGCGACACGCAGCAGCGCGTGTTCCTCGTCTCGGCCTGGAAGGAATCACCGCTCTTCAGCGACCGCGAGCGCGCCGCCTTCGCCTACACCGATGCGGTGACGAAGATAGCCGACCAAGGCGTGCCGGACGCGCTCTGGGAAGCGACGCGTCAGTATTTCTCCGAAGAGGAGTTGACGAAGCTGACGGTCGCGATCGGTATGATCAATATCTGGAACCGCATCTGCGTGTCCTTCCACGTGCTCCACCCCGTCGAGCACGCAAAGGCGGCCTGATCGGCGCTCACACTTCTTTCGTATCGAAAACCAGAAGTTCCACGCCGCCGTCCGCGAAGTTTCCGAGGTCGGCGGCGGTTTTTTGCCCTTCCGGAGAGGCGAAAGCTGCCTGAATGGCTGCGACGGAGTCGAAATAGAGCGTCGCGGCAAGATGATAGGCCGATGGGCCCTCCGGCGTGTTCACTCCGCCCTCGCTGACGTCGTATTTCTTCAGTCCCGGCAGCGTCTTCGCCAACGGTACATGCGTTGCAAAATAGTACCGGTCGAAAGCCGCAGCGTCCTTAGGATGCTTGTAGAGCGCGATCAGCTTGGCCATTTTCTCTCCTCCTTCGATGCTGCCGGCGAAGCGTCGCGCAGCGCCGGGCAGCGCGCAACTGCCTAATAGTCCATGCCTTGCCGCACCGGCGCGGCAAGACTATGGTGCGGCGTTTCTAAACGGGCAGAGGCCCACAGGAGAGAGTTCTTTCGATGTTCAGAGGTTCCTTTACCGCGCTCGTCACGCCGTTCCGGCAGGATGGGAGCCTCGACGAGAAAGCTTTCGCCGAACTGGTCGAATGGCAGATCGGAGAGGGGACGCAGGGATTGGTGCCGGTCGGCACCACGGGCGAGTCCCCGACTCTCAGTCACGCGGAACATCGTCGCGTCGTGGAGATTTGCGTCGAGACGGCGAAGGGCAGGGTACCGGTCATCGCCGGGGCCGGCTCGAACAATACGAACGAAGCGGTCGAGCTCGCGCAATATGCCGAGAAGGTCGGCGCCGATGCGGTGCTCGTCGTGACGCCCTATTACAACAAGCCGAACCAGCGCGGGCTCTATGCTCATTTCGCGGCGGTTGCCAAGGCGACGAAGCTGCCGATCTTCATCTACAACATCCCGCCGCGCTCCATCATCGACATGACGCCGGAGACGATGGGCAAGCTGGCGCACGACTTCAGGAATATTGTGGGGGTCAAGGACGCCACCGCCAAGGTGGACCGCGTCACCGACCAGCGTGCGACCTGTGGCGCTGATTTCATCCAGCTTTCCGGCGAGGATGCCTCGGCGCTCGGCTTCAACGCCCAGGGCGGCGTCGGCTGTATCTCGGTCACCTCCAATGTCGCGCCGCGCCTTTGCGCTGAGTTCCAGGAGGCCTCGCTTTCCGGCGACCGTGACCGCGCCATCGAGTTGCAGGACCGGCTGATGCCGCTCCACCGCGCGCTCTTCATCGAGCCCAACCCGACCGGCCCGAAATACGCGCTCTCGCGCCTCGGCCGTCTGGAGAACGTCGTGCGTTCGCCGATGGTGACCATCGAGGCGGAAACTGCTGCCCGCATCGACGCCGCGATGAAACATGCCGGCTTGATCAACTGATCTTCCGGCATTACTTCCCGGTGCATGGCCAAGGAAAAGAATCCCAATAGCAAAACCGTCGCGGAAAACCGCAAGGCGCGCTTCTCCTACGAGGTGCTCGATACCTACGAGGCGGGCCTTGCCTTGACCGGCACCGAAGTGAAGTCGCTGCGCGAGGGCAAGGCGAACATCCAGGAATCCTACGCTTCGGTGGAGGGCGGCGAGATCTGGCTGATCAACTCCTATTTGCCCGAATATCTGCAGGGCAACCGTTTCAACCACGAACCGCGCCGGCGACGGAAGCTCCTGCTCAACAAGCGCGAGATGGCGCGGCTGGCACAGGGCGTCGAGCGCGAAGGCATGACCATGGTGCCGCTGAAAATCTATTTCAACGAGCGCGGCCGTGCCAAGCTGCTGCTCGGGCTGGCGCGCGGCAAGAAGCTGCACGACAAGCGGGAGACCGAGAAGGAACGGGATTGGGGGCGCGAAAAGGCGCGGTTGCTCAAGGAGCGGGGCTAAACCGCTGTTTTCGTATCATTTTTCGTCGGGATCATCTTGAGGCCAAGCGCCTTCATCACCTTGGTGATCGTCGCGAATTCGGGGTTCCCTTGCCCGCTTAGCGCTCGGTAGAGCGCGGATCTACTCATCCCGACTTCTTTGGCCAGCTTCGTCATGTTCTGGGCGCGCGCGACAACGCCGAGAGCATAAGCGATAAAAGCCGGATCCTCGGTCTCGAAAGCTCCCAGGACATATTCGTCTATCGCCTCATCGGTATCGAGGTATTCGGCACTATCGTAGGGCGAAGTTTCTAGGGCCATCTTCCGCTCCAGTCTTTGAACAGGTCCCTTGCTTTGCAGATGTCCCGCGCCTGACTGCCTTTGTCGCCGCCGCAAAGGAGCAAAACCGCAACGTCTCTTTTTGGGCGAAGTAGCCCCGATATCCCGGGCCATGATCGATGCGTATTTCGCTGATGCCGTCACCGACCGGCTTCACGTCGCCGAAATAGCCGAAAGCCAGCCGATCGACCTGACACCGATCCTTGCGGTCGCTCGGCGATCACGCAGCGATCCGATCCATGTTTTCAAATTCTCTGGTTTTGGTAACGGTAATCATATTGTGCCCTATAGAGCACAGTGTCAACCATCTTTAAAGCGCTTTCATTTGTCCCTCCCGGTCGAGAAGCTTCTACTGGTTGTCCAGATATACCGCTACTTCCCTGAAAACATGGTCGAACATCCCCTCGGTCAGCACGCCCGTATTGGTGTTGTAGCGCGAGCAGTGATAACTCGGGAAAATCGACAGGCTTCCGACTTCATAGTGTTCGCCATGCCGGAACGGTACGGCCGCCACACGCTGTCCGAGCGCGCGGACGGTCGACTGGTGGGCGATGGCGCCCAGCGTCAGGATCGCCTGAAGATTTTCGAAGCGGTCGATCGTGGCCGTGAGGAACTGGCGACAAGTGGCGATCTCCGCGCCGACAGGCTTATTCTGCGGTGGTACGCAGCGCACGGCGTTGGTGATTGCTGAGCCGATCAGTTCCAGTCCGTCGTCCGGCCGCGCCTCATAGGTACCGCGCGCGAAACCGTGGGCGATCATGGTGCGGTAGAGCAGGTCGCCGGCATAGTCGCCGGTGAAGGGCC
>JBDZVC010000189.1:0-8171 GCA_040255475.1 Phyllobacteriaceae bacterium | reverse complement strand
TAGTTGAGGTTCTGGTTGCCGAGGATGGAGCACTGCGTGTCGAGCAGCGCCATGTCGATATATTGGCCCTCGCCGGTTTTTTCAGCATGGCGGAGCGCAGCCTGGATGGCGATGACCGAATAAAGCCCGGTGAAGATGTCGGAGACGGCAACGCCGACCTTCTGCGGCTCGCGGCCGGCCTCGCCGGTGATCGACATCAGCCCGCCGATCCCCTGGATGATGAAATCGTAACCCGCGCGCGGTGCATACGGCCCCGTCTGGCCGAAGCCGGTAATGGAGCAATAGACGAGACGCGGGTTAAGCGCTTTCATGCTCTCGTAGTCGAGGCCGTATTTCTTCAGGCCTCCGACCTTGAAATTCTCGATCAGAACATCGGCGGTGGCGATCAGCTTCTTCAGCGTTTCTGCGTCTTCCGGCGTGGAGAAATCGAGCGCGACCGAACGTTTGCCGCGATTGGCGGAGTGATAGTATGCAGCGGAAAGGTTCTCCTCGCCCTTGCCCTTGACGAATGGCGGCCCCCAGCTTCGCGTATCGTCGCCGCCTTTCGGGTTCTCGATCTTGATGACATCGGCACCGAGATCTGCCAGCAACTGCCCGGCCCATGGGCCGGCGAGGATGCGGGCAAGTTCGATGACGCGGATGCCGGAAAGCGGAGGAGGGGACATGGAGGGGAACTCGGATCGGGGCGGATTGTTCAGCTTCTTCCTTGCCTTCCAAAAGAGCGAATGTAAACGGCCCGAACTGTCGATCCAGTAGCCAATCGCTCAATGCCGGACTATTCCGTTCGCCCACTCCACGAAATCGACCATCACCTTGTCGCGGTTCACTTCGTTCAGGGACTCATGGCGCGTATCCGGGTAGACGCTTGCCGCAACGCTTGAAAAGCCTAGGCGACGGAGGAGGGCGTCAAGGTCGCGGACAGCCTTGCCGCCGCCGGTAGCGGGGTCCTTCTCGCCGCCGACAAGATGAAAAGCCAGGTCTTTCTTGATGCCGGCAAGGTTACGGTCGTCGGCGCCATGGAAGATGAGATCGAAGATGTCCAGCCACATCGACACCGACGCATCCCAGCCGCAAAGCGGATCGGCGATGTACGCGTCTACCTCCGCCTTGTCGCGCGAGAGCCAGTCGAACTCTGTACAGCGGCCGGGTATCTGCCGAGCCCATGCTTGAAAGGTAAGCTTCGGTAACAGGCGGGAAGGAACATCGGAGCCGAGGCGGAAGCGTTCCCAGAGGAGCAGGAGCCTTGCCAGCCGCTCGGCAGGCCCGGCGGAGAAATTGGCGTTCCAGACGGCTGCGCCGGTGATGCGCCGGCCGTGGCGCAGAACGAAGTTGAGCGCGATCAGCCCACCCATCGAATGGCCGAAGACGATCACCGGCAAGCCGGGATGCTCTTTTGCGATCAGGTCGTGGACGGCAAGTACATCGGCGACCACCTTTTCGGCCCCGTTCTCGCGCGCGAACATGCCGGGCGACGCGTCCGGCGCCCTCGTGCCGCCATGGCCACGATGATCGTGCGCATAGATTTGGAAGCCGTGCTCCGCGAGATGATCGGCAAAACGATGATAGCGCGCAGCGTGTTCGGCAAGGCCATGGTTGATTTGCACGACAGCGCGAGCCGGTTCGGCAGCCTTTTTCGCAAAAAGGTTCAGTATCGCGCCGGTCGGCGAAGCAAGCGCGCGTCGTTCCTCGAATGGCATCCGTGGCCGATCCTTCCGGGAGGGGAGCGTTAGCCGCTGAGCCGCACTGGGACAATGGCCGCGAGCAGCATTCCTCCAGCGTAACAACTCATTCGTCAGAACTTTTTGATAGGAATTTATTCACGCCCTCGCAACTGCGCTTACCCTTCCGCGGATTGAAATGAAACGCGGGAGGAAGCCCTGCAATCTTCAACCGAAAGTCGTCTGGCGCTCAAAATCAAAATTGCCTCGTTGCTTGTAAGCAAGGCCCATTTCGACCTGTTGCTCCACAAGGCGGGGTTCCGGCCGGATGAACCGCGCATTCCTGCCGGCAATCCTGATGGTGGACAGTGGACCGATGGGGGAGGGTCTGGCTCCTCCTCCCGAACGGGATCATCCGACCGACCCAGCCGGATTTTACAGATCAATGATGATGATGCCCCAGACATTGCCAACCATCCGCCGTTGCGTCCCCGCGACCGCTACGCCATCGCGCGTTCTGTGCTTCGACGCTCGCCCCTTGGTCGCGCGGCGTTGGCCGCGTGGCGCATCTACGAATTGGCAAATGACGCCTTCGCTTATTTCGACGATCCGAAGACGCTTGAGGAACTGCAGCAGGCAGCGAAGGAACCGAAGACAGGTTATGATATTCACCACATCGTCGAGCAAACGCCGGGGCGGCGGGACGGTTTTCCGGAAACCTGGATCGAGTCGCCGGAAAATAAGGTGCGTATTCCCAGGTTCAAACACTGGGAGATCAATCGATGGTACAGCACAAAGAATGAGGAATTCGGCGGAATGACACCAAGGACCTATTTGCGAGGGAAGACTTGGCAAAAGAGGTATGAAATCGGATTGAAAAAGCTTAAGGATTTTGGAGTCTTGAAATGAGATATTCAAAATTATCAATTGATGAATTGGTCAGTCGGTTCGAAAAAATATGCCTAGAGCAATACGATGCCAGCATGAGCTTCAACAATCCTCTCTATAATCGTACCTTCGATTCCATGATGGCTATTGCCAATGAGCTACGTAACCGGCCTGGAGACGGGCGGGGTGCGCTCGTATCCTTATACGGTCATCCCAATGAACAGGTGAGGCTCAAGGCAGCTATCCACACGCTCGCGCTTTTCCCGAACGAGGCATGCGCGGTTCTGCAAAGACTGATCGACGACAGGGTTCAACCACAGGCGGCAGACGCCAGTGGAATACTTCGTGCTTTTCAGGAGAGGACGTACATTCCTGAATAGCGCAAGAAATCATAGTGGCGAATAAATACTGGAAGGGCTCATTCGGATTTCTTCATATGCAAGCTGGAAGCGCCCGAACCGCTCCAGTTGCTCTTCGATCGCCTGCTTGTGCCTTTCAGCCGACCCATTTCCTACCCACGTCCATTGCTGGATGAGCAGCTTTCCCGCCACGCGGTCGGTCTTGAGGTCGAGCACGGCGACGATCTCGTCGCCGACCAGCACCGGCAGGGCGAAATAGCCGAACAGCCGTTTTTCCTTCGGCACATAGGCTTCGAATTTATGATCGTAGCTGAAGAAAAGCGCCAACCGCTTCCTCTGGATCACCAGCGGATCGAAGGGCGAGAGGATATGGGCGGGCGGGTTTTCCGGTAATGGCGGCGCATCGAGCGTGTCGGGCGCGGCCCAGTGCTCGGCCCTCCCGGCGCCCTCGATCGTGACCGGCACGAGCTTCTTCCCGCGCACGCGCCGATTGATGATCTTCCGCACCGCCGGCTTCCTCGGGGCGTCGAGGTGGCAGGCCGAATCAAGACTTATGATGCCCTGCGCCCTTAGAGCCCGGTCGAGAACGTATTCGGCGAACTGGTTTTCCGTCGCCGGGCGCGGGCGTTTCTCCCAGCCGAAATGCCGCTCCATCAGATCGTAGGTCTTGAGCATGCCCTCGCGCGCTGTGATCGCCAGCACGCCGCGATAGAAGAGAAGCTGCAGCGCTCGCTTCGACGGCTTGCGGCTTGCCCACAGATGTTCCTTCTCCACCAGTACGTCGTCGTCGATATCGCGGATTGTGATCGGTCCGTCCTTGCGGATCAGCCGCATCACCTTCCTTATGTCCTTGTCGGTGACGCCCGGATACCAGCGGTTCGGCTTCGCCTCTCCGCGCTTCATCATGCCGAGATAGAGGCGGATATCGCGCGCCGGCACGTAGGAAAGTGCGTGCGTCCAGTATTCGAAGACGCTTTTGTCGATGCTCTGCGCCTGCTGCAGGTCCTCGCGCCGGTATTTTGGGATCCGCGTATAGAGGATGTGGTGGTGCGAGCGCTCGATGACGTTGATCGTGTCGATCTGGACATAGCCCAGATGCTCGACGGCCAGCCTTGTCGCCTCCGGGCCGGAGCCGAAAGGCTCCACCTCGTCAAGCCGCTGGGCATGAAGCCAGATGCGACGGGCTTCCGCGCTCGAAATCTCCCGGCGTTTCTTCTGCAATGGCGATTCCTCTCCACGCCATTCTGCCGGATCGGCGGGGAAGGGGAAGGGCCGGAAAGGCAGGGCTCCTGACACGTCATGGCAGGAGCCTTCTTTGCCACGGCTCGCCAGGCCGTGCCCTCAAACGGCTTCGCATGACCGGGACAGGCCGGAAAAGGCTCTCGGCCGAACTTCAGCGCACCTCGTAGCCGACTTCCTCGGCGCTGTGGCCGAGCATCTTCCAGAAGGAGCGGGCGAAGGAGCGGAAGACGTAGATGTCGAAAGCGTCTTCGCCGGTGCGCTGGATTTGCGCGAAGATATCGTGGTGTACGGTCGCGACCCCTGAGCCGGCCGGGAAGGCCGGCAGCGCGAAATCGATGGCGAAGAGTTTCGACAGGACCCATTCCGCCTTCGGTCCGGCGATGCGGATCGCGGTGCGGCCGTGCGACAGGTCGGTCACCGTGCCGATGTCGGCCGAGAGCGCCTCGCGCAATTTTCCGGCAAGCCCCTCGGTTTGATCGACGATGAGGAAGCGCCCTGGTGCGATGCCGAAAGCACCCTTGCTGTTGGTATAAGTTCCCGCGCCCGCGCCGTCGGGAAGCGAAAGGCCGGTCGCCTTGCGGATCGCTTCGATCAGCTTCTTTTCCACGCCGTGCCAGGCGGCCGCTTCCACGATCGAGCCCGGCCGCGCCTCGGAAAGCACGACGCCCACGCCATCGGCGAAATTGCCGTGCGAGCCCGGCTTCCACACCGGCGCCAGTGGGGAAAGCGGCTCAACCATGCATGCGGCTCCCTTCGGGATCGTAGAAATGGTGGCTGACGATCTCGATCGGGCCGAAACGCTTGCGCACCGGATCGCAGGACCATGCGCGCTGGCCGTGGCGCTCCTTGCCGCCCTTGACCAGCGCAAGCCCGATATATTTGCCGAGCGCCGGCGAATAGCAGACGGCGGTGATGTGGCCGATATCCTCGCCGGGCTCTTCCAGCGAGCCGCCAGTCACGACATGCGCGCCGCCGTTAAGCGCCCGGTCATCCAGCGAGACGACGCCTACGAGTTTCAGCCGGGTCGGCGAGAGCAGTCCCTCGCGGTCCATGACACCGGACCCGGCAAAGGGCTTTTTCTTCGAGAGCATCCAGTCGAGATAGAGGTCGCGCGCGGTGGTGCGGCCGTCGATCTCGGATCCGGTGACGTGGCCTTTCTCTATGCGCAGCGTGCCGAGCGCCTCCATGCCGTAGGGCACGATGCCGAAGGGCTTGCCGGCCCCCATCAGTGCTTCCCAGACATGAAGCCCATATCCGGCGCCGCAATAGACCTCGTAGGCCATTTCGCCGGAGAAGGAGAGGCGGCAGATCATTACCGGAACGCCACCGATCTCGCCATGCAAGATGCCCATGAAGGGCAACGTCTCGTTGTCGACCTTCGTGCCGGTGACGCAGGCGGCGAGCACGTCGCGGGATTTCGGTCCGGCAATCGCCGTGCCCGCCCATTGATCGGTGACGGAGGTGAGATGAACGCGCAGGTCAGGCCAGACGATGTCGAGATAGTATTCGAGCTGCTGCATGACCTTGCCGGCATTGGCCGTCGTCGTGGTCATCAGGAATTCCTGCTCGCCAAGCCGCCATGTCGTGCCGTCGTCATAGGCGATACCGTCTTCGCGCAACATCAGCCCGTAGCGCGCCTTGCCAACGGCGAGCGTCGAGAACATATTGGTGTAGACACGGTCGAGGAATTCGGCGGCGTCCGAACCCTGCACGGCGATCTTGCCGAGGGTGGAGACGTCGACCATGCCGACGCCCTCACGCACGGCCTTCGCCTCGCGCACATAGGCCTGTTCCACGGTCTCGCCCGGGTCCCCATAGATCTGCGGCCGGAACCAGAGGCCGGCTGGCAGCATTCTCGCTCCCTGCCCGACATGCCAGTCATGCATCGGGGTCAGCCGGTCGGGCTGGAGGTCACCGTAGCGCTCCCCGGCAAGTGCGCCGAGCGAGACAGCCGCGAAGGGTGGGCGGAAACGGGTGGTGCCGACCTCGGGGATCGAGAGTCCGCGCGCGTCGGCCATGATGGCGAGCCCCGGCACGTTGGAGGTTTTGCCCTGGTCGGTGGCCATGCCGAGCGTCGTATAGCGCTTCAGGTGCTCGACCGAGAGGAAGCCTTCGCGGTGCGCCAGCCGCACGTCATCGGCCGTCACATCGTGCTGGAAGTCGACGAAAGCTTTCCCGTCGCCACGGATTTCGCGATAGGGCGCCGGATATGGGTCGAGCGCCTGCGCGAAGACCTTTACCGACTTGGCGCGCGAGGCCTTGGCGCCGGTTGCCTTCTCGCCGGCCTTGCGGCCCTCGGCGATCGCCGTCTCGGTATCGGCAGCGCCGGTAAAGACGCCTGCGCCGATCCAGTTCTGCGTTGGTGGGGGCGGCATGAAAGCCTGCCGCTCCGCATCCCATTCCGGCTTGCCGCCGGCCTGGCTCGCAAGATGCACGACCGGAGACCAGCCGCCGGAAACAGCGAGACAGTCGGCAGCGACGATATGCGGCTCGCCAGACAGCGCGCCGGCAGAATTGTCGAAGCGCTGCACCTTGATGCCGGTAAGCGCTTTGCCGCCCTCCGTTTCGACGACCGCGTAGCCGAGGAGCAGTTCGGCCCCGATCTGCGTGGCGAGGTCGCGCGCGGCGGTCGAGATATCGGGCCGCACATCGACGATCGCGGCGATAGACGCGCCCGCCTGCCTTAACGCGCCGGCGACACGGTAGGTGCTGTCGTTGTTGGTGAAGATCGCGATATTTTCGCCGGGCAGCACGCCGTATTCGTTGGCGTAGCGCTCTGCAGCCGAGGCGAGCATGACGCCGGGCCTGTCGTTGCCGGGGAAGATCATCGGCCGCTCGAAGGCGCCGGTGGCCAGCACTACCGTGCCGGCGCGTATCGTCCAGTGTCGATGGCGCGGCTCGCCCTTGGACGCAGTCAGCTTATGATCGGCGACCCGCTCAAGCGCGGCGAGTGTATTATTGTCGTAGTAGCCCCAGACCGTCGTGCGCGGCAGGATGCGCACATTGGGGAGCGTGGCGAGTTCCGCGGCGGTCGCCTCGGCCCATTCGGCCGCGTCTTTTCCGTCGATGGTCTCGCCCGACCATTTGGCCGACCCGCCAAGGGTCGCGTCGAGATCGGCAAGGATAACGCGGCCGCCGGATGTGGCTGCCGCTTTCGCGGCGGACAGTCCGGCCGGCCCGGCGCCGACGACAAGAACGTCGCAGAACGCGTTCATCTTCTCGTAGCGGGCATTGTCGGCGGCGTAGCCTGCACTGCCGAGGCCAGCGGCGCGGCGGATGAAATGCTCGCAGAACATCCAGAAGCGTGTGCCTTTCAGCGGGCCGATCACCGGGCCCATGAAGGTCTTGTAATAGAAGCCGGCGGAGATGAGCTTGCCGCCGAGTTGGTTGACCGCGCCGATGTCGAAACCGAGGCTCGGGAAGCGGTTCTGGCTGGCGGCGGAAAGCCCGTCGTAGATTTCGACCATTGTCGCCGGGATGTTCGGCTCGCGGACATCGCCGCTCAGTATCGTGACCAGTGCGTTGGGCTCATCGATACCGGCAGTCAATACACCGCGCGGACGGTGGTATTTGAACGACCGTCCGAAAAGGGTCGCCCCGTTCGCCAGAAGCGCGGAGGCGAGTGTGTCGCCGTCGTGCCCCGTATAGGCCCGGCCGTCGAAGGTGAAGCGGATAGTGCGGGTACGGTCGATCTGGCCGCCAGAGGCGGCGCGGCGCGGGCTCATGCCTTCTCTCCGCTCTTGTGGCGGGCCGCCGATTTGCGCTCTTCGTGCTCGCGGGCGAAGCCGATCGAGGAAATCACGTGGGTCAGCGTGCTGCGCACCACGATGAGGTGGCTGCGGCAGCCGCCTGAATGCTGCCAGTATTCCTTATGGTCGCCGACCGTGTTCACGCGCTGGTAGACATAGTCTTGCCAGGCCTGCTGGTCGGTCGAGGCCGGGTCGGGGCGGACGCGGTTGGCATCGCCCTGATAGGTGAATTCGGAAAGATCGCGCGGTCCGCAATAGGGGCAGGTGATCAGCAT
>JBDZVC010000662.1:0-1623 GCA_040255475.1 Phyllobacteriaceae bacterium | reverse complement strand
AGCGGCAAGGGCGCATGGGCGCGACGTCGAGGTCGAGATGAAGCTGAAAGCCGAGACGACCACAAAACCGATCGCGGCGGGGAAGCAGAAGAAAGCCGCTGCTACAAAGGCTGCTTCCAAAGGCAGGAAAGCTTCGGCCTGAGGGACCGTTCAACTATACGCTTTGCCGAAATGAAAAAGCGCGCCCCGAGGGGCGCGCCTTTCCGTTACCACGAGCCGGTTCGGTCAGAACTTGAAGCTGAGCCGGGCGCGGATCACGTCGGCCTTGGCATCGAAGCCTGTATTGTCGAAATTGCTGAAGCCGTAATGCAGGTATTCGATACCCGGAATGATATGGTCGGTCGCGGCCCATTCGACGCCGGCACCGGCCACCCAGCCCGTGTCCTTGAAATCACCCGCCTTGGCATAGGCGACGCCGCCGGTGCCGTAGACCATCCAGCGGTCGAAGGCGTAGCCGAGGCGGCCGCGGCCGGTGATGGTATAATCGACATCATTGCCGCCGAATTCCATGCCAGTGGCATCCATGTCGCCTTCGACGCCGAGCACGAGGTGGTTGTCGAACTCGTAATTGTAGCCGATCTGGCCACCGCCGACGAAGCCGTTCTTGTCGGAGACATCGGCATTTGCCCAGCCGTAACCGAGATTGGCGCCCAGATAGACACCCGTCCACGAAAACACCGGTACGACGGCGGGCGCTGGCGGCGCCGGCGGCTGCTCCGCAACCACATCGGCGGCCATTGCCGCGGTCATGGTACCCGCGGAAAGTGCGAGCGTCGCGACGGCGGCGTAAAGAACCTTCTTCATCGACTTACTCCTTCATTCCCTGCCCATACCGCCTTGCTGCGGTCGAGCTATGACCACGAAACAGGCGACTTTGAGGAACGTTCCCGATTTTCCGGGGCGTCCGGCCGATCGCTTCGCGGCGTGTGACATCGATGTCACAGCAGCCGATGAGGGACGCCGGCGTCCGGTCGTTTCAGGGAATATCTTCGGGATGCCGGCCGGGACGTGAACGGTAGGCCGGAAACGCCCAGCCGAAACGCAGCGCTCCGCCGCGCACGAGGAAGGCGGCGGAGAAGGCGAGGATGGCCGCAAGCACTACGGTCGCACCCGCCAGCGTGGTGAGCGTGAAGACGACCGCTCCGGCCAGCGCGGCGGTCACGTAGATCTCGGGCCTGAGCAGCACCGAAGGCTCGCCGGCCAGAAGATCGCGCAGTATGCCGCCGAAGGTTGCCGTCAGCACACCCATGATGATGGCGATGACCGGTGATCCGGTCGCGGCGAACCCCTTGGCCGCGCCCATTGCCGAATAGACGGCCAACCCGACCGCATCCAGCCACAGAAGCAGCCTGTAGCGCGATTCGACGAGATACGCCGTGAAGAAGACCAGAAGCCCGACAGCCGCGCAGACCAGCGTATAGGCCGGGTTCACTACCCAGAAGACGGGCACGCCGAGCAGCACGTCGCGCAGCGTGCCACCGCCGATTCCGGTCACGGCGGCGAGGAAGAGGAACCCGATGATGTCGAGCTCCTTGCGCGAGGCGGCAAGCGCACCGGTCGCCGCGAAGACCGCGACACCGGCATAGTCGAGCAGCAGGATCGGGTTCATCGCGCCTCCCGCCT
>JBDZVC010000661.1:0-1624 GCA_040255475.1 Phyllobacteriaceae bacterium | reverse complement strand
TCCTGTCGCCCAGCCGGGTGATCGCCGTCTTGTAGGTCTCGTCCATGATGGTCGAAACCGGCGCCATGGCATCGTCGGAAAGCGGCACGGTGATGGAATAGCCCTTGACCGGAAAGACCGGAACATGAAGGCCGAGCGGCCTGACGGCTGCCGGCGAATAGCTGCCGAGCGCGACGATATAGGCATCGGCCACGCGCGGCCCGCGCGAGGTCATCACCTCGCTTACCGCGCCTCCACTCATCGAGATCCCGCGGAATTCGGTTTCGTAGGAGAAGCGGACGCCAAGCTCCTCGGCCATCTTCGCAAGCCGTTTCGTGAACATCCGGCAATCGCCGGTCTCATCGCCAGGCAGCCGGAGACCACCGACGAAATCGGCCTTGGCGCGGGCGAGCGCCGGCTCGGCGCCGATGCAGCCCTTGCGGTCGAGCACCTCGTAGGCGACGCCGAATTCCTTCAGGACGTCGATGTCCTGTCCGACTCCGTCGAGTTGCTTCTGCTTGCGGAAGAGCTGCAGCGTGCCACGGGCGCGGTCGTCATAGGAGATGCCCGTTTCCTCCCGAAGCACGCGCAGGCAATCGCGGCTGTATTCGGCGATCGGCACCATACACGCCTTGTTCACCGCATAGCGCGCCGAAGTGCAGTTGCGCAGCATTTTGAGCATCCACAGCCACATGGCGAGATCGGCCTTCGGGCGGATCACCAGCGGACCGTACTGCATGGTCAGCCATTTCACGGCCTTCAGCGGCACGCCGGGGCCGGCCCAGGGCGAGGAATAACCGGGTGAAACCTGCCCGGCATTGGCAAAGCTCGTCTCCTCTCCCGGCCCGTCGCGGCGTTCCACGACCTCCACCTCGTGGCCGGAGCGCGCAAGGTAATAGGCCGTGGTAACCCCGATGACCCCGCCGCCGAGGACCAGAACCTTCATTTTTCCGCTCTCCTGTACCCCAAGATTTCCTCGGTCATACGACAAGCGGCGGGAGGAAAACAACGCCCGGCAAGCGCGTTACCGTCGCAGGCTCACTTCTGCCGGGTATCGGCGATCAAGCCGCCGACGGACCCGGATCATCGCAGCCGCCGCCTCTCCCGGCGGGGACCGGACGTGGCTCGTCGTAATGGGCACCCCGGATCAGCCTAAGCGCCGGGCGGCGCGCCGCCTGGGCCTGTTCGCGTTCATCCTTCTCGCGCCGGGCGGCTTCGGGCTGGTAAAGCACCTTCTCCAGGACGATCGTCTCCTCCGTGCCGTCGCGGCGGGTAAGGCGCGCCGCCTGCCCTTCCGACATGCCGATCAGCGCCAGCCCGCGTGCCGAGGTCACCGGAAGGAAAAGCCCGACGGACGCTCCCGAGGATTCATGCGAGATCACCCGTGTGTCGGTCTCTCCCCCGTCGATGCTGAACGCGACCCTGCTGTTGAGCGTCGCGACCTCGGCGGGAACGTCGTCCCGGAAGACGATCGTGGCCGACGCCATCTTCTTTCGCAGGACGGGCATCAGCGGATCGTCCCGGCCGAGGCAGCGGTCGAGCATGATTTCGAGGATCGTGAGGTCCTTTGTGGTGAGGATACAGGTATCTGGCGACATCGCGGTTCTCCTTCGCCCCTTTCGGGGTGCGCGCATGTTGGGACAAG
>JBDZVC010000660.1:0-1626 GCA_040255475.1 Phyllobacteriaceae bacterium | reverse complement strand
GCCAGAAGCATCAGCCGGATGGAATTCTTTTTCATATCAATCTCCCTGTTAGCGGCGTTCACCGCCTGTCTTGCCGGAGCCGTGGCTCCCCTCGATCATCGAAGCGCCGGTAACGGTCGCAAGCCCGGCACGTTCGAGAATTCGACCGGCGGCTTCCGCCGTCCCGACGGACCCGCCTTGTTTCGAAAAGGTTCTGAACCTCCCTGTTCGTGCGGCCACCTGGCCGCGCGATCCTCCCGATCGTTGGGTATGATGCCAAAAAAATACCACTTGTCCAGTGACTGTTAACGATTTTTTTAAAGCCTGACCAGTCGGATTCATAGAATATCTTTTTATATCAATGTGATACAAGAGAAATAGGCTGATTCACAGAATCAGCACTTGGTTATTGGTAGTTAATTGGTATGATAATGTCAGGAGGATAGCCGCGTGGAGCATATGATCGCCATCGATGGCGGTGGAACAAGCTGCAGGGCGCTCGTCGCCGACGTCGGCGGCATCGTGCTCGGCCGCGGCAAGGCCGGCTCCGCCAACATCATGACGGATATCGAAGGGGCGCGTAAAAACATCGTCGCGGCTTCCGAGGCCGCCTGCGCGGATGCCGGGCTGCCGGCCGATGTGATCCCCGCCTCCAGCGCCTTGCTCGGCCTCGCCGGAGCCAATATCGGCAGGTACGGCGAACATATCCGTGCGCTCCTTCCTTTCCGACAGTCGATCGTCGAGACCGACGCCATGATCGCGCTGAATGGCGCGCTTGGCGCGGAAGACGGGGCCATGGCGATCCTCGGCACCGGCTCGATCTTCATGGCGCGCAGCAAGGGCACGATCCGCAGCGTCGGCGGCTGGGGCTTCATGGTCGGCGACCTCGGCAGCGGCGCGCGCATCGGCAGGGCGCTCCTTCAGGAAGCTCTGCTCGCGCATGACGATGTTCACCAAGGCTCGGCACTGACAAGCGAGGTACTTCGGCGTTTCGAGGATGACCCGCAGACCCTGGTGGAATATGCACATACGGCGAAGCCGGGCGAGTTCGGCACCTTCGCCCCGCTCGTCTTCGAATATGCCGAACGCGGCGATCCGATCGGCAATGCCCTGATCGAAGGCGCGGTGCGCAGCATCGAAGAGGCATTGAAAGCGATCATGCCGCCGGATTGCGACCGGCTCTGTCTGCTCGGCGGACTGGCAAGGCTTTATGAACCATTCCTCGGCCCGCGCTTCCGCAAGCTCGTGAAAGAACCACGAGGCGATGCCCTGCAGGGTGCGCTCGGGCTGGCGCTCCAGCGTTTCCATGGAGCGGAGGCTCGCCGCCATGGATGATTTGCGGCAGGCGATCTTCTCGCGACAAAGCCGCGCCGCCGTGGCGGGCGGACCGCTTTACCTGTCTCTCAGGAACAACATATCGAAAGCCATAGAAGGCGGCACGCTGAAGCCCGGCGACGCGCTGCCTTCCGAGCGGGACATCGCGGAACTAGCCGATGTCTCCCGCGTCACTGTGCGCAAGGCGGTACAGAGTCTCGTAACGGAAGGACTGCTGGTCCAGCGCCACGGATCGGGGACTTTCGTCGCGCCCCGTGTCGAGCGCGTCCAGCAATCGCTGTCCTCGCTCACTTCCTTCACCGAGGACATGGC
>JBDZVC010000188.1:0-8188 GCA_040255475.1 Phyllobacteriaceae bacterium | reverse complement strand
TGTGCAGCCGCGCCACCTCATACTCGTCCTTGTAGGACATGAGCTTGAAGAGCGAGCGGGCAACCGCCTTTGCGAGAGCCTCCGAGCCATAAGCCTTCTCCGCCTCGCGGACGCGATCGACGGCGGTACGATAACGCCCGCTCCACGCCGCGTTCTGATAATCCTTCAGGAAGGCCTCGCGGCGGGCGATAATCTCGTTCAGCGTTTCCCTCCGCCAATCCTCCTCTGTCCTGTCGATTGCAAGCCTTTCGCCCACCGCCGCCAGCCGGCCGGCAGCGAAGGCGGCATGATTCTTTTCAATCTCGACACCGTTCAATTCGATCGCGCGGGACAGCGCGTCGAGCGACACTGGCACCAGCCCTTTCTGCCAGCCGAAGCCGAGCAGCAGCATGTTGGCGAAGACAGCATCGCCGAAAAGCTTCTCGGCAAGCCGGTTGGCGTCGAGCGCATCGACATTCCTTTCGCCGAGCACATCACGGATCGCATCGAGCCGCGTCATCGCGCGCAAATCCGCATCGCGGAAGCGTACCAGATCGCCCGTCGGCATCTCGGCCGTATTGAGCACAGCACGCGTGCCGTGATGATAGGTGGCCGACGCCTTCGGCGAGGAGGAGACGACAAGATCGCAGCCGATCAGCGCATCCGCGCTCGCCTCGTCGATCCTAACCTGATTGACGGTTCCAGGCGCGGCAGCGAGGCGGATATAGCTCAGCACCGGCCCGAATTTCTGCGCGAAGCCGGTGAAGTCGAGCACCGAGGCGCCCTTTCCTTCGAGATGCGCCGCCATGGTGACGATCGCACCGATGGTGACCACGCCGGTGCCGCCGACGCCCGTCACGAGCAGGTCGTAGGGCTTCTCCAGCGGCACGTGATCGGGCAATGGCAGCTTCGCCGCGCGCTCTGAATAGTCTTCAGCACTCACCTTTTTCTTCCGTCGCCGCGCGCCTTCGACCGTGACGAAGCTCGGGCAGAAGCCGTTCAAGCAGGAGAAATCCTTGTTGCAGGAGGAAAGATTGATCTGTCGCTTGCGCCCGAACGGCGTCTCCTTCGGCTCGACAGAGAGGCAGTTCGATTCGACGGAACAGTCGCCGCAGCCTTCGCAGACGAGTTCGTTGATGACGGCGAAGCGCGCCGGGTCCGGCATCGTGCCGCGCTTGCGGCGACGACGCTTTTCCGTGGCGCAGGCTTGCTCATAGATCAACACCGAGACGCCAGGCACCTCGCGCAGCTCGCGCTGGATCGGATCGAGGCTGCGCCGGTGGTCGAGCGTCGTACCGGCTGGGAATTTGGTGGCATCGAATTTCTCCGGCCGGTCCGAGACGATTGCGATCCTTTCAACACCCTCCGCGCGGGCGGCATGCGCAATCGCCTCGACGCTCACCGGCCCGTCGACCGGCTGGCCGCCGGTCATGGCGACGGCATCGTTATAGAGGATCTTGTAGGTGATGTTGGCTTTCGCCGCGACCGCTTGCCGGATCGCCATCGACCCGGAATGGTACCATGTCCCCTCGCCGAGATTCTGGAAGATGTGGCCGTTGCCGGTAAACCGCGACGAGGCCGCCCAGTTCACCCCCTCTCCGCCCATCTGGATCAGCGAACTCGTCTCGCGGTCCATCCAGCTTGCCATGAAATGGCAGCCGATGCCGGCGAGCGCCTTGGAACCTTCCGGCACCTTGGTGGAGGTGTTGTGCGGGCAGCCCGAGCAGAAATAGGGCGTGCGGGTGGCGCCTGCGACGTGGATGATGTGCGCCGCCGATTGCGCCAGCGCCCCGGCACGCGCCGTAAGGCCGAGACCGGGGAAGATCGCGTCCAGCCGCCGCGCCACGATGGGCGCAAGCAGGCGCGGCGACAACTCGCCCGTCCACGGGATGAGCGGCCGGCCGGCCTCGTCGTTCTTGCCGATCATGCGCTCCGGTTTGTGGCCGGGGTAGTCGTAGAAATATTCCTTGAACTGGCTCTCGATGATGCCGCGCTTCTCCTCGACCACCAGCACCTCGCGCTTCTCGCGGACGAAATCGAGCGCGTCGCGGCGAGCGAGCGGCCACACCATGCCGACCTTGTAGATATCGACGCCGATCCGGCGGCATTCGGCCTCGCCGAGGCCGAGCAGCCGTAGCGCCTCCATCAGGTCGCCATGCGCCTTGCCGGTGGTGACGATGCCGTAGCTGGCCTCCTTGCCGATCCTGTAGATATGCCGGTCGATGGGATTCGCCTCGGCGAAGGCGTAGACGGCGTTCTTCTTCGCCTCCATGCGCTCCTCGATCTGCGGGCCGGGGAGATCGGGCCAGCGATAGTGCAGCCCGCCGGGCGGCGGCGTGAAGTCCGGCACCTTGAAGAGGCGCGGCGCATGAAGTTCGATCGAGGCGGCGGATTCCACCGTCTCCGAGATCGCCTTGAAGCCGGCCCACATGCCGGAAAAGCGCGACAGCGCGTAGCCATATTCGCCGAAGGACAGATATTCCGCCACCGAGGCCGGGTTAAGCGTTGGCATGAACCAGGCCATGAAGGCGACGTCGGACTGATGCGGCATCGAGGACGATACACAGCCATGGTCGTCGCCGGCAACGACCAGCACGCCGCCATGCGGTGAGGAGCCATAGGCGTTGCCGTGCTTCAGCGCATCGCCGGCGCGGTCCACGCCGGGTCCCTTGCCGTACCAGAGCGCGAAGACGCCTTCGACCTGCCGGTCCGGGTTGGTCTCGACCTGCTGCGAGCCGAGTACCGCGGTGGCCGCGAGATCCTCGTTGACCGCCGGCAGGAACTCGATGCGGTTTTCCTCGATCAGTTTCTTGGCGCGCCACAGTTCGAGATCGACGCCACCAAGCGGCGAACCGCGATAGCCCGAGACGAAGCCAGCTGTGTTGAGTCCGGCTGCGCGATCGCGCCGCGCCTGGTCAAGTACAACGCGCACCAGCGCCTGCGTGCCGGTCATGAAGACACGGCCACGTTCCTTCAGGTAACGGTCCTCCAGTTGGTAGGAGTGGTCGAGGCGTGTCTTTTCCGAAAGCATGATCGCCTCCCATTGCTTAGGAAACGAAATTATATCGGAATGGTGCGGAAATCGGTTTCAGAATAATCGGATAAACGGTCGTATGTGGATAAATCTACCGTATATGGTACGTAAGTAGAAAGCCGTTCTCAAAATCGGGGTATATGAATGACTCCATTTACCGATGCCGACAGACGCCTGCTTGCTATCCTTCAGACCAACAGCCGCATCTCCAACCAGGAGCTTTCCGAACGCGCCGGCATGTCTGCCTCGGCCTGCTGGCGGCGCGTCCGCGCACTGGAGGAAGCCGGGATAATCGCTGCATATCCCGTGGTGCTCGATGCGGAAAAGGCTGGCCTTGCCTTCAGCGCCATCGTGCACATCACCCTGACGCGGCACGACGCCTCGCATGTCGAGACCTTCATCGCGCGTATCGTCGAGCGGCCGGAAGTGCTGGAATGCCTCGCCACCACAGGCGAAGCGGATTATCACCTGCGCGTCGTCTGCCGTGACAAAGATGCCTACAACGCCTTCCTTGACACTTTCCTCTTCCGCCTGCCGGGGATCGCGCATGTGCGCACGAACCTGGTCCTCAAGGAAGTGAAGCTCGATACGCGTCTGCCGGTTTAGGGCAGAGTTCTCCTGTGGCGCTGCTTTGGGATTTAAATCGACGCGTCAGGGCTTCAGGATAAGCTTGCCGACCGTGCCGCGCGAGTGGATGCGCCGGAGTACGCTCGCCGCATCGGCGAGTTGGTAGGAGCCCTCGATCAGCGGCTTAACCTTGCCTTCCATGTACCAGCCGACCAGTTCCTTCATATTGGCCTGGAAGGTTTCAGGCTCCCGCCGCGTAAAGTCGCCCCAGAAGACGCCGACGACGCTGTAGCCCTTGACCAGCGTCAGATTGACCGGCAGTTGCGGGATGCGACCGGAGGCGAAGCCTATGACGAGCAGACGCCCGCCCCAGCCCATCGACCGCGACAGCGCGTCGAAAGCGTCGCCGCCAACGGCATCATAGGCTACATCGACGCCCTTGCCGCCGGTCGCCTGCTTGAGCGCGTCCTTGAGGTTTTCATAGCCGAGCGTCTCGTCGGCACCCATGTCACGCGCCAGCTTCCGCTTTTCCTCGCTGGAGGCAACGCCGATCACGCGCGCGCCCATGACCTTGCCGATCTGGATCGCGGCGATGCCGGTGGCGCCCGAAGCACCCAGCACGCAAAGCGTCTCGCCAGGTTTCAGTTGCGCCCGCTGCTTCAGGGCATAGTGCGAAGTCGAATAGCCGCACAGAAGCGCGCAGGCGTCCGCCGCATCCATCCCGTCCGGCAGTTTCATCACCGAGCGCTCGGGCGCGGCGACTTTCTCGGCATAGGAGCCGAGCGACGACATGGCCGCCACCCGGTCACCGACTTTCACCGATTTCACCTTCTCGCCGACCGACGCGACGCGCCCCGCAACCTCCATGCCGGGCACGAAGGGCGTCGGAGGCTTCAATTGGTAAAGGCCCTGGACGAGCAGCCCGTCCGGATAGTTGACGCCGATCGCCTCGGCTTCGATGACGACCGTATCGCCGGACGCCTCCGGCTCGGGCCAGTCGGCATAGACGAGTTCTTCTATCGGCGCGAAATCGCGCGCCACAATCGCTTTCATGAGAATCCCGAATCCCTGGCTCAGATCTTCTGCTGCGTGTATTTTTTCAGTTCCGCGCGTGCCACCTGCCGGCGATGCACGGCATCCGGCCCGTCGGCGAGGCGAAGCGTCCTCAGATGCGTCCATGAACGGGCAAGCGGCGTGTCCTGGCTGACGCCCTGCCCACCGAACATCTGCACGGCCTCGTCGGTGATCTTCAGCGCGATGCGCGGCGCCACCACCTTGATCTGGCTGATCCACGGGGCAGCGGCGCGCGCATCGCCCTGATCCATCATCCATGCCGCCTTGAGGCAGAGGAGCCGCGCCATCTCGATCTCCATGCGCGCCTCGGCGATGATGTCGTAATTGGCGCCCAGCTTCGCCAGCGGCTGGCCGAAGGCTTCGCGACGGAGCGCCCGCTGGCACATCAGCTCCAGCGCCCGTTCCGCCTGACCGATGGCGCGCATGCAATGGTGGATACGCCCCGGCCCGAGCCGGCCTTGCGCGATCTCGAAGCCGCGCCCCTCGCCGAGAAGCAGGTTCGATGCCGGCACGCGGACATTCTCGAAGCGCAGATGGAGATGGCCGTGCGGCGCGTCGTCATGGCCGTAGATCTGCATGGCGCGCAGCTTGGTGATGCCCGGCGTCTTCGCCGGAACGAGGATCATCGAATGCTGCCGGTGTTTCGGTCCCTCATTCGGCGTCTTCACCATGACGATATAGATCCCACAGCGCGGATCGCCGGCGCCCGACGACCACCATTTCTCGCCATTCAGCACATATTCGTCACCATCGCGCACGCAGCTCATCGAGATGTTAGTGGCGTCCGACGAGGCGACGTCCGGCTCGGTCATCAGATAGGCGGAGCGGATTTTTCCGTCGAGGAGCGGCGCCAGCCAGAGCTTCCTGTGCTCCTCCGTGCCGTAGCGCTCCAGCACCTCCATGTTGCCGGTGTCCGGCGCGGAACAGTTGAACGTCTCGGCGCCGAGATGCGCCTTGCCCATCTCCTCGGCGAGATAGGCGTATTCGACCGTGCTGAGCCCGTAGCCGCGCTCCGAGTCCGTAAGCCAGAAATTCCACAATCCCCGCTCGCGCGCCTTTGCCTTCAGCCCGTCCAGGATTTCCTTTTGCCGGTCGGTGAAAATCCAGCGGTCGCCGCCTTTGCCGACTTCGGCCAGAAATTCCTCGTCAAGCGGCGCGATCTCCTCCCGCACCATGCGGCTGACTTTCTCATGGATAGGCCTCAGCCGTTCGGTCATGCCGAGGTTCATTTCCGGATTCATGGATTTCCTTTCCTGATGCCCAGCCCATGCATGGCGAAGGCCACGACCTGCCGCGCTATGTCCTCTATATCACGCTCGGTTTCACCGGCACGCGGCGAATACCAGAATATGGGTGAATTCAGCGTAATGAAAACGAGTTGGTTGGCGATGCCTAGGTTCTCGAACGCCATGTCGCCATCGTCGCGCGCCTCGGCCAGCAGATCGCGGAAGATATCGCTGTAGCGCGACCTCTTTTCGATCAGTTCCGCGAAAACGCTCCGCTGCTCGGGCGTCGTCGCCCCGCGAAGATGCATCTCCACGCCTTCCCACACGACCCGCTGGAACTGCCGCGTGGTGATCATCTGCACGACGTGGACGAACGCCATTTGACGCCAGCGCTCGACCGCCCTTTCGCCTGAGCGGCGCAACGGTTCGATCGCCCGGTAATTCATTTCCATCCCGAAGCGGAACACATCGGCGAACAGGTCGGACTTGGAGGAATAATGATGATAGATACGGCCCTTGGTGGCGCTGAGCCGCCGTGCCACGTCATCTATCGAGGTCGCGGCATAGCCGCGCTCCATGAAGCAATGCGCCGCCGCTTCCAGAATATCCGCCCGGGAACCGTCGGCGATATGCTCCCGAACGCCAAGCGCCATCCGCCTGCAATCCTCCCACGCCCGCTTGCCTCGCTCCTTTCGCGGAGAAAACGGGTTCGACAATCGGAAATGATGAACATACTACCGGGTATGTTGTCAACGCGCGCGCCTGTCTGTAGCTATGGCGGCGTGAAAAGCACAGGGAGAAATCATGTCATATCTCGATGAGCTGTTT
Organism: Phyllobacteriaceae bacterium; assembly: GCA_040255475.1. Taxonomy (GTDB): domain Bacteria; phylum Pseudomonadota; class Alphaproteobacteria; order Rhizobiales; family Rhizobiaceae; genus Mesorhizobium_L. Next base: position 1,480 of record JBDZVC010000188.1, on the reverse strand, counting down.
TCGGTCGCCGGAAAGAAGGCGCTGGTTACCGGCGGAGCGACCGGGATCGGACGCATGGCCGCGACCGCGCTCGTCGAGGCCGGTGCCGATGTGATGATCGCCTCGCGCAAGGGAGAGGATTGCGAGAAGGTCGCCGCTGAGTTGAACGCTCTCGGTGCCAGCGGCAAGGCCGAGGGTTTCGCCGGCGATGTCGGCAGCGAAGAAGGCGTCACCGCGCTTTCCGGCGAAGTGAAGAAGCGCACCGAGGGGCTCGACATCCTTATCAACAATGCCGGCCTTTCCTGGGGAGCGCCGCTGGAGGAGTTTCCCTACAGCGCCTGGGCGCGCGTGCTGAACGTCAACGTGACAGGCCTTTTCCACCTGACACGCGAATTGCTGCCATTGCTGACCAAGTCGGCTCGTTTCGAGGACCCCTCGCGCATCATCAATCTCGGCTCGGTCATGGGCACGCAGCCGATGGCGGACGGCGCCTATTCCTACACCGCCTCGAAGGCAGCTGTGCATCATCTGACCCGCACGCTCGCCAACGAGTTCGCGGAGAAGTTCATCACCGTCAACGCCTTCGCACCCGGCCCCTTCCAGAGCCGCATGACGGCATTTGCGACAGCCACCGAGGAGAAGGCCGGGATCGTGGCCAGCCACGTGCCGCTCCGCCGGATCGGAGCCCCGAGTGACATTGCCGGGGCGACGCTCTATCTATGTTCGAGGGCCGGTTCATACGTGACCGGCGCCATCTTGCCGATCGACGGGGGCGAGTCCGTCAATCACGGCATGAGACTGTTCAAGGACGTTCGATAAAGCGGCGAGACAAGCGGCGAAGATGTCGGCATACAAGTTGGAACCTGTCACCGTGGACCAGGTAAAGGCCGCGGTAGGCACTGAGGTGGGCGTCTCTCCCTGGCGCACGGTTACGCAGGAGATGATCGACCAGTTCGCGAACGCTACCGACGATCATCAGTTCATCCATGTCGACCCGGAGCGCGCCGCCCGCGAGACGCCCTTCGGCGGCACCATCGCGCACGGTTTCCTATCGCTCTCGCTCCTCTCGACCTTCGCCTTCGAGACGCTGCACCCCATCGAGGGCTCCGGCATGGGCATCAATTACGGCTTCGAAAGCGTCCGCTTCCAGGCGCCGATCAAGACAGGCGCGCGCGTGCGAGCGCGCTTCTCGCTGGCCGACCTCAATGTCCGCCCATCCGGCTGGATCCAGTCCAGCTACGACGTGACGATCGAGATCGAGAATTCCAGGAAGCCCGCGCTAACCGCCCGCTGGCTCACTCTGACGGTGCTCGAACGCAAGGAAGAGACGGCTTGACCGATCCGAATACGCTCGATCAGGCCTCGCTCGGGCCCTATCTGGAAGCGAAAGTTCCGGGCTTTTCCGGGCTTGAAGCGATCGAAAAATTCAATTCAGGCCAGTCGAATCCGACCTATCTTTTGCGTGCGAAAAGCGGCCGCTATGTGCTGCGCGCCAAGCCGC
>JBDZVC010000659.1:0-1628 GCA_040255475.1 Phyllobacteriaceae bacterium | reverse complement strand
GGAACTTGACGCCCTTCAGGTCGGCGACGGAGTTCACGTCCTTCTTGGTGTAGAGACCCTGCGGCGGCCATGCGACCGCGTAGATGTAGGTCAGGTTCTGGCTGTCGAGCAGCGCGACCATCTTGTCCTTGGCCGCCTTCCAGAGCTTCTCCGAAGCATCGAAGGAAGTGGCGAGGAAGGGGATGGAATCGATGCCGAAGAGCGGGTTCTCGTTGGCATGCGCCGAGATCAGCCGCTCCCCGATCGGCGCCTGTCCGGTCTGCACCGCGCGCTTGATGTCGTTGCCGCTGAACAGCGACCCGCCGGCATGGACGGTGATCTCGAGCTTGCCGCCGCTTCCGTCCGCCACGCATTTGGCGAATTTCACGCCGTTCTCGGAATGGAAATTGCTGGCCGGATAGGCCATCGGCATATCCCATTTGTCGGCCAGCGCCCCCGTCGCCGTCATGGCCGTCATCGCGGTCGCCGCAAGCAGCGTCGATAGATATCTCATCAGGTTCCCTCTCCTCATCCAGGATTATGTTGTCGCCGTCCCTCCAGCGTGCCTGCATTGAAAGCGTGAACCGGCGAAAGGCGCAAGCTTATTTTGTCGGCGTTCACCCCTCACCAAGTTCGCCCAACGGTTCGGCCTTGCCTCACCGGGGCTCCCTATCCTCTCCCATAGGGGGCGAGGAGGGGCGGAGGACGAGAAGGACACTCATAACAACAACGACCTTCAAACAAGTACTCCCCGACAACGCCCGACCGGGCGTCGCGCCTGACGGTGCGCCCCCACGGAGCCCAGCCGCGTCAGCGGCGTACGGGCTTGAGCTAAAGAATAATACATAAATGCCGCGCGGCCGCGTGTCGCGAGCATCGGGAACGAAAATCGGATAAGCTTCGTTCCGCCTCAACCGCGGCGGCAGCAGCGAAAGGAGAGGGCGATGTTCGAAGGGATCGACGCCATCACGCTGGCGCGGGCGCAGTTCGCCTTTACCATGTCCTTCCACATCATCTTCCCGGCGCTCTCGATCGGGCTGGCGAGCTATCTCGCCGTGCTGGAGGGGCTGTGGCTGTGGACGGGCCGTGACGCCTTCCTCAACCTTTTCCGCTACTGGCTGAAGATCTTCGCCGTCGCCTTCGGCATGGGCGTCGTCTCCGGCATCGTCATGTCCTACCAGTTCGGCACCAACTGGTCGGCGTTCTCCGACAAGACCGGCCCGATCCTGGGGCCGCTGATGGCCTATGAGGTCCTTTCGGCGTTTTTCCTCGAAGCCGGTTTCCTCGGCGTCATGCTCTTCGGCATGGGACGCGTCGGCAAGGGGCTGCATTTCCTCGCCACCCTCCTCGTCGCCCTCGGCACGCTCCTTTCGGCCTTCTGGATATTGTCGGCCAATTCCTGGATGCAGACGCCGCAGGGCTACGGCACCAACGAGGCCGGCCAGTTCGTTCCGCTCGACTGGTGGGCGATCATCTTCAACCCGTCCTTCCCATACCGCCTCGTGCACATGGTGATCGCCGCCTACCTGACGACCGCGCTCGTCGTCGGCGGCGTCGCGGCCTGGCATCTCCTGCGCGGGAAGGCGCGGCAGGAAAGCCGCATCATGTTCTCGATGGCGATGTGGATGGCGACCATCGTCGCGCCGATC
>JBDZVC010000187.1:0-8212 GCA_040255475.1 Phyllobacteriaceae bacterium | reverse complement strand
ATGACCGCGCTTTCGATCAAGACCGTCTGGTGGTGGGGCTGCTGACAGCGGCCGGTCGACGCGTGTGCGTATGAAGATTGTGGTGGCCGCAACGGATGCTCCGGGCGGCCATTTTGTTTCCCGGCTCCGTGCGAGATCAGAAGGGAACGCAGGAATGACGATCGAAACTCTTGAAGACGGCGCCGAGCGCTATTCGACGGCCGGCGGCCTGTCGATCACACGGGCGCGGCATGGCACGCCCTATGCCGGCGCTATCGAGCGCTTCATCGATGCGCTCGATTCGAGGCGCGGGGCCGTCTTTTCCTCGAATTACGAATATCCGGGTCGCTATACGCGGTGGGATACGGCGATCATCGACCCGCCGCTCGTCATCAGCGCCAAGGGACGCTCGATGCGGATCGAGGCCTTGAACGGCCGCGGGCGGGTGATGCTGCCGGCAATCGTCCGCGCGGTCGAGGCCCTGGACGAGGTGACGCTTCTGGAGAGCGGCGTAGGTGCCGTGACGTTGAAGGTCGCCGAGCCCAGCCGCGCCTTCACCGAGGAGGAGCGCTCACGGGCCCCGACCGTGTTCACGGTTCTGCGCGCCATCGTGGCACTGTTCAAATCGGCGGAAGATGCCAATCTCGGCCTCTACGGCGCTTTCGGCTACGACCTCGCCTTCCAGTTCGATACGGTCGAATACAAGCTTGAACGGGACGACGACCAGCGCGACGTGGTGCTCTACCTGCCGGACGAGATCCTCGTGGTCGATCACTATTCCGCGGCGGCGTGGCTCGATCGCTACGATTTTGCGGGCGACGGCTGGACGACGGCGGGCCTGCCGCGCGAAGGAGCGGAGACTCCCTTCCAGCCTTCCGACCGGATTCCACCGCGCTCGGACCATGAACCCGGCGAATATGCCCGGCTGGTCGAGAAAGCGAAGGAAAGTTTCCTGCGCGGCGACCTCTTCGAGGTAGTGCCCGGCCAGAAATTCCAGGAGCGCTGCGAAGGCAGGCCGTCGGAGATTGCGCGGCGGTTGAAGGCGATCAACCCGTCGCCCTATTCCTTCTTCATCAATCTCGGCGACCGTGAATATCTGATCGGCGCCTCGCCCGAGATGTTCGTGCGGGTCAATGGACGACGCGTCGAAACCTGTCCGATCTCCGGCACCATCAAGCGCGGCGACGACGCGCTCTCGGATTCGGAACAGATACTGAAGCTCCTGAATTCCAAGAAGGACGAATCGGAACTCACCATGTGCTCCGACGTCGACCGCAACGACAAGAGCCGCGTTTGCGAGCCGGGTTCGGTTCGGGTGATAGGCCGCCGCCAGATCGAGATGTATTCGCGGCTGATCCACACCGTCGATCATATAGAAGGACGGCTGCGCGAGGGAATGGACGCCTTCGACGCCTTCCTCTCGCATGCATGGGCAGTGACCGTAACCGGTGCGCCGAAGCTCTGGGCGATGCGTTTCATCGAAAACCACGAGAAGAGCCCGCGCGCCTGGTATGGCGGGGCGATCGGCATGGTGCATTTCAACGGCGATCTCAACACCGGACTGACGCTCCGCACGATCCGGATCAAGGACGGTGTCGCGGAAGTGAGGGCGGGGGCGACGCTGCTCTACGATTCCGTGCCGGAGGAAGAGGAAGCCGAAACCGAGCTCAAGGCCTCGGCCATGCTCGCTGCCATCCGCGATGCACGGGCCGGAAATGCGGCGCATGTCGAGCGCGGCGGCTCGCCGGTGGGGAAAGGGGTCAATGTGCTCCTGGTCGACCATGAGGATTCCTTCGTCCACACGCTTGCCAACTATTTCCGCCAGACGGGCGCGGCGGTCACTACGGTGCGTACGCCGGTCGCCGAGGAAATGTTCGAGCGGCTCAATCCCGATCTGGTCGTGCTTTCGCCCGGGCCGGGCCTGCCGTCCGACTTCGGCTGCAAGGCCACGATCGAAATGGCGCGTCGGCGCGAAGTGCCGATCTTCGGCGTCTGCCTCGGGCTGCAGGCGCTCGCCGAAGCCTATGGCGGCACGCTCAGGCAGTTGCGGCTGCCGATGCACGGCAAGCCTTCCCGCATCAAGGTGAGCAAGGAGGGCGTCATATTCTCCGGCCTGCCCGGGGAGGTGACGGTCGGGCGCTACCACTCGATCTTCGCCGATCCGGCCAGCCTGCCCGAGGATTTCGTCGTCACCGCCGAGACGGATGACGGCGTCATCATGGCCTTCGAGCACCGCAAGGAGCCGGTCGCGGCCGTTCAATTCCATCCCGAGTCGATCATGACCCTCGGACAGAACGCCGGTATGCGGATGATCGAGAACGTGGTGGCGCACCTGCCGCGCCGGGCGAAGGAAAAGGCAGCCTGACTGAGGGGCGGGGGGACTAGGGATGGCGGCCCGGTCGAAAGAGACAGCCAAGCGCAGAGTCGCCAAGCTCGCCTTCTGGTCGATCCCGGTGGCGCTCGCCGTCCTGGCGCTGAAATTCGTCGCCTGGTGGATTACCGATTCCGTCGCGCTTTATTCCGACGCGCTGGAATCGATCGTCAACGTGATCGCCTCTTTCTTCGCGCTTTGGGCAATTCGCGTCAGCCACATGCCGGCGGACGAGAACCATCCGTTCGGCCACCACAAGGCCGAATATCTGTCGGCCGTGGTCGAGGGGGCGCTGATCATCGTCGCGGCGCTCCTCATCTTCCGCGAGGCGTTTCTCGCGCTGCAATCGCCTGTGCCGCTCGCGCGGCCGTGGTCGGGCCTCGGCATCAACGCGATTGCCGGCGTGCTCAACGCCTGCTGGGCATGGGTCCTGATCCGCGCCGGACGACAGGAAAGATCGCCGGCACTCGATGCGGACGGGCGCCACCTCCTCACGGATGTGTGGACATCGGTCGGTGTCATCATCGGTCTCGTCGCCGCGATTTCGACGGGATGGACGGTTCTCGACCCATTGCTTGCCATCGCGGTCGCCATCAATATCCTCTACCAGGGATGGCACGTGATCGGCGCTTCCGTTCAGGGCCTGATGGATGTGGGTGTCGATGCGGAGCAGTCGATCCGCATTCGCGGCATCATCTCGGCCAATGCGGGCGGCGCGCTCGAGGTCCACGATCTCAAGACGCGGATCGCCGGCCGCGCGACTTTCATCGAATTCCATCTCGTCGTGGACGCGGCGATGAGCGTCGGCGACAGCCATGTGATCTGCGACCGGATCGAGGAGGCGCTGAAGGCCGAGATCCCGAGCGTCCGGGTGGTGATCCATGTCGAGCCGGACGACGAGGCGAAGCTGCCGCCGGGAACCGTATCCATCCCGTTCGCCTGACGCGGCCGGACTTTCGCGGCCTTCAATATTTTGCCTGGTTTTCCCGGCCGTAGCGCGAAACGCTGACGATCGCGGCGAGGATGGCGAAACCCGCACCGACCAGAAGTGCCGTGGTCGCACCCGCCAGGCCAAGCCGGCCGAGGAAAAGGGCGACCAGCGCCGCACCGATCGTCTGGCCCGTCAGCCTTGCGGTGCCGAGCATGCCGCTCGCGGCGCCGCTGCGTTCACGCGGCGCGGACAGGATGAGCGTTCGGTTGTTGGGAGACTGGAAGCAGCCGAAGCCGATGCCGCATAGCGCCATGCGCCAGGCGATGCCCGCAATCGAGGGATCCCGCGGCAGGAACGCCAGAAGCAAAAGGCCGGCGGCCAGAAGGATAAGGCCGGTGCTGCCAAGCAGCGCCGTCGAGTGACGATTCGAGAGCTTGCCGGATATCGGCGCCATGATGGCTACGGCAGCGGGCCAAGGGGCAATGAGCATGCCAACCTCGGCGGGGGTGAAGCCGTAGATATTCTGGAAGATGAAGGGAAGCGAGACATAGGCAAGGATCTGGGCGGTGAATGATGCGACCGAGGTTCCGATCGAAAGCGCGAAGACGGGTATTTTGAGAAGGTCGAGCGGCAGGAGTGGATCACGCATCCCGAGTTCCCGCCTGACGAGCAGCGTGCTGGCCAGGACACAAAGTCCCGCCTGCAGAAGAATCAATGTCGGCGACAGCCCATGGCCGACGCTGTCGATCGTCGTCACGATCAGGCCGATCGACGATGCGCTCAGGATGGCGCTGATGAGGTCGAACGGGCGATCGGCAAGATCGTTCTCGGGCAGGCTCCGCCAACCCATGATGACGGTCAGTATGCCGAGCGGCACGTTGATGACGAACAGCCACTGCCAGCTTAGGACCGCGAGAATGGAGCCGGCGAGCGTGGGGCCGATGGTCGAACTGGCGCCTACCACCAAAGCGTTGAGGCCGATGGCGGTGCCGAATTTCACACGCGGCACGATGTAGCGAAGGAGTGCCGAGTTCACGCTCATCAGGCCTGCGGCGCCGATGCCCTGGACGATGCGGGAAGCGGTGAGCAGTTCCAGCGAACCGGAGAGCGCGCAGGCAAGGGACGATAGGGTGAAAACGACGACGCCGAAGAGATAGATGCGCCTGTAGCCGTATATCTCGCCGAGCGACGCGAAGGGCAGGAGGGTGGTGACGATCGCCAACTGGTAGCCGTTGACGATCCAGATCGAGACCGAAGGGCTTGCGTTGAAGTCGGCCGCGATGGTCGGCAATGCCACGTTGGCGATCGTGCCGTCGAGCACTGCGAGGGTGATGCCGACCATGATCGTCGCCCACGCCCATTGGCGTCTCGGCGTTTCCAGGCCGTCGGGGGCGATGATGCGGGGTCGGGTCACGGATCGGGAATCGGTCTGGTCCAACGGAGGAGCCTGCAGAGCACGAAATGGAAGATGTGTCATAGACGCTGAGCGGCCAACAGACTGGGCCACTTTGCGCAAGGATTGTCCGGAGCGCAATTCACCGAAAAGTAATCACCCCGGCAAACCGATCATTCGGCCTCCTCCTGAGCCGCCGTCGTTGAAATGTCGCGCCCGGTGGCCCATGGTCGGGGTCATGAGATTCCCGTCTTATGGATAAATCCGTGGAGGAGATCGCTCCAGCGCGCCTGTCCGGCCGGCCGGCGACGCTGCAATGGGCGATGATCGTCGTGATTTCGATGCTTGTGGGCGGCGTGCTGGAGATGATGGGCATTCCGGCGGCGCTCTTCCTCGGACCGATGGCCGCCGGCGTGGTCGCCGGTGTCAATGGCGCGACCGTCCGCGTTCCGATCACATTCTACCGGATAGCGCAGGGGATCATCGGCATCCTTATCGCAGAGTCGCTGACGCCGCAGATCCTGACGACCTTCCAACGGGAGTGGCTGCTCTTCTTGCCTGTCGTGCTGTCGGTTCTGATGGCCTCCAGCCTGCTTGGCTATCTCATAAGCCGGTGGCGCGTGCTGCCGGGAACCGTCGGCGTCTGGGGCGCTTCGCCCGGTGGCGCGACGGCGATGGTGCTGATGGCGGAAGCGTTCGGGGCCGACGCGCGCCTTGTAGCGTTCATGCAATATCTGCGCGTGATCTTCGTTGCGGCAGCAGCGGCGATAGTTGCGCGTTTCTTTGCCGAGGTAAGCGATGTCCCGGCACCGGCTGTCGTCTGGTTTCCCGCCATCGATCCAGCAAGCTTTTCGTGGACGGTGGCGCTAATCGCTCTTGGCGTACCGTTCGGCGTGTTCCTGAAGATCCCTGCGGGCGCGATGCTGGCGCCGATGGTTGTCGGGACGGTGCTCCATCTTTACGACTACGCGAGCTTCCAACTGCCCGAATGGCTGCTGGTGATCGGCTATGCGCTGATCGGCTGGTCGATCGGCCTCAGCTTCACGCGGCAGGTGGTACGCCATGCGGCACGAGCGCTTCCACAGATCGTCGCGTCGATCCTCGCGCTGATCCTGTTCTGCTGCGCGCTCGCTTTCCTGCTCAGCCGGATACTCGGGATCGATCTCCTCACCGCCTATCTGGCGACGAGCCCCGGCGGCATGGATTCCATCGCCATCATCGCCGCGGCAAGCGGCAAGGTCGACCTGTCGCTGGTCATGGCGTTGCAGGCAGTGCGTTTCTTTTTTGTGCTCGTTCTGGGCGCCCCCATTGCACGGCTTGTCGCCCGATGGGTGCGATGAGTGCAGAGGGTTACCGCGAAACGGGCTATGCGCCGTGCGCCGCCGACGCCATAACGGCCGGAGAAGCATGCGACAAATCCGGGACCACCACCATGCGGGTGACCTTGCCCCGTTTGAACGCTTCCAGGAAACGCTTGTAATCCTTGAAAACGACACACCCGTTCGATTGCGCAAGGCCGCCGCGCAACATGTAGGTATGGGCAAGCAGACCATCGCGGCCATATTTGTTCCTGCCGTCGACCGGCAGCAGCCGGATGGCCTCCACGCCATGAAAACGGCGCTCGCGCAAAACGAGCTTGTAGGTGTTCGGGGGTGTCGGGCCGCGACCCTTCTCCTCGACATAGCGCGGCTTGTCGACAAATCTGCCAAGGCCAGAATGCGCTTCGAGTTTCTCCCCGTTCGGCATGTATACGACGGCATTGCGGATATCGTAGACGGCAACGCCGCTGCCAAGGCCGGGAAGGCGCGGCTTTCTTTCGAAGAGCCTGGCAAGGCCGGATAGCGGGCCGGTGTCCTCGCCGTCGTCGGGCTTGGCGTAGGCCATTACGGTGTTGGACGAACGCGACGGCGCCGGCTCCGTACGGGCTACCGGTGCCTGCTCCGTGCGAGCCGCTGGCGCCTGCTCGACGCGGGCCACCGACGCCGGCTTTTCCCATTCGGGACGTCGCGTCGGCAGCGGCACATTGTCGGGCATGCTCTCGGCAAGCGAATCGTCGGTTCGCGCGTCATCCTCTTTCGTTGCGTCGTCGGTCGGAAGTGCCGCGCTTCGCGCCGGCGGCGCGCTCGGCAGGGGAGGCGAGGAAACGGCTTCTTCCTTCAGTTCCGCGTCGATGACGGCGAGAGCGATCCTCGAGGGCTTCTCGGCGTCGTTGCCACGTGGACCGAAGCGCTTGGCCGATGGCGCGTCGTGCAGCAATGTCGGGATGGCCGTGGCGACTTCATGCGCGAAACGGTTCTCCGACGGTATCTGTGGGACGAGGGCCACTTTTTCCGGGAGCGCGAAGGCCTCTTTCGTCGCTGGGGCCGCTTGTTCGGCAGAAGGCCTGGCGACAGGCGCCATGGCAACGCGTGCGGATTTGACGGATCCGGCAGCGGCGAGCCGCGAACGGATGAAGGCGGATGCACGCTGGTGCGCGATTGCGGCAGCCTCGGATGCGGTCTCGCCGAAACGCTCCTGTGCCGGCATGTTCGATGCGGTCCGCTCCGGCTGGGCGGAGGGCGCGCTAATTCGCCCGGATTTCGCGTGGATGACCGTTTCCGCTCCGCTCGAAGCTGATATGTCCTGAGCTACGCGAGACGCGGGGCCGGCCAGACGTTGCTGGATCCCGTCGGCGACATGCTTGACGCGATGCGTGGGATCGAAAAGCGCGACCGCGCCGGGCGCGAAGGCGCTTTCTGGCAAAAGGGTCGGCGTCGAGGAGAGCGAGGTCTCCATCCGGTGCACAGCGGCTACCGTGGCGAGCGACCAGCCTGCAAGTGCCACACCCAGTCCCAGTACGGCCGCGGCGGAGACCAGCCAGCTTGTGGGGATCGAAGGGAGGCGGATATTTCCGCGCGGATAATCATCCCAGATCGTGTCGCTTGCGTACGCCATACCAGCCAATCGAACTTTACTCGTTACGCGCAGACAATCGGTTCCGGCCGCCACGATCCCGCGTGCGGTTGAGACGGGCCAGGTGCCCCGGCGCCCACCACCGATGGCCGACTGATCTAAAATTATCGACAAGCTTGGTTAACCAATCCCTTTACTCGCCACTGAAATTTTATCTGTCGAGAAAGGGCCCTCTCTCGCGACGTATCGCAGTGGTTAATCCCTCATTCGGCTCAAAGCAAGCATTCGGCGCCGGGCAGAGATGTCCGCTTGCGGTAAAGTAAACGGGCGGGATGCTGCCCAATGTTTCTTTTCCCGGTCACAACACGGACGGTTTCGACCAACGTCGAAAGCTTCTGTTCTATTCATGGATGGAATATCGCCCGCCCCGGCCGATCTCCATCTTCTGCCCGTTATGCCTATGGACGCGGCGACATTGCGGCAATGGCGGGCAGCAAACTGCACCGGCAGTATTTTCCAGTCCTGACGGGATCGCAAGCGGAAATGCCGGGGATTGCGCCCGGAATCACCAATATTCCGAGATTGGCGCGCCGTCGAAGGCTTCCGCCAGCCGACGACGGGTGCCGGGCGTGGTCATCTCCGGAAG